>CAZLEB010000001.1:0-49878 GCA_964558475.1 uncultured Actinomycetota bacterium
TTGGCATTGATTCTATAATTATGGGGAACGGTACGGATCAGATTATTGAGATGATTTGTGATAGTTTTATTGAACCCGGAGAAAGTATCGTAATCGCTGATCCCACTTTTTTAATTTACGAAAAGTCAGCCGTAAAGTGCAGCGGGACGGTAATTAAAGTTCCTTTAAAAAAACTCAGGCAGGATGCAGAAATGCTGGTTGGTGCCATAAATAAAGAAACAAAAATATTATTTCTGACAAATCCCCACAATCCGACAGGAACTAATATCAACCAGAAAGAGTTTGATTATATTGTGGAAAATATAAAAGAAAATGTATTACTGGTTGTAGATGAAGCCTACTGTGAGTATGTGCCGGATAGAGAAAAGATTAATACTATAGAATATCTCTCTAAATATAATAATCTTGTGATCCTAAGGACATTTTCGAAGATTTACGGGCTGGCAGGATTAAGAATCGGATATGGAATATCTGACAGCTTAATCATTTCCGCGATAAATAAGGTAAGACTACCATTCAATGTAAATTCAATTGCACAGAAAGCTGCTGCGGCTGCATTGGAAAATGAATTCTATATTAATGAAATCAGGAACAGGATAGAGGAAGAAAAGGATAATTTTTACAACGTTTTAATGAAAAACGGAATAGGCTTCATTAAGTCATATACAAATTTTATTTTGATTAATACTGGTGAGAATAGTGATATAATTGTGGAGGAACTTCTTAAAAATGGATTTATAGTAAGGCCCGGGAAAAATCTTGGAGTACCCGGGTATATCAGGGTTACTGTAGCTTTACCGGAGATAAATGTGAAATTCTTAACGGCTTTTACAAAAATATTTAACAACCTATATAAAAAGGAAAAGGTATAAGAAAATGGAAACAGTAGTTACCGGTAAAGGAACCGAAGTCAGGTTTGGATTGAATCTGCCCACAGTTATTATAGCCGAAAGAATTAATCCCACCGGAAGAAAGTCTTTAGCAGATGAGTTGAAACATGGTAAATTTAACATTGTTAGAGAAGACGCCGTAAAGCAAACTAAAGCAGGGGCGCACATAATTGATATAAATGTAGGAGCAGTTGGTGTGGATGAAGTTGATATACTGCCGAAAGCAGTTAAGACGGTTATGGAAGTAACCGGTCAACCTCTTTGCCTTGATTCTGCAAATCCAAAGGCGCTGGAAGCGGCTCTGAAGGTTTACCCATATAAGGCTCTTATCAACTCAGTTAATGGTAAAGAAAAGTCGCTGGAAGAAATTTTACCCATGATAAAAGATAGCGGGAGCGCAGTTATATGCCTTACAATGGATGATAATGGCATCCCGGATAATGTTGAAGAAAGATTTGAAATCGCCAGAAAAATAATAAAGAGAGCAGAAGCTATTGGAATAAAGAAAGAGGATCTAGTGTTTGATTGTCTAGTCATGGCTAATGCAACAAACTCCAATTCTGCAAAAATCACATTGGAAACTCAAAGGAAAGTTGCCAGAGAATTCGGGGTATCAATCACCGGTGGCTATTCTAATGTTAGTTTTGGAATGCCAGACAGAGAGCTGCTTAATATTCATTTTATAACTATGGGTATTGTGAATTGTTTATGTGCTCCTATCGTTGATCCTTTGACAAGCGGTATTTCGGAAGCGATAAAAGCAGCAGATTTTCTTGCGGGCAGGGATCCGTATGGTATAAAATATATATCTTACTATAGAAAGTAATTGTTTTTTATTTTATAATTTCAATTACCTATTAACAATTAAAATAGGAGAGAAAATGGCAAAGGTTATCGTAAAGAATCTAACAAAAAAATTTGATGATGTGATTGCTGTTAATAACATGAACAGCACTGTCGAAGACAGGGAATTCATGGTTCTGGTAGGACCATCAGGTTGTGGAAAAACCACCATGTTGCGTATGATTGCAGGACTGGAAGAGGTAACGGAAGGTGAAATTTATATCGGGGACAGGTTAATTAATAATGTTGCTCCAAAGGACAGGGATATAGCAATGGTTTTCCAGAACTATGCTCTCTACCCTCATTTTAATGTCTATAATAACATGGCATTTGGATTAAGACTTCGAAGGGTGCCTAAACTGGAAATTGATAAAATGGTACACGAAGCGGCAAAAATTTTAAAAATTGAAGACCTATTAAAGAGAAAACCAAAACAACTTTCCGGAGGACAAAGACAGAGAGTTGCTTTAGGAAGAGCAATTGTAAGAAACCCTAAAGTATTTTTAATGGACGAGCCACTATCCAATCTTGATGCAAAACTTAGAGTTCAGATGAGAACAGAAATTGCAAAACTTCACAAGAGACTTAATGCCACTATAATATATGTAACCCACGATCAGACCGAGGCTATGACTATGGCAGATAAGATAATTATTATGAAAGATGGAATAGTACAGCAGACTGGTAAACCACAGGAAGTATATGACAATCCAGGCAATATGTTTGTAGCTGGATTTATAGGAAGCCCTGCAATGAATTTTTTAGATGCTACTGTTACTGACAGGATAACTCTAAAAAGCAACATATTTGAACTTAATACAACTGATAAGATTAAGAAAGTAATTAAAGATAACAAACTAATAGGAAAAGAAATAATATTAGGAATTAGGCCTGAAGATCTGGAAGACAGTAATTTTGTACAGGATATCCCTGCGAATAATACAATTACTGCAAATGTTGAAGTTACAGAGCCTATGGGTGCTGAAATCTATGTATATATTGATATTGAAGGAGTTCTAATAACAGCAAGGGTTAATCCCAGATCCAAATACGAAAGTGGTGATAAGGCAATCTTATATGTAGATATTGACAAAATACACTTATTTGATAAAGATACAGAAAAATCTTATATGTAAATTTATAAGAATATCTGAGTAGTAATTAAACAGTGGTTGGCTAATTTTTGTTAATAAAGTAAAGCACAATAGTATAGTTATTGTGCTTTACTTTTTATTTTATGTAGCATGAATACCGCTTTTTAATTAGAGTAACATTTTTTATATCTTTTTTATTTTAACTGCAGCTATTTTTTTATATCTTATTCATAGTATCCAGTATCCTTACATTACTCCCTGTTCAAATAAATTTTTTTCTACTCTAAATTTCTTCTTTGATTATCTTTACTTCCTTAGATAAATCTTTTAATCTTATCTTTGTATAATAAAGGTTTGTTTTTCTTCAAAAGAGATATATTAAAGAATAATAGCAGTGGTAAATGGAGGTAAAATGGGAAAGAAATTCAAAAGAAATTTTGTTTTTGGTATAGCAACATCGTCCTATCAAATAGAAGGGGCTGCTGCGGAAGATGGAAAAGGTCCTTCCATATGGGATATATTCTGCAAGATTCCTGGAAAAATATATAAAGGACATACCGGTGATATTGCATGTGATCATTATCATAGATATAAAGAAGATATAAAGTTAATGTCAGATATTGGTATAAATGCATATAGATTTTCAATATCATGGCCCAGGATTTTTCCGAAAAGGGGTACTTATAATCCAAAAGGAATGGAATTTTATAAAAATTTGGTAAATGAACTTATTGCAAGAAATATAAAACCAGTTGCCGCCCTTTATCATTGGGACATGCCGATATGGGTTTATGAGATAGGTGGATGGTTAAAAAGAGATTCGGTTAAGTGGTTCGAAGAATATGCTGCAAAGGTATTTGAAGAACTTAATACTTCTGTAAAATTATGGTTAACACACAATGAGCCATATTGCCAGCCAATTTATGGGTATGCGGAAGGAATACACGCTCCAGGACATAAAGACATGAGAGAAGCTTTGATAGCTGCACATCATATTCTACTTTCTCATGGCGCTGCGGTTGAAACTTTTAGAAAGTATGACTTCAAAAATAGTGAAATTGGAATAACTCTTAATTTGATTCCCGCCTATCCTGTATCTGACTCTAAGGAAGATGTAGAAGCGGCTTATAGATCTGATGGCATGTCTAATAGATGGTTTCTGGATCCTATTTTTAAATCTTCTTATCCCGAGGACATGAAGAAAGTATTTAATAAATTTGTAGGTGAGTTTGATTTTATATGTGATGGAGATTTGGAGAAAATATCAGTTAAAAATGATTTTCTGGGAGTAAATTATTATGCGAGTGATCTTATTAAGTTTTCCAGGGATTCAAAATTTGGCTTTGAGAATGCCAGGAGCAATTTTGAAAAAACTACCATGGGTTGGAACATCTGGCCGGAACCTTTATATAATCTTATAAAAAGACTAAAGCAGGAATATACAGGAATACCGATTTATATTATGGAAAATGGCGCTGCATTTGATGATATCCTTTCTAGCGGGAAAAGGGTACACGATGTTAAAAGGATAGATTATATTAAAAGGCATTTAATGGAGATTGCCAAACTGAATGAACAGGGGGCGGACGTAAGAGGATATTTCATCTGGTCTATAATGGATAATTTTGAATGGCAGCATGGTTATTCCAAAAGATTCGGGATTATTTTTATAGATTACAAGACACAGGAGAGGATATTAAAGGACAGTGCAATATGGTATAAGGACTTAATTAGGTATAGGATTATAAAATAATTATGTTTGGCATATTGATAGTTTAAAAGAATGTTTCTTGATGCCTTTTTTGTAACTGATTGGTTGTGGATTATATTTTAGAACTATAGACATAGACAGGAATACAAATTTTTGAAAAAGAATTTCATGGTATAATTTATTAGAAGTAAAAAAACTATTTCGACTGAAAATGTATATTTGAAAGGGAAAGTGATGACAGAAAATACTAAGGAAACAGTAGTAGTTCAAATTTCTGATATTCATGTTGGGGAAAAGCATTTTGTGCCCAGTCTTCTCACCAGGTGTATTGATGAAATAAATGAACTCTGTCCCGATATAGTGGTTATAACAGGAGATCTTACTGCCAATGGCTTCAGGATGGAATACGATACTTTAAAGAATTATCTCTCTCCTATAAAGTGTAAAAATCTACTGGTCCAATTAGGAAACCATGATTCCAGGAATGTAGGATACCTGCATTTTGAAGACATTTTTGGCAGCAGATATATTTCATTTAGCGGTAGTAATGTGACCATTGTTGCAGCTGATTCAAGTGAACCTGATCTGGATAACGGACAAATTGGCAGGGAACATTATGAATGGATTAAAAATGAATTCAATAAATGTAATAATGATAATTTTAAAATCTTTGCCATGCATCACCACTTGATATCAATTCCAAATACAGGTAGGGAAAGGAATATTGTAAATGATGCCGGTGATGTTCTGGAAACCTTAGTTGATGCCGGAGTGGATATGGTGTTATGTGGACATAAACATGTACCGTATCTATGGAGAGTAGAGGACCTGCTGGTAGTTACTGCCGGGACAGTTTCTTGTCTTAGATTAAGGGGAAAAATTGAACCAAGTTATAATATTATCTATGTAAGAGAGAAAGAAATCGATATATATAGAAGGTCGCCTTTTGATAAAATAGAAAAAATTTTAGGTGTAGAAAGAATTGGGAAGAAGAGTAAACTCTGTGATAAGTTTATTAAAGAGAAAAAACAATAAGGATAAGGATCTGATTGCATTAATAGATGGAGAGCATTACCCGCAGGTAACCTATGATGCAATTGCAATGCTTAAAAAAATCTATAAAGGCAATTTTAAGGGCATTGTCTTCCTGGGTGGAACCGAGAAATTGGCGATAAACAATATCGAGGGTTTTTTCGGCGAGAAGGTTTATAGAATTAAGGATATTGATACGGATTTTAAAGCAGCACTTAAATATTTCAAACCTGACGTTGTCTATGATTTAAGTGACGAACCTGTGGTAAATTACGTAATTAGAATGAAAATAGCTTCTTTTTGTCTTGCAAATAAATGCAGTTATATAGGTCCTGACTTTTTATTTTCTTATGAGAAAGAAAATATACACTGCAGCAAACCCACCATAGCAATTATTGGAACAGGTAAAAGAATTGGCAAAACTGCGGTTAGTTCTTTTATATCTAAAATATATACTTCTGAGGATGTTAATGTATGTATCATTGCTATGGGAAGGGGAGGACCTAAAAACCCTCAGATTATCAAGGGTAATAAAATAAATATTACACCTGAATATCTCCTTGATATCAGTAATAAGGGGATGCATGCAAGTTCGGATTATATAGAAGATGCTCTTACAAGTAAGGTCACTGCTGTTGGTTGCAGAAGGTGCGGCGGTGGTTTTGGAGGTAAAGTTTTTATGTCGAACATAAAGGAAGGTATAAGTGTTGCTGAAAAATTAAATCCTGACCTAATAATAGTAGAAGGAAGCGGTGCCTCTGTTCCGGATGTAGAAGCAGATGCCACTATCTGTGTAATAGGTGCCGGCCAGAACTGGGAAAATATAATAGGCTATTTGGGAATTTATAGAATACTATCTTCGGACCTGATAATAATTACAATGTGTGAGAAGCCATTGGCAGATCGGGACAAGATAATTTTTTTAGAAAGAGAAATAAAAAAGATTAATCCGAAAGCCAGTATTATAAAAACGATTTTTAGACCGGAGCCTTTATCCGATATTAATGGTAAAAAAGTTTTTATAGCTATGACCGCCAGTAAAATTGTTGAACCTATTATTAGAGATTACATAGAGAACAATTTTAACTGCAGGGTTATGAAGATGAGTTTTAATCTGGGAAATAGAGAAGAACTTAGAAAGGACTTAGAAAAAAGTAAGGATTATGACACAATAATGACAGAATTAAAGGCAGCTTCGGTAGATGTTGTAACAGATTATGCTTTTAAACATAAAAAAGAAATAATATATATGAATAATATTCCTATAGTAATAGGCGGCAATAAGCTGCTAGAAAAGGAATTAAAAAATATATTCTCAAAGGAGAAAGATCAATATGGATTCAAGAGATGAAAGTGAAGCAAACCCCAGGGTAATAGTAATCTCAGATAAAAAAGGCGGCTTGCCCTTTTCAAAAGGAATACTTGCTTCGTCTATTTCTGTAACCGGTTTGGATATTTTGACTGCCCATAAAATTGCGCTTGAAATTCAGGATTATTTTCTAAAAAATAAGATATACTCACTGTCTCTTGGTGAATTAAGGTCACTGGCGTTCAGGTTTATAAAAGATAAAGTCAGTTTGGAATACGCTGAGAGATATTTACTCTGGCAATCTGTTGGTAAACTAGAAAAACCGGTTATAATACTTATCGGCGGATCAACCGGTGTTGGAAAATCGACTATAGCTACTATACTGGCAAATAGATTAAATATAACAAGAATAGCTTCTACCGATGCTATAAGAGAAGTTATGAGAGCTTCGGTGTCGGAGAAATTAATCAGGCCTCTTAGAGGTTCTTCTTTTAATGCATATAAGAATTTAACTCTTCCTCCTACTGGAGTAGAACCGGTTATCCTGGGTTTCAGGGAACAGGTATTGGCAGTTAATGTAGGTATAGAAGCAATAATAAAAAGAAATATTGAAGAAAAATCAGATATTGTTATAGAAGGCGCACATGTAGTGCCCGGTTATTTGGATCTTAGAGAATATTCATCCAGGGCTATAATTCAGCAGATAGTTATATCGGTGTCTGATAAAGATATTCATAAAGAGCATTTCACCAAGAGGACTTTTGAAACTCAGGGTTCAAGGCCCATGGAAAGATATATAAAGCATCTGGACAAAATCATGATGATTCAGGATTATATAGAGAAATTGGCAAAAGAGAAAAAAGTTAAAATCATTGAAAACTATAATCTTGATAATGTAGTAAATGAAATATTGGAGTTAATATTTCAAAGGGTAAAAAGCGAATTTAGTAAAGTAGGATCTGAATATAAGAAAATAAGCTAAACCTTATCTTAAAATATAGAATTTTTCGGAAATTTTATTATCTCTATTTAAGTAAACCTTTACGTTATAGCTCCCGGGAGAATAAATACCATTTTTTTTGACCAAAAGGATTATAATCTTTCCTGAACCCTTTTGCTCCGGTTTTACGGTATTACTCTGGATTATTTCGTTAGAATTATCTTCAATTTTTTCCCATTCGACTTTTATTTCATCTTCAGTGGTAAGGTGCTTTACGTCTATTATAAGATAGATATTTGAATCCCGGCTGTTAAAGTAGTCGTGGTTGTCCTGACTTAATTCGTTAAAACTGGAGTCTTTACTGGAACTTAAGTAAATATTTTCAATATCCGGTTTTTTTTGCAGGGTTGTTATTGAAACTATCGTAAGGATTAAAGTTAAGATAATTATAATTAGTATATTTCTTTTTTTCATCTGGTTACAGAAATACAGGATTTAA
This sequence comes from uncultured Actinomycetota bacterium, assembly GCA_964558475.1. Lineage (GTDB taxonomy): Bacteria > Actinomycetota > Humimicrobiia > Humimicrobiales > Humimicrobiaceae > Hydromicrobium. The sequence goes on from CAZLEB010000001.1 coordinate 8,319, forward strand.
CAATCACAGGCTATTATAAAAGTTATTTTTAATATTGGCTATAAGTCATTTCCAATATTTGACTAAAATCTTTAATTGATATATATTTTCTAAATAATTTTGCTAAAGGGGGAAATAAATATATGCCTATATATAGCTATAAATGTGAAAACTGCGGAAGAATTTTTGATAAATTTCAAAAAGCTGGATGTAATGACAATATAAAATGCATTTATTGCGATTCTAATACTAATAGATTATTTTCGCCTGTGGGAATAATTTTTAAAGGATCCGGATTTTATACTACAGATTATAAATCAAAATCGGGGAATTTTAATAATGCTGCCGGTATTTCAACAAAAAAAGAGAAAGATAATAAAAAGTCAGAAGCCAAATCTTCTGTTAAAAAGGGAACTACTACAGTACCAAATAAAAATAGCTAAGTCTTAAGTTTTATTGGTATAATGACGATCAAAATGTCTATAAATAATTTTTATCTTATTATTAATAATTAATGATTCTATCGGAAGTACAATACTTATTGGTTATACTCTCTATTCTATGATACAATTTTTACCTGAGATTAAAAAATTTATAAGTAAACCCTTTAAATAAATAAAGTAAAATGTCAGGGTTTTGAAATTATTTTAAGTTTTTAATGGTTAGGATTTTTATTAAATTTGTTTTATCGGTTTAGAAAAATATGAAAGTGAAAAAAATATATATTACCTCTCTAATTATTTGTTTTTTACTGGTGCCGATAGTTACAGTTTCATGTTTTAATTCTGATGACACCCAGCAAGGTGAAATTACTCAAGGTAATGAAACTTCAGAAGTAACAAGCGATGGCTCAGAAAATAATCCGGAGGAAGAATTCGATAATCTTCTGGAGAGTGAAGGTTTTTTAGAAGTTTTAAGTAGTTTTTTTTACCCTGAGTCTGAATTATTAAAAGCGGAGTCAGTAGAAGGTAATGAAAATTTATTCTATATATTATTGGAAATAACGGACAATTCTGAAAAAGTGGAAAAATATTATAAGGATAAAAAAGTTCAGTCAATCTGGAGCAGAGCTGTAATATTCGAAGAAAGTTCAGAAAAAGTCGAAGAAGAATTTGTGACTTCTGAGAATGAAAATATCCCCGTATTTAAATTTACATATTCCAGCAAGGAAAAAGATAAGGTTGTCAATGTCTTAATTAAAGGTCTGGAAGAAAGCAGAACCCAAATAATGATTATTTACTGGAATCTGCAGTGAATAGCTAAATGGAAGGTATTAAAACCTTAAAATCAAAAATCTACACAGTTAGTGAGCTTAATCTTGAGATAAGAAAAAATCTTGAAATAAGTTACCCTGATATATGGCTGGAAGGAGAAGTAAGTAATTTTTATTTCCATGACGGGAAACATATGTACTTTGATTTGAAGGATGAGAATTCCAAGATTAAGGTAGTTATGTTTCATGGGAGTAATAAAAATTTACTTTTTGATATAGAAGAAGGCTTGCATATCTTAATAAATGGTTATGTTTCTGTTTATGAAAAAAGAGGAGAATACCAGATAGTAGCTGTAGATGCCAGGCCCGTAGGTAAGGGTTCACTTATTTTAGCATTTGAACAGTTAAAAGAAAAATTAGAAAAAAAGGGATATTTTGACCGGATACATAAAAAAAATATTCCCATTCTCCCAAAGAAAATAGGTATAGTAACCTCTATCGGGGGTGCAGTAATAAGGGATATAATTTTAGTCTTGAAAGATAGATTTGAAAATTTCCATCTTATAGTAAGGGATGTTAATGTTCAGGGGATTACCTCAGGTGATGAAATCTGTGAGGCGATAGATGATTTGTGTCAGTATGGAGTGGATGTAATAATATTAGCCAGAGGAGGAGGTTCACTGGAAGACTTATGGGCGTTCAATACTGAAAAACTTGCTGAAAAAATATTTAATTGTCCCTTGCCCCTGATTTCAGCGGTTGGACATGAAACAGATTATACTATTTCCGATTTTGTGGCCGATATGCGTGCTGCTACACCTTCGGTTGCCGGGCAGTTGGTTATATTAAATAAAATGGAAAAAGTGGGATATTTGAGGGAAGTCAATAAAAAGATTAAAAATCTGATTAATTTAAAAATAGCTCTTCTTAAAAAAGAGGTCAATTTTTTAATTAAAAGAAGAATCTTCATAAAACCAGAGGCTATAGTAAATGAATTTACCCAGACTGCCGGTGAACTCCGCAATAAATTAATAGAAAATATGAAAAGACTTATCGGGACAGGAGAAAAAAAAGTATCCGGCTACAGGCACTTGATAGATGAAAAAAATATATTAAAAAAAATTTACGTCTATAAAATGGCAATCAAGAACATAGATATAAGAATGATTTCGGATATAAGAAATTTTTTTAACCTTAAAAAAAGTAAGTTTAAGTTTATATTAGAAAATTTACGGGAGAAAAATCCTATCGCCATATTAGATCGTGGTTTTGCTATAATATATAAAGCGAAAGAGGATAAAAATATTAAAAGCGTAAATGAGGTAAAGATTAGTCAGAAGGTTAGAATAATGCTCAAGGATGGGGTACTTAATGCAAAAATATTCGATAAAATATATAAAAAAATAGAATTGGGTTTAAAAAATGAAAATTGAAAAAATGAGTTTTGAAGAGTCTATTAAAAAGTTAGAAGAAATTATTAAGGAACTTGAAGACGAAAACATATCTCTGCAAGAATCAATGGAAAAATTTGAAATGGGTATAAAACTTTCTTCTAATTGTCTAAAAGAATTAAATGAAGCCGAGGGTAAGATAGAAGAACTGACCAAGTCTGAGGACGGTAAACTTGTCACAAAAGAACTGGATTTAGGAAAAGAAAACTAAAGGTTTTTGTAAAGAATTAAAATTTTTAATTATCTACTGCCTGCTACCTTATAAATAACCACATATATGAAATATTACCTGCCCGACTATATGTAGTGTAGCATTTAGGTAAACCATACAAAAATTAGCTATATATAGTTATATATTACTATTAAATAAATACTAAATTAAATAATCATAATTACTTTCATATTTTTTTAAATAAATAGTTTACAAATTGATATTTGTGTGGTATTTTATTGTTGTGATGTGGGGATAAGTGGAGGGAAAAGGATGTAAATCCCTAAAGAATAAATAGGAAATGGGGTAAAGAGTGTTTTCAGGAACCTATCAGCGGACAATTGATAGTAAAGGAAGGGTTTTTGTACCTTCTATATTTAGAGAAGAATTTGTAAAAGGCTTGATGATATCAAAGGGATATGGTTTAAAGTGCCTTTGTTTGTTTTCAATGGAAAAATGGGAAAAAATTGATGAAAAAATAATTGAAAACAAAGTTGCCGAAGGCGATGTTCAGGGATTTAAAAGATGGTTTTTTAGTTCTGCTGTCAAAGAGACCATGGATCAGCAGGGAAGAATCAGAATACCCCAGAATTTAATAGATTATGCAGTGTTTGAGAAAGATATTGTTATGGTGGGTGTTTCAAATAGAGCTGAAATATGGAATAAAGAGAATTGGCAGGAATATTACGGTATTGCGGAATCTAAATATAAGAAAAACACGGATGTATTTGAAAAATTAGAGCTTTAAAAGAGTGTCATTAATGAATTTGGGAGAGATTCATGTACCGGTTCTTTTAGAGGAGGTTTTATATTATTTAAACTTAAAGCAGGGCGATATCGTTTTTGACGGAACACTTGGCGGTGCGGGTCATACTATAGAAATAATTAAAGTCATTGCCCCCACAGGCAGAATAATTGGAGTTGAACTTCATAGCCAGACTATAAGCACCGCCACCAGCAAACTAAAGAAATTTTCCAAAAATGTGGTCCTGATAAATGATAACTTTGCAAATATTAAAAAAATTTTAAAAAGAATAAATATAAAAAGTATAGACGGAATGTTACTTGATCTTGGATTATCCTCTTTTCTGATTGATGAATCAAAAAGGGGGTTTAGCTATCTTAGAAATGAAAAATTGGATATGAGATTTGGAGATAACTGTAATATAAGTGCGTTTGATGTGGTGAATGAATATCCTGAAAAAAAATTAATAGAGATATTCCAAAAATACGGAGAGGAGAAATGGTCCAGGTTAATTGCTAGAAACATCGTAAGTTATAGAAAGGCCGGGGTTATAAAAACTACCGGGGAACTTACGGAGATTATAAAAGGTTCCATACCTAAGAAATTAAGATATTACAGAAAAGGTCATCCGGCAAAAAGGATATTTCAGGCAATCAGGATAGAAGTAAACAAAGAACTTGATAATTTAAAAACGGCAATTGAAGATGGTTTTGAAATGTTAGAAAGAGGAGGAAGAATGGTAATAATATCCTACCATTCCCTTGAGGATAGAATAGTAAAGAATAGTTTCTTACGATATAAGGGTACATGTACCTGTCCCCCGGATTTTCCGGTATGCATGTGTGGTAAGGAAAAAAGAGCTGAGATTATTACCAGAAAGGCAGTTAGACCGAAGCCTGAAGAGATTAGCCTGAATCCTCGTTCAAAAAGCGCAAGGCTGAGAGTTTTAGAAAAGTTGTAGATTATATTTATTAAAAAGTTACACGAATAATTTTGTGAAATGAACTTAAGACTGGCAGAAGAAAAAGAAATTTATAGAAGAAAATCATATCCTCTCTTGTATCTGGTAAAGACACCGGATAGCGGAAGAGAGGAAGAAAAAATAGTATATAGCAATATTGGTCTGTTTTACATATTTGTTATAGTTATAATTTTTGCCTGTCTGGGAATTCTTTTAAATATCGGGCTAAAAATACAGAGTGTAAGTTACCAAAAAAATATATATGAAATTGATGAAATGATTTCTTTAGAAGATGAAAGGAGCGACCGCTTACAGCTGAAAATATCAGAGCTAAAGTCGCCATCAAGAATTATTGAAACAGCTGAAGAGGATTTAAATATGAATATGGCTGATAATTTTAAGATAGTTGAGATTTCAGATAGTGGGCTTGAGAATAATGAGAAAATTTATAATTACATATCCAATAATACAAATACCGCAGTTAAAAATTATGACAGTTTCTTAGGAACAATTTATTATATTCAGGATATAGTGCTTGTGGTATCAGAAAGTGTATTGACATTTTTTATTCCCTAATTATTATGTTAGTTTAAGAAATGCTTAGGAATAATAATAATATCAGGATAAACAGGAAAAGAATATATTTCCTGTTTATTTTATTTTCGATGACTTTTTTGTTAATAATATATAGGTTGGTTTCAATTCAGTATCTAAATGCTTCAGAGTTCATAAGTTATGCGGAATTTCAACATGTAGGTGAATTTGTCCTTAGCTCGAAAAGAGGTGAAATACTGGATAGAAATGGAGTTGAACTGGCGATAAGCTTAAATGAAAAGACTGTATATGCGAATCCAAAATTAGTCGTTGATTCTAAATACGAATCTGAAATTTTAGCAGAGATATTGGAACTGGATGCGGGAAACATAAAAGAAAAGCTGGAAAACAAAGATTTAGGATTTGTGTACATACAGAGAAAGGTTTCCGCAGAAAAAGCCGAAAGAATTATGGAGTACAACCTTCCAGGTGTGTATATCCAGAGTGAGGCCAGGAGGTATTATCCTTTAAATGATATCGCAGCCTCAATAATCGGGTTTACAGGAGTTGATAATAACGGGCTTTCCGGAATTGAGTTACAGTATGAAAAAATTTTAAGGGGAATTGATGTTAAAGTAACTTTTGAAAAAGATGTTTTTGGTAATATAATCCCGGTGGAAGATAATACATATAAAGAGCCTATTGACGGTAAAGATGTGGTTCTTACAATTGATTCACAGATTCAATATATCGTACAGGAAAAACTGGAAGAAATTGTATCGGAATATAATGCTTTGAGGGCAATTTCCATAGTAATGAACCCTAAAAGTGGTGAGATCTATTCAATGGCATCCTATCCCGGTTTTGATTTAAATAATTACGAAGAGGCTGATCCGGAGCTTTATAAGATATTAGGTATATCTTTCAACTATGAACCGGGTTCTACTTTTAAAATAATTAACGTTTCATCAGCAATAGAAAATAATTCGGTCGGCAGATATCAGATGTTTAGTTTAGCTCCTTCTATTAGGGTTGGTGATAGGGTAATTAAAGAAATATTCAGGACTTATTATATCAGTTATACTACCGAGGAAATAATAAAGTATTCCAGTAATGTGGGGGCTGTTACAATTGCTCTTAGCATGGGAGAAAAAATCTTCTGGGAAGGTATTAAGAAATTTGGATTTGGCGAACCAACAGGAATAGAATTACCCGGAGAAGAAAGAGGGCTTTTTTATGATTATAAAACCTGGCCCGCATCAACTATAGGAGCGCTGGCTATAGGACAGAATATTTCGGTAACTCCTCTTCAGCTGCTGAGAGCAGTTTGTGCCATTGCAAATGGGGGATATCTTGTCACTCCCACCATTGTAAAGGAAGTAAAATTATTGGAAAATGAAGAAGATGATGTCACACAGATGGAAGAAGGAAGTAGGATTTTAAGTTCAGAGACAGCAAATTCGATTAAGGACATGATGCTTGCTGTAGTAGAAGGAGGGACGGGAACAAAAGCCCAGATAAGCGGGGTAAAGGTTTGTGGAAAAACAGGTACCGCTGAAAAAGTCAATATAAATGGAGTTGGTTATAATGAGGGAAGGCAAATAACCTCTTTTATTGGCTTTGCTCCTTATGAGGACCCTGAAGTTGCAGTAATTGTAGTGGTGGATGAACCACAGGGCAGCGAAAATACAGTCTGGGGCGGAACTGTGGCAGCCCCTGCCTTCAGAGATATAATGGAGTTTTCTTTAAAGAGAGTAAAGACTTATTAATAATACTGGTGGTTTAAGAAAATGAAATTACAGGGCTTACTGAAAAATATAGATTATAAGAAGATTTATGGAAGTACAGATATGGATATTAAAAGTCTTTCCATAAATTCTAAAAATGTAATGGTAAATAATTTATTTATTGCTATTAAAGGCTTAAAATATGACGGACATAATTTTACTGAAGAAGCAGTTTCTAACGGGGCTACTGCATTAATGGTTCAGAGAAAAGTAGATGTTCCTTCATATATAACCCAGGTTATAGTCAGCAGTACCAGAAAAATATTACCGGTTTTATGTAAAAATTTCTACAGAGATCCCAGTAAATCATTTAAGCTAATTGGCGTTACTGGAACCAATGGGAAGACAACTACCTGTTATCTTATGGACTCTATTATAAATAAGGCAGGAATGAAAACTTCGCTTATAACCACCGTAGAGTCTTTTCTGGATGGTAAAAAAACTTTTTTTGACCGTACTACTCCTGAATCTCCTGATTTGAATGACTTTTTTAAAAGAAGCAGTCAAAAAAAAATAGATGCTGCCTGTATGGAGGTATCCTCTCATTCGATAGATTTACACAGGATTGATTATCTTAGATTTGATTATTTTGTGTTTACAAATCTTTCTCAGGATCACCTGGATTATCATAAAGATATGACCAGTTATTTTAATGTAAAAAAGAAATTGTTTATGGGGAAATACAGAAAAATATATGGAGGAGAAAAAGCGGTTATTAATATTGATGATAGTTATGGAAAAGAAATTTTTAAATCTACTGATCTTAAAAAGTTATCTTATTCAATTAAATCGGATAGGGCGAGTGTTTGGGCAAGTGATATAAGAAATTCAACTTCTGGAATTGAGATGAAAATAAATACTTCAGGTGGTATAAAGTTTGATATCTCGTCTCCATTATGCGGATATTTTAATATCTATAATATTCTGGCAGCTGTTAGTGTATGTATCGATATGGGTATAAAGGACAGTTCTATTAAGGAAGGCATAAGATCTTTGCATGGGGTAGGAGGTAGATTTGAAAGGCTAGATTCCGGTAAAAAATTAATAGTGATAGTAGATTATGCCCATACACCGGATGGTCTGGAAAATGTACTGTCGACTATAAGGCAAATATTGAAACCGGGGGGGAGAATTATATCGGTTTTTGGATGCGGTGGTGATCGTGACAGGAAGAAAAGAAAAATTATGGGCCGGATTTCAGGGCAGTATTCTGACTTTACGGTTTTAACTTCTGATAACCCAAGGTCTGAAAGACCGGACTCCATAATAAGTATGATAGAAGAAGGTCTAATTGAATCAGACAGTAAAGAATATATTAAAGAAACTGACAGGAAAAAAGCAATATTTATAGCTCTGGAAATGGCACTGGAAAATGATGTAGTTCTTATTGCCGGAAAGGGCCATGAAGATTACCAGGAGTTCAAAGATTACAGAATACCTTTTAGTGATAAGAATGTCGTAAATGAGTGGGCTGCGGGGAAAGATGAAAGAAAAAATAAAAATTGAAAGTATAATATACTGGACAAACTGTAATTTAATTTCAGGAAATAAAAAAAAATATATCGAAAGTATTTCGACTGATTCCAGAACCATAGAAAAAGGGGATTTTTTTATTCCTCTTACGGGTGAAAATTATAACGGCCATAATTTTATTGAATCAGCCTTAAAAAAAGATGCCGGAGGTTTTGTATTTGAATCGAGATATAAAGGAAAATTAGAGCTATGGAAAAGGAGTAGTAAAACTGAAAATTTAGATAATCTTGTAATCTTACAGGCGGATAATAATTTAAATTTTCTAAAAAATATTGCTTACAACTATATACGTAAATTTAATCCAACGGTTATAGGTATAACTGGAAGTGTGGGTAAGACTACAACTAAAAATTTTCTGGTAAGCATATTAAATAAAGAGCATAGAGTTGAATTTACTCCCAGAAACTACAATACTGAAATCGGAGTATCAGAATCGATTCTGGAAATTGATGGCAGAACGGACTTTTTTATTGCCGAACTGGGTATGAGGGGTAAAGGTCAGATAGAAATGCTTTCCAGTATATGTAATCTTGATATCGGAGCGATTACGGCTGTAGGGGAATCGCACATAACTTTTTTTAAAAACTTACGGGAAATAGCGATGGCAAAAGCTGAAATGGCGGAAATTCTTTACAAAAATAACGGAGTTTTATTTTTAAATAATGATGACAGATACAGCAGTTTGATAGAAAAGAAAGTTAATTGCAGGGTTATAAGATTCGGGAGAAATAATAATATCGCATTTAATTTTATAGAAGAAAATGTAGATGAGATGGGGAGATTCAACTTTAATTTCTTTAAAGGTGATAATAGAATCACAAATGTGGGTTTGAATATTCCAGGTTATCATAATATATACAATGCCTGTTGCGCAGCAGCTGTATGCTCATATTTAAATATCAGCGGTGAAACAATAAAAGCAGGAATTGAGGGGGCGCTTATTGAGGGGTCCAGAATGGAAATTATAAAGAAAAAAGATAAAATAATTATAAATGATTGTTATAATGCCAGTCCCCTTTCTGTTAAAGGAGCTGTTGATACACTGATTTTAATTTCGGAAAAGAAAAATATGAGGAGTGTGGCCATATTGGGAGATATGCTGGAATTGGGTAGTGGTTCACCCAGGTTTCATCGGGAAGTTGGAAGGTATTTATCCCAAAAAAAGGTGGATGTATTGATAGCATTTGGTGAATTTGCCAGTAATATATGCAGGGGTTACAGTAAAAGCAGTGATTTTAATAAAAATAAAAATCTATGTTTTTATTTTAAGGATAAAAAAGAACTAAGTGGACAGATAGGCAGTTTGCTCCAGTCCGGGGATTTGGTTTTAATAAAGGGTTCGAGAGCAAATAAAATGGAAGATATTATAAATTTAATATGAATAGGAACTAATATATGACCTGGATATTTTTATCAATAATAATAGGAGGTTTATTATCGCTACTTGCTACACCTCTATTTATAAAGTTTCAAAAGAATAAAAAAATTGGAGAAAAGATTCGCATTGACGGTCCAAAAACACATTCTGTTAAAACAGGTACGCCGACTATGGGTGGTATAATATTTGTCCTGTCTTCCATAACTGCATTTACCGCGGTGAGCCTTATTAAATATTACCGTCATGAAGTTTACAGTATAGAGGGAATATTTGCTCTTTCCATATTACTCCTGTGCAGCCTGATAGGATTTATTGATGATTATATGGCATTAAAAAAACAGAGATCGCTTGGTCTAAGGGGGTGGGTAAAGATATCTCTTCTGGCTGTAGTATGTGTATATTTCATATTGTTTTCAAAATATATACTTGATGCCGGTACTTACATAGGTATACCTTTTACCGATATGAAGATTGAAATGGGAAACTGGTATTATATTATTGTTGTATTAATTATTATCAGCACCACTAATGCGGTTAATTTGACCGATGGTCTCGATGGTCTTGCTGCCGGGGCTTCCTCGATTGTTCTGGCTGTATTCTGTTTTATTGCGTTTTTGGAATGGTCCGTACTTGATATTTCTTATGGGATAGATATTGCAGTAGTTGGTGGAGGAACGCTGGCTGCATGTATAGGGTTTTTATGGTGGAACACAGCTCCGGCCGAAATTTTTATGGGAGATACCGGCTCACTTGGGCTGGGGGGACTGATAGCGGCAGTCGCAATAATTTTAAAACAGGAAATTTTGTTAATTGTAATCGGAGGGCTTTTTGTTATCGAGACACTGTCGGTAATTATTCAGGTTTTATGGTTTAAGATTTTTAAGAAGAGAGTGTTTAAAATGGCTCCCATTCACCATCATTTTGAACTTCTCGGGTGGCTTGAGATTAAGGTTATCATAAGGTTCTGGCTTGTGTGTATCTTATTTGCTGGAGTAGGATTTTTTATTTATTACTTAAAATTCATAGATTAAAAAATGGAAGAAAGATTTAATCTTATTAAGGATAAAAATTTACTGGTGATTGGCCTCGGAAAGACAGGGATTTCTGTAATAAAAAAGTTACTTGATTTATGTTTGTCTATAACCGGAATTGACAATAATCCTGAACTGAATCTGGAAGACGCGTTTGGGGAGTATCCATATACCGGACGTAATAATTTAAAAATAATACTTGGTAAAGACATATCAGTAGAAAAAGAGGTTATAAAAAGTGCAGATCTCGTAATAGTTAGTCCCGGAGTTCCTGATAATGTTTCAATAGTAAAACTTGCCCTGGAGAATAAAATTTCTGTCTGGAGTGAACTGGAGCTTGCATGGAGGCTGCTAAGTAAAGAAGAGCAAAATAGGACGATAGCCGTGACAGGAACCAATGGCAAAACAACAGTAGTTACTCTTATTGGGAGAATTTTTAATGACTCCGGAAAAAATTGTATAGTATGTGGGAATGTTGGGCTGCCGTTAATTGATACAATAAATACTGAAAGCAATAGTAACAGCTTAAAGAAAGATTTAATCCGGGTGATAGAAGTCAGCAGCTTTCAGCTGGAGAAAACATATAAATTCAAACCTCATATCAGTGTGATATTAAATATCACAAGCGATCATATAGACAGGCACGAGACTTTTGAAAACTATGGTGATTTGAAATTAAAGCTTCTGGCAAACCAGAATAAGGATGACTGGTCAGTTATTAATATTGATGACCAATATATAAATAAAAAAATTAAAGCTATTTCTGAAAAGAAAAATAATCTGCCGGAAATAGTTAAATTTAGCCTTGAACCGAAAGATGATGCAAATCTATTCTATAGAGATAAGCATATTTCCTACCGGATAGAAGGTAGCAGCGGGGAAATAGATATAAAAGGCTCTTTTTTAAAGGGCAGACATAATATATCTAATATAATGGCTTCTATCGCACCGGCGGTGTTAATGGATATAAATAAAAAAAGTATTGAAAAAACAATTAAAAATTTTAAGCCCCTGGACCATAGGATGGAATACCTGGGTTTTATAAAAAATATAAGATGCTTTAATGATTCGAAATCAACGAATCCGGATGCTACTTCGGTAGCCATTAATGACTTTGGTAAAGAAATTACATTGATTATGGGCGGGAAAGATAAAAATATGGATTTTTCCGGACTGATTCAGATTCTAAATAAAAAAGTCAAAAATTTAATCTTAATAGGAGAAACTGCACCCAGGATCTACGGCCTTGCTATGGGTAGTTGTCATGATTATAAGATATATAAATGTAAAACGTTCGAAGCTGCTGTTAAAAAAGGATTTGAAGTCGCCGGTCCCGGAGAAGTTCTAATGCTCTCTCCTGCCTGTGCCAGCATGGATATGTTCAGGGATTATAAAGAAAGAGGGGATAGGTTTAAAAACCTGGTAACTTCAAAAAAATAAGGTGCCATGGAAAAGAGAAGCAATATTAAAAGATATAGTTTTTTAAAAGTTGATATAGAATATTATTTTCTGTTTATCTTAACCTTAATATTATCAATAATAGGCTTAATAATGATATCTAGCTCTTCTATTTCAGTAGGAGAGAGATATTTTAACGATCCCTATTGGTTCATAAGAAGACAGGTAATATGGTGGACGATATCTTTTGTTTTTTTTATTTTAGCTTCAAAAATAAACTACCATTATTATAAAAGATTTTCTAACATTATAATTCTTTTATCAATTGGGCTGCTTGCTCTGGTTTTTATTCCCGGTTTTGGAATTGAGATTAATGGTTACACAAGATGGTTAAATTTATGGTTTTTTAGTGTCCAGCCTTCTGAATTTGTGAAAATAGCTCTGGTTATACTTTTTAGTAATGAACTTGATAAGAAATATAAAGATAATAAATATATTAAGAGAATAATTTTCCCATCATTTTTTGCTCTGTGTATAGTCGCTATTTTAATATTTTTGGAACCTGATTTGGGTACAATGGTAGTTATAGGATTAGTCGTATTTGTAGTTTTATTTGTTGGTGGGGTAAAGTTTAAGCATTTATTTAGTCTGGGATTTATAGGGCTTGTGGTAACAGTTGGCTATTTATTTTTAGAAGATTACAGGAGAGAAAGACTTTTTGCTTTTATTGATAGAATAGTTGCCTTAATTCATGGAAGTGGAGAGATTGGAGAGGTCAATTTCCAAATTTCACAATCATTGATTGCTTTGGGTTCGGGAAACTTAACAGGGGTAGGCCTGGGTAATAGTGTACAAAAATATTCTTATCTTCCTGAAGCACATACTGATTTTATTTTTGCCATTATCGGTGAAGAATTAGGTCTGGTAGGTACCATACTCATAGTAATCTTATTTATCCTTTTTATGTTTTTTGGTATTAGAGTTTGTATAAAAACCAGGGATTATTTTGGAAGGATAATGGCAGCAGGTCTTACCAGTATTATAATTGTACAGGCGATTATTAATATTTCCGTGGTCATAGGACTGCTACCGGTAACCGGTCTAACGCTTCCTTTTATTAGTTTTGGCGGTTCTTCACTTCTTATGAGTATGATAGCAGTAGGTATACTGTTAAATATATCCAGGCATAATACATTGCCTGAAAGAACTCAGAATAATTTGGAAAATTAATATAATTTAAGATTTAAACCTGGCAGGTAAAATTTAAATGAGAAAAAAAATATTGATATGCAGTGGAGGTACCGGTGGGCACCTGTACCCTGCTTTAGTTATAATAGAATATATCAAAGATAATTATCCTATGTCTGAAGTGCTTTTTATTGGAACTGAAAGAGGATTAGGAAAAGAACTTATAAAAGGGTTTGACGTAAATTATAAAACAGTGAAATCCCGCGGATTAGTTTTAAATGGAAGTATACTTAAAAAGACTATGAATATAGTAAAGTTTCTTTACTGTTTAACTTTGGGTTTTTTTCAATCATTTAAGATAGTACTGGAATTTAAACCTGATATAATACTGGGTATGGGTGGTTTCTCTTGTGCTCCAGTTCTTTCAGCTGGTATTTTTATGGGTAAGAAGATAGCCTTACATGAACAGAATTATATTCCAGGAAGGTTGAACAGCTTCTTTTCGAAATTTGCAAAATATATTTTTATTAGTTTTAGTGATACCGGCAAATATTTTAAAGTAAGAAAAAGTAAAATAATTTTTAGCGGAAATCCGTTAAGAAAAGCGATAAGGAAGTTAAAGAACATAAGACCGGAATTTGAGAAGTGGGGCCTGGAAAAAGGACGTTTTACCATTGTTGCTTTTGGCGGTAGTCTGGGTGCTGAAAAAATAAATGATACAGTTATAAATCTGTGTGATTATTTTAAGGGTAGTAATAATATTCAGATTTTACTTATTTGCGGTAACCGCTTCTACAGCCAGCTTGAGAGAAATAAAAATAATGTTATTAAATCTAAAGATAAATTGATATTTAGAATTTTTCCCTATATAAATGAGATGCAGGAAATATACAGAATATCCGATTTGATAATTTCCCGGGCAGGGGCAAATACCATATCTGAAATTATTGAGTGCAATATACCTTCAATACTTATACCTTACCCTTACGCAGTAGCCAATCACCAGTTCTATAACGCGGACTTTCTTGCAAGGAAAGGAAAAGCTATTCTTATTAAGGATAAGGATTTTGATAAGGAAAAAGTAATTGAAGCTATAAAACTACTTGTTGGCAATAACGGAAAAAAATATAAAGAAATGAAAAACATAGAAATTAGTGGTAGTGGAATCGATAGCGCAGGGATTATTACTTCAAAACTGATGGAGTGCTAAATTGGAAAATGCCGGTAATATTTTAAAAGCAAGTAAGAAGTGTTTTCTAATCGGAATAGGCGGAGCTGGAATGAGTGCAATAGCTCAGGTACTACATGGTATGGGATTTGCGGTATCCGGTTCTGACATGAAAGAATCCCGCTATACCAATGTTTTAAAAAATGAAGGTATTAAGATTTTCATCGGTCATAGTAAAAAAAATATTAAGGGTGCAGATATAGTCGTCTATTCTACAGCGATACCTGATAATAATCTTGAAATGAAGGCTGCTAAAGAGAAAAGGATTCCTCTTTTTAGCCGTTCCGATATATTAGCCTGGATTTTAAATAGCAGGAAGGGTATAGCCATTTCTGGAACTCATGGAAAGACTACTACTACTTCTATGATTTCTTTAATTTTCAGAGGATTGGGCCTGGATCCTATTATAATGGTTGGAGGAGAATTAAATGAACTTGGATCAAATGCAAGGTATGGAAAGGGGGATTACGTAGTAGCTGAAGCATGTGAGAGTGATGGTTCTTTTTTGAAATACAAGCCATTTATAAGTGTCGTTACCAATATTGAAGAGGATCATTTTGATTTCTATAATAACATTGAAGAAATAAGACAAAGCTTTTTAAAATTTATTTCTAATACCAGGCCAGGAGGTCTGGTGGTTTTAAATAGTGAAGAAACATATATTCAGGATTACTTTAAGTCCGGTGATAAAGAAATTATTTATTATGGGATTAATCCTGGAAATAATATTTATGCCGAGAATATAAAATTTTCTAATTTTACTTCCTCTTATACTCTGGTTATCGGTAAAGGGAAAAAACCAAAAAAAATAAAAATTAAGTTAAACGTACCCGGTATTCATAATATAAAAAACAGCCTGGCTGCTTTTGCGGTATGTTATGGTATGGATCTGGATATGGAGAAAGCCGCTGGTATATTGAAATTTTTTACCGGAGTTAAAAGAAGATTTGAAAAAAGAGGGGAGAAAAAAGGTGCTGTAATCTTTGATGATTATGCCCATCATCCTTCAGAGGTAAAAGCAACTCTGGAGGCAGCTGCAGAAGAAAAGAATAAAAGAATAATTATGGTTTTCCAGCCTCATAGATATTCCCGACTGGCCAACTTAAAAGATAAATTTGGCAGTTGTTTTAACGCGGGTGATATTCTGGTCATTACCGATGTTTATGGTTCGGGTGAACAGCCGATTCCGGGTATTACCGGTAAAATTCTAATCGACAATCTGATAGACAGTGGTTTTAAAAACAAGATAATATATATTCCAAAACTGCAGGATGTAACTGAATATCTTGAGAGCAATATGAGGCAAAATGATATGATCCTGCTGATGGGAGCTGGAGATATTACCAGAGTTACGGATGAAATATTAAAACCTTAAGTCAATAAAATAAATAATATGGAGCTGGTCTAGGGGAAGATTGAAAATGACCGGGGAAGAGATTAAGAGAATAATAAAAAATACTAAACTGGATAACACTGTATTTAATGCGGATACATCTAAGCTAACCTCAATTAAAGCCGGCGGAAAAGTATTATGTTATTTTGTAGCTCGCAAAATAGAAGATATGAAAAAAATGGTTGAGACCTGTATAGAAAATAAAATTGAGTTTATAGTAATAGGGGATGGTACTAATATTTTATTCAGTGATAAATATATTGATCTGGTGCTTATAAAACTGGGGAGCGACTTTAATTATCTGAAGTTTATGGATGGAGGTAAAATTATAGCGGGAGCAGCCTACAATCTTTTAAAATTTGTAATTAAGGCTGCAGTCAATGGATACGACTTTTCCGAGCTTTCCGGTATACCTGGTACCATTGGTGGAAGTGTTATGGGTAATAGCGGGAGCAAATACAAGGGAATATGTGATTTTATAAAGGAGATAAGCTATATCTCAAAAAAAGGAGAAAATATCAGGGAAGAGACTGTTGTTTTAAACGAAAACAACTTTGGTTACAGGCATTTTTATATTCCTGATTTAATAGTCCTTACCAGAATAGTTTTAAATGCCGGAAGAGCTGATAAAGATGATATTTTAAAAAAGATAGCAAGCAGGATAAAAAATAAAAAATTGACTCAGCCGGTTAATAGCATAAGTTCCGGTTGTTTTTTTAAGAATATAAATGGTTACTCTAAATCCGCTGGAGAATTGATAGAAAAATGCGGTCTTATGGGATTTGTTTATGGTGGTGCCAGAGTTTCAGATAAACACGCTAATTTCATTGAGAATTTTGATAATGCCAGCTCGGAAGATATATTTATCCTTTCAAAAATAGTAAAGAATATGGTTCTGGATAAATTCAAAATAGAACTAGAATATGAAGTAAAGGTAGTTGGATTTTAATATGTCGGATATATTAGAAAAGTTTCAAAACCTACAGGTAAGAAAAAAGAAAAAATCATTAAAAATTGGAGTAATTGCAGGCGGTATTTCTTCAGAGAGAGAAATATCTCTTTTAACCGGGAAAAATATTTATCAGTCATTACTAAAATCGGGATATGACACTGTATTTATTGATTTTAAAAATAATTTTTATAATAAGCTTAGAAAAATTAATCTGGCATTTCTGGCACTTCATGGGAGATATGGTGAAGACGGTACCGTGCAGGGGTTACTAGAGCTTATGAAAATTCCATATACTGGTTCGGGTGTGCTGGGGAGTGCTATTGCAATTAATAAGATATTATCAAAGAAGATTATGAAATGTGAAAATATCCTTACTCCGGAATACATTACTTTAGATTTTAATGACAGACAGGGCATGGTAGAAACGATGTCTCTTATTAATAAAATGCTGTCCTATCCCGTAATAGTTAAACCAAACAGCGAAGGTTCAACAATAGGGGTTAATATTGCCACCAGTGATGGCCAGCTGGAGCATGCAGTTAAAGATGCATTAAAATATGATAATAAAATCTTAATTGAAAAATATTTTAGCGGAAGGGAATTGACCGTTAGTATTATAGGCAACGTGCCGGTCGCTCTTCCAATTATTGAAATAAAACCCAAAAGTGGTTTTTATAACTATAAGGCGAAGTACACCAGGAATATGACCGAATATATAGTTCCCGCTAAGCTGAATAAAGAAATATCCGGACATATATCGGAAGTGGCAGTAAAGTGCCATAGAGTATTGGAATGCAGTGGTATATCAAGAGTGGATTTTATATTGGACAGTTGTGAAAATGCCTATGTTTTGGAATTAAATACTATGCCTGGTATGACTGTTACAAGTCTGGTTCCCAAAGCAGCTGAAGCTGCAGGTATTAATTTTGATTTGTTAGTGGAAATAATATTGGATTTGGCAAATTTAAAAGTGTAATTTCAGGTGATAAAATTAAAGACAGCAGAAACATTGTCTTAGCCAGAAAAAGAAGAGTCTTATTAAGGAAATTTTGGAATTTTTTGAAATTACTTTTAATTATTGCATTTTTTGCAGCAGCAGTATGGGGATTAAACTATTTTTACAATAGCGGGTATTTTAAGATTAAAAATATAGATGTCCAGGATAATACTCATTATGAAGATGAAGAAGTTATAAGTTTAATACCCGGAGTAATAGGCACCAATATATTTGAGATAAATAAAAAGGAAGTGGAAGAGACAATAGCCAGTGAGCTAAACTGGGTAAAGGAAGCAGAGCTAGCCAAGATTTTTCCGGACCGGGTTATAATAAGATTAATTGAAAGAGTACCTAGTCTTAAAATAGTATATAAAGGTGAGTATTTTCTTATTGATAATGAAGGGGTGGTATTGGAAAAGATCACAAAAGAAGAGCAGGGCAGTTATAAAGATTTGATTCTCGTAAGAAATGCTGTTAGTTATAATATCAATGTAGGAGAAAAAATTGCAAAAAAAAATGTCTTAAGCTGTATAGATATTTATAAAGCCTTTGATAGTCAGATAAAAAGCATAATCATGGAAGCAAGACTGGAAGATAATGTTTCAGGAGATATAGTTTTTGAAACTAAAGATGGGAAAGAAATTATTTTTGGCGACAGCAGTGATATTGTAAAAAAAGTTGAAATATTAAAACAATTGTTAAAAGAAGAGACGGATTATACTATAATGGATTTAAGGAGCCCTGAGAGTCCGGTAATAAAATAAAAAAGTGGAGGTTCGATTGTCAGCGAATGACGAATATATTGTGGGTATTGATATAGGTACTACTAAAGTCACCACTTTGATCGGAAGGGTAGAAAGAAATAATATACTAAAGATAAAGGGCTACGGAATTTCTGGCTGTAAGGGAATTAAAAAGGGCCTGATTACAGATGTAAACGAAGCTACCAAGTCTATACTCAATTCCATAGAGATGGCTGAGAAATCAACCAAAATGTTTATCGATAATGCCTATATAGGAGTTACGGGTAAACATATTTCTTTTGTAAGTAATTGGTGTGAAATAGATATAAGTTCCCCTAACAAAATAGTAAGAAAAGCAGATGTAGATAAGCTTATTTACATGGCAAACAAAGTAAATATATCGTCGCAATATGAAATCATTCATACTCTAATCAAACAATTTGTTGTTGATGAAGAAAGAGGAATAGTGGATCCTATAGGTCTGTCAACAAATAAACTGGCGGTTGAACTTCTGGCTATTTATGGGACAGCTTCTCTAATCAGTAATGTGGTCAATAGTGTAAAAGCTGCTAAAATAGAGATTGAAGATATAATTATAGAAGCTCTGGCTTCAAGCGAGGCTGTTCTTACTCCGGAGGAGAAGGAGAGTGGAGTAATACTTCTTGATATTGGAGGGGGAACAACCGATGTTGCAATATATAAGAATAAAAAAATGGTATTTGTATATTGTCTGCCGGTAGGAGGAGATTTAATAACCAATGATATTTCTATCGGCCTCAATATAACTTTTTCAAAAGCGGAAGAAATTAAGAAAAAATTTGCTAATGTTGATTTCAATTTTTATGAGACTTTAAATAAGGTGAATATAGGTGATATTAAGATAGACAGCAACAAAACAACATTAAATATAAGATTGTATAATATAGTAAATTGTAGAGTTAAAGAATTACTGAGCCTGGTTAAAGGAAAGGTTGAAGGTTTCAGTCTTATGCACGAAGTTCCTTGCGGTCTGGTTATAACTGGAGGGACATCACTGCTTAAGGGTATAGCTCCACTGGCTAATTCAGTTTTTAATCTACCTGTAAGATTAGGAGTTCCTTATGATACGGAAGGACCTCCAGAAGTAATCGGTAGTCCCATATATTCTACGGGAGTTGGTTTATTAAAGTATGCCTCTCAACTGGAAAATTACCGTAGTCTTAATCAAATTGGTGAGAAGAGGGAGCTGCATACTTTTATAAATAAATTTAGAGAATTTATTTTAAAAATTTTAAAAAATGAAAGCAGGTGATGAGTGTGAGTTCGGATTTTGATAAAAGTTATTATGCCGTTATAAGAGTCATAGGAGTTGGCGGCGGAGGCAGCAATGCAATAAATAGAATGATGGAAGATAATTTAAGCGGGTGCGAGTTTGTAGCCATAAATACTGATGCGCAGGCTCTTATGATGTCAAGTGCCGACAGGAAAGTATTAATTGGAGAAAGTGGGCTGGGCGCAGGATCCAACCCTGAAATTGGCAGAATAGCCGCTGAAAAATCTATAGAATCTATAAAAGAGGTGGTAAAAGATGCAGATATGATATTCCTGACAGTGGGTGAAGGAGGAGGAACCGGAACCGGTGCAGCTCCTATTATTGCAGCTGCTGCCAGGGAAGCAGGATGTCTGACAGTTGCGGTAGTAACGAAACCATTTACGTTCGAAGGAAGAAAAAGAATGTATCAGGCTGAGGAGGGTGTTGAGAATTTAAAAGATAAAGTTGATACTCTTATAATCATACCAAATGATAGACTTCTGGAAATTTCTGATGATAATACCACACTGCTTAATGCCTTTAGACTTGCAGATAATGTGCTTAAAGCAGGTGTGAGAGGAGTTACCGATCTAATCACCCTGCCAGGACTTATTAATCTGGATTTCGCAGATGTAAGATTCATAATCAAAAATGCAGGGAATGCAATACTGGGAGATGGAATGGCATCTGGCGAAAGCAGGGCTATTAAAGCTGCTCAAAATGCAATTAACAGTCCTCTTATAGAAACCTCCATAGAAGGGGCGAGCGGAATTCTGCTAAATATATCAGGTGGGCCTGATTTAAAGCTATTTGAAGTCAACCAGGCGGCTGAAATTATAAGAAATGCTTCCAGTCCAAATGCAAATATTATTTTTGGTGCTGTTATTGATGAAAGTATGAATGATATAGTAAAAGTGACTGTTATCGCTACCGGTTTTGAATCCCGTAAAACCCAGAGGCTGAAAACAGATGAGGAACAAAAGAAGAAGAAAGAAGTAGAGAAGAAGCTAGAATCAGACAAGAAGTTAGAGGTAGAGAAGAAGTTATTCGAATTTGAAAAAGATATACTGTCTGTAAAAGATAAGAAAGAAGGTTTTAAAAAGGTATCCGAACATGACTTCAGGTCTTTAGAGGAAGATGATTATCTTGATATACCTACTTTCCTCAGGAAAAATAAAAAATAATTTATTTATTTAAAATGATCAATATGGAAAAGAAATTGACAGATGATCTTCCAGTGTATTTATCCCCTTATTTAAGAAAGAACTATGGAATAATTTTTTGCTTTACAACCAGAAATGGCGGATGCAGCAACGGTAAGTTCGGTTCTTTAAATGTTAATTATTATGTAGGTGACAGCAGGGTAAATGTTAAAAAGAATAGAAAAATAATTTTAAAGAAACTTGGACTGGAAAGGATAGATCAGATATATTCCGTAAAACAGGTACATGGAAATGGTATATTAAATATTGATGAGAATATAAGCTTGAAGTCAGATAGTATACCTGTAGAAGCTGACTGTTTGATAACAGATTTAAAGGATACCCCCATAATGGTAATGGGAGCTGACTGTAATTTGGTGCTGATAGCGGATATTAATAAAAAAGTTGTTGCAGCTGTACATGCCGGATGGAAGGGGACCTTAAATGAAATAATGACTGAAGCAATTTTATATATGAAAAAAAGGTATAAAAGCGAAACAAAAAATATAATAGTAGATTTCGGCCCCAGTATCAGGAGATGCTGCTATAAAGTTGATAGGGCGGTACTTGAAAAATTTATAAATAAGTTTGGTTATGGAGATTTTTTTTTAAAAAAAAACAATGATATTTTTTTGGATCTCGTTAGTATTAATTATATGCAGCTGCGAAGATTAGGGATTAATGAAGAAAATATTTCTGATTGCGGAGAGTGCACTTGTTGCACCAATGGTTTTTTTTCATACCGGAGAGATAAAGTGACCGGCAGGCAGGCGGGAATAGCAATTATTGAGTAGTAGCATTATCTAAATTATGGAAAATAGCGGAAACTTAATAGGAGAGACTGAAAAATTAAAAAGGAATATTAATAATTTAAAAGATGAAATGGATAAAATCTGTAAAAAAATCGGCAGGAGCAGTAAAGATATATCGATTATAGCTGCTACAAAATATGCTTCAGCCGGCCAGGTAAAATTGATTTATAATTTGGGGCTCAGGAATTTTGGCGAAAATAGAGTTGATGAGCTGGAAAAAAAATATAGCGCTGTAGAAAAAGATTCAGTTTGGCATTTTATCGGGCATCTACAGAGCAGGAAGGTAAAAAAAGTGGTCCCTCTGGTTGAATTTATACATTCGATAGATAGAATAAGCACTTTAAGTAAAGTGAATGATGAGGCGGAGAAGTTAAATAAAATACAGAAATTATTAATAGAGATTAATATTTCCGGAGAGCAGTCAAAGTGTGGTATAAATCCGGATGATTTGTATAATTTTCTTAAAGAAACATCAAATTTTAAAAATATTAAAGTAGTGGGCTTGATGACGATGGCACCTCTGACAGATGATTTTGGATTTATAAGGGAAATTTTCAAAAAGCTGCGAATTCTCCGGGATAAATCAAATGAATATTTCAGCAATATGAATCTGACAGAGCTTTCAATGGGTATGAGTAACGATTATCAAGTAGCAATTGAGGAAGGTGCTACAATGATAAGAATAGGTTCTATTATTTTTAAGTAAAATTTTAATTATATAGAGGAGGATTAATGAGCAGATTTTTTAAAAAAACTCTTTCCTTTTTTGGTTTATCCGATGAGGATGAAATAGATTTAGAGAAAATGGAGAGCAAAGATGCAGGAGGGGTAAAGGCAGGAACATTAAGAGGCAGAAGAGGTAAAATAGAAGCAAGACATGAAAAGGAGAATCCTAAGAGAGTTCGTATTATTGGTTCAAAACCACCCAGAAAGATCTCATTAATTGGTTCCGGGAGAGAGAGAGATGGGATAAAATCAAAGGTATTTATCGCAGAGCCAAAAGAATTTGAGGAGATACAGGTAATTGCGGACAATTTTAAGGATGATATTCCTATAATAATTAATCTACAGAAAGCCGACCAGGACCTGGCAAAGAGAGTGATCGATTTCTGCAGCGGGCTTGCCTATGCTCTGGAAGGAAATATTAAAAAAGTGGCAGATAAAGTTTTTTTAATTACCCCCTATAATGTGGAGGTTAGTTCGGAGGAAAAGGAGTTGCTGCGGGAACAGGGTTTTTATGAGCACTTTTAAAGAGGAGGAATAATTATTTGAATAGCTATAGATTGGGTATAATCGGCTGTGGAAATATGGGGGAGGCAATACTTGGAGGAACACTGAATTCCGGTTTCTTAAAATCTGATGAAATAATATTCTATGACAAAGATAATTACCGTAAAAATTATATCAAAAAAAAATATAAAATATATTTGTCTGAAGGAATTGCTGAAGTCATAAAAAAATCCAGTTATATATTGCTGGCTGTAAAACCACAGGACATAAAAACCGTATTGGACGAGATAAAAAGTTGTTTTGATTTTAAGACAAATTCAATTATTAGTATCGTGGCTGGAGTACCTACAGATTATATAGAGAAGAGAATTAATTCGAATGTTTCAGTAATAAGAGTGATGCCCAATGCTCCGGCGTTGTTTGAAAAGGGAATGGCTGCCATAAGTAAAGGCAGGTTTGTAAGAAACAGGGACTTACAGTTCTCTGAAAAATTAATAAAGAGTATAGGTGATTATGTAGTAATTGAGGAGAAATACCAGAATATAGCAACAGCTTTAAATGGAAGCGGACCAGCTTATTTTTTTCTCTTTTGTAAATATTTGATTGAATCGGGGATACAGAACGGACTTGATCCTGAAATATCTAAGAAATTGGTTACCGGTACTATGATAGGGGCAGGTATAGCTATGGAGAAATCAAGAATCGATCTTTCCGGTTTAATTAAAAAGATTGCATCTCCGGGGGGAACTACTGAAAAAGCCCTGAGAGAATTTGAGAGAAATGGACTTGATAAAGTAGTTTATAGTGCTGTGAAAGTTGCAATGAAAAGAGCATACGAGTTGCAGGATTTTCTTGACCTGGGGAAATGCAATGAAAGTCTTTATTGAGCTGGTTATTTTCTTTCTTAGAGTTTATATTGGTATACTATTTATAAGAATAGTTGTATCATGGTTCAGGATAAGTCCGACAGGTTTTTGGGCAAGGGCTTATAAATTTTTAGTTGACATTACTGAACCATTTTTAATAATATTTAGAAAAATTATATCATTAGTAAAGATTGGAAGATTTTACATAGATCTTTCTTATATTGCGGCAATTTTAGTGATTGAGCTGGCGGTGGTATTGCTGCGTTATATAAGTTATAGATATGTGTAGTAAAAAAAATGGAGGTAATAATGAATATAAATGCAGAGAACATCCAGAAAAAGGAATTTCATATTGTATTTAAAGGATACAAACCTGAAGAGGTTGATAAATTTTTAGATATTCTTGCAGTAGAATTTGATAGATTACAGAAATCCCAGAGAGAGCTTCAGGAAAATATGGAAAAATTGAAATATGAAGGTGATAGAGAATCAGTTGAGATGAAAAGAGTTATCCAGGAAGCGCTTGTATCAGCCCACAAGATTGCGGAGGATATAAAACAGAAAGCTGAACAAGAGGCGGAAGAAATGCTAAAAACTAAAGTAGCCGAGGAAGAAGAGTCGTATAAGAGCTTATTAAGTAAGAAAACAAAGTTGGAAAAAGACATACAGGAACTAAACCAGGAATATGAAGACTTTAAAGCTAAAATTTCTAAGATGATAGATGATTTTAAAGAAACTTCTTCAAAATTAGGGGAAGGGAAATTTCTCAATATCTCAAGAATTGGCAAGATAGATTTTAATGCTGATAGAGTCAGTATAGATGAAAGTATCAGAAAAGATAAAGAACCGGTATATCCTCCAGAAGAAGAATTAGAAATATTCGGAGCTGCTAAAAGGAAAGAAGAAGAAGAATCAGGAATGGAAGAAATAGAAGAGAGTAGAGAAGAAGGACCTTTTAAAGAAGAAGAAAAAAAGTATGGAAAAGAAGAAGAAAAGATGTTTGGAGAAGCAGAAAAGCAGTATGGAGAAGAAGAGGAAAAGCAGTACGGAGAAGAAGAAAAACAGGATGAAGAAGAGGTAAAGCAGCATGAGGAAGAAGGAGGAGAACAGTACGGAGAAGAAGAGGTAAAGCAGCACGAATTTTATGATGGCTCTGGAGGAATAGAAGAAAGCGATGATGAATACAAGCCAAAAAGAGTCAAGAAGAAAATAGATATAGCCAATCCAGACATAATTAACGATTTCTTTAAGACTGATGAAGACTGAAACAATTAAGTTAATTATAAGGCCCAGTTCTACTGTTACCGGTATTTATGGTATTTATAGGAATAGAATAAAAATAAAGCTGGCTGCTGTTCCCGAAAAAGGAAAAGCTAACAAAGAGCTTATAAAATTCATTTCAGGTAAAATAGGAATTCCTAAAAAAAATATAAAAATTATTGCCGGTGAAAAATCAATTTATAAAGAGATTAGTATAAAATCAGATGAGGATTTAAATTTAACTTCAAAACTTCTTTCCGGTTAAGTAAGTTTATAACTATACATATTTTTTCTTACCTTAACATAAATTAACCGAGATTAACTGTGATATTTACCAAAATAATTGTTTGACAATTAAACTTTATAATTTTATTATGTATTTATAAGAAATCTACAATTATTGTATGATAATTTGATAATGCTCATATTAAAAAAAATACTGGTTATTTAATTAATTTTAGGGAACAAAAAGAGCAAGACGTAATAATTATTTTAATTATTGGTATATAAAAAATGGAAATAATTTTAGTTGTTACCGGAGATAATGAATTAGTCGAAAATATACCTAAAATAAAGCTGCAAAATCATAATATATTGGTTTTAGGCAATATAAACTACATTAAGCATTATTTAGAAGAATATATGCCAAGATATGTTTTATTATCGGCAAAATTCAAAAATTATAGAGAAGTTGCTGAATATATAAACAATTTTACCGGTAGTGAACTTTTTATAACTGATATGACTTCTGACTCTGAGGAGAAAAAGAGCGCTATCTCCAAGAATATATACCTGAGAAAGATTGAAAATATAACAGAACTGGAAAGAGTGCTGAAAATTATAGATGATTTAAATTTAAAAGAAAATATAAAGAAAGAAGACAGTTATAAATTCATACCCCAGCAGATAATCTCATTTTATTCAATCCAGGGAGGGGTTGGAAAAACCAGCATCGTTTTTAATTTTTCCTGGTATATGAAAGACATTGTTGAAGGGAAAATATTAATCATAGATTTAAATTTTTGCGAGGGCCCATCGGATCTGACTATCAATCTGGGCTTGAACCTATCACCAAATTTAAGTATATTTATCGAAAAGATCACCCAGGGAAAAGACTGCTTCAATAAATCTATAATAAATCTAGGCAGTGATAATAAAATAGATATCCTTCAGCCACCTCTGTCTATCTATCAGAGTGATAAGTTTAATATTGATATGCTGGACAGCATAATTTATTCTGCCAGAAATGAATATGACATTATAATAGCAGATGTCCCTTTCAGATATGATAATATTTCGCTGGAGATGTTAAATCTTTCTACTGCTTCGGTTTTAGTACTATCTCCTGATATAAAGCTGGCTCCCCGGGTAAGTAATTTTTTAAAGTTTCTTCCGGGCAGTCAGAGAAAAGGAATTATTTTTAATAAAGTGAGCCGGGATCAGAAGACATATATAGATGAGTATATGAGTATGTTAGGTATTCCTGTATATGACCGGATATCCTTTATACCGGAAGATGACAGGAGAGTACTGACAAATGGCAGGAATTCTTTTAACATTCTGGATTTACAATCAAAAATGCCTGACCTGGGAAATTTTATTTTTAAAAAATGAGTGAAGAGGAAAAATTATATACTATTAAAGAGGTTTCGGAGCTGGTTGGAATCAGCGAATCAGAGATAATAAGGGCGGTTATGCTAAGGAAATTACCTGCCATAAGAATGGGTAAAGCTATAAGAATAAAAGAAAATGATCTGGAGATATTCTTAAAGGAATTCATCGGTGAAGAAGATATAAGAACCGGCCATAGGGAACCGGTCTTATATACGGCTGAACAGGTTGCAAGAATTTTAAAACTATCGGTTGACAATATATGGAATTTGCTTAAAACGGGGAGGCTTAAAGGATTTAAAATAAGAGAAGGCAGAAGTTCCTGGAGGATTTCGGCCAGTAATCTGGAAGATTTTATAGAAAGCAGAACCAGGCAGCCAATATGATTTTTAAATGATGAATGGTGATAAGGAGAAAAACCCCGGACCTACTGTCTGGGAGAAGATAGCAATAGTCATAATTGTCATATTGATAATTATTATAATTCTATTAATTTTCAACCAGGAAATTAAAGAATATATTGAAGTCTTTAAGAACTGGTATGAAAGTAAAATTTAAGTAGCAATATTAATGATTTATATTTTTAGGAGGTGAAAATAATGAAAAAGTTAATAAGAATTTTACTGGTGCTGGGCTCCTTAATCGGAATAGCTTCTTGGATTAGATGGTAAAATTCATGTTATAATAAATCAATATTTTTTGATATAATGCTCTATATTTTTGTAAATAGAGGCTAAAAAACTGGTGAAAAAGAATAGTAATCAGGTGTTAGGGGTATATGTATTTTTTATATTCTTAATTGGTTTGTCTATATTTACATATATTCTTATAAAGTATAGAGGCATATCAATTATTGGAGTAGTGCTGTTCGGATTATCAGCTTTTATGGGTGATAATCTATCGGCGCCGCTTCCAAGAACAGGAAGTGTTTCGGTAAATCTTGCAATCTTTCTAGTAAGCTTAATGCTCTTTGGTCCTTCCACAGCCATTTTAGTTACAGCAATTTCTTTTTTTAACATCAGAGAGTTTGTTAAAAAAGTTCCTTATTATAAGCACCTTTTTAATGCCGGACAATATTTTATTTCAATTGGTATTGCCAGTATTATATTTGAAGAAATTTATAATAGGGATGTAACTAAATTTTTTAGTATAGCAAATATTAGCGTAATTGTTTTATCTGCATTTATATGCTTTTTCCTAAATACATTATTAAATACAGGGGCTATTTCTATCAGTGAAAATAAAAATTTTATAAATACATGGATTTACAATTTTGCATGGATAATCCCTTTTCATATATTTTTAGCTGCTATGTCAATTGCAATATCTTTTATTTATAGATTGTATGGACCTTT
This sequence comes from uncultured Actinomycetota bacterium, assembly GCA_964558475.1. Lineage (GTDB taxonomy): Bacteria > Actinomycetota > Humimicrobiia > Humimicrobiales > Humimicrobiaceae > Hydromicrobium. Next base: position 36,668 of record CAZLEB010000001.1, read on the forward strand.
TACAATTATATTTACTTCTCTTCCTTTAATAATTGCTCAATATACCTACATGCTGAGAATAAAGGAGAGAAAGGCACTTTTAAACAGTATTATGCAGATTGTAAAGATAATAGATGCAAAAGATTCGTATACTGCGGGTCATTCGGTAAGGGTAGCGGAATATGCCGAAAAGATTGCCAGAAAGTTAAGACTCAGTGAATATGATGTTGAAGTATTAACCAATCTTGCAAATCTGCATGATATAGGTAAGGTACAGATTGATTTAAGTATACTTAACAAGCCGGGGAAGTTTGATGATGCCGACTGGGTAGAGATGAAGAAGCACCCGGAAGTGGGTTATAAAATAGTAAAAGAAATCGTCTTTTTAAAAAATTATGCTGAGGCAATTCTCTATCACCATGAAAAAATAGATGGAAAAGGGTACCCACATGGGATCAAGGGAGACAGAATACCTTTGTTTGCCAAAATACTAACTGTAGCAGATGCCTATGATGCAATGACCTCCGACAGGCCTTACAGGCAGGCACTCACTCAAAAAAAAGCAATAAAGGAATTAGAAAAATGTGCCGGTGAAAGTTTTGACAGGAGAATCAGCAATATAATGATTGAGATTATTAAAGAGGAAAGCCTGACCAGGTGTTAAAACAGTATTTTTTAATTTTTCTAAAAAGCCTGCTTATTTTTCTGGCAGGAGCTGCCATAGGTTTTGTATTTTTTTATTTCTTTAAAGGTGCCAGTGTATTCATAACAGACAAATTCAAAGTACTTCAGGGTATTTTTGGAATACACGAGTATCAGCAAGGAATGTCTTTTAATTATGTTTTTCTGGCTATTTTTTTTGGAAATCTTCTTTCAACTATTGGATATTTTACCCTTGGTTTTTTAAAAGCTTCGCTTCCCGTAAGTTTTATTACCGGTATATTTATGATTATTTTTCTTTTCACGGGGACCATAAGACATGGTGCTTCCATTCCCGGTGAAGTTATAATACTTTCTTCTATTGAGATGTTTTATCGTGTTATGGCTTTAACCACCGGGGAATATATAAACAGAAACAGGTTTAAAAATAAAACTATTCCTATAGTTTCTATAGTTATTATTTTTATTCTGTTTATTTCGGCAGTTTTTTATGAGTTATACCAGCTTTTTTAATTGATAGGATGCTCTTTTTATTAAGCTTACTCTTCCACTTATAACTATTGAAAACCAGTTTGAAGAATTTGATGGTGTCTGTAACAGGATTAACATAGCTTACAAAATCTTTATTATATATAGTGCTTATTGGTATATTTTTAATATTATACCCGAACCAGCTGGATTTGATTACTATTTCCGGTTCGGTATCAAAATTCTTAGTTTCAAGTTTTATATTCCTTAAAGCTTTTGCGCTTATATACCTGAATCCGGACTGTACATCGCTAATTCTTCTGCCGGCGATATTGGAAATAATCCATGAGGTAAAGATATTTGTGGCCAGTCTTATAAAGGGCATATTTTTGGTGTTACCCAGTCTATTCCCGATTATTAAATCCGGATTTTCTTTTTCTATGACTCTTAAGAAGTTTTTAATTTCACCGGTGTTATGCTGTCCATCCGCGTCCAGAGTTATAACTCCGGAGTAATTGTTCTTTACAACATGACTAAAACCGGTTCTAAGTGACTGTCCCTTACCCTTGTTTATGGTATGTTTGAGTGGTACTATTTTAAGATTACGGGGAGCTGAAATAGATTTTACAGCTTTCATAGTAGTATCGGTGGAACCGTCATCGACAATGATTATATCCAGACCGTATTTAAGACAACTCCTGATTACTGTTTTAATATATTTCTCTTCATTATAGGCCGGGATGAGAATTGCAGTCCCTCTATTATTTGATTTTATATTGCCGGATTTCATATTCAATGTTTTATTGTATAAAAATTCTTTTAAAGGTGATAAATTTCAGTATCTGTAATTATACAGTCAACTTTTATATCATTTTCTAATGCAGGGATACTATTAACTACCTGGATATCAAAGCAAAGTGCTATTTTTTTTACTCCCTCCGGAATATAAAGGAGGAGTTTATCATAAAATCCTCCGCCGTATCCCAATCGGTTCAGTTTTTTGTCGAAGCCTACTCCAGGAACAACAGCCAGGTCGATATCAGAGATATCAGCGGGCCTGCATAATCCGATGGCTGGTTCCATTATGCCATAAGTTCCTTTTTCCAGCTGCTTTTTTAAGTCATTTACATAAAAGATATTTAAATTATGTTTATCAATCCGGGGCAGGATTATATTTTTTTTATTTTTTAATGCCTTTTTTATAATTATAGTTACATCAACTTCACTTCTAAAGGGATAGTAGATTAAAATATTGTTTGAATTAATGTAATAAACTGTATTAAAAAATTTTTCTGCTATTATTTTGCTTCTTTCTTTTCTATAACGGACCCGCAGGTTATCTCTTCTATTTTGAATTTTTTTTCTAAGTTTTTCTTTGCAAGAACTGGTTTGATTAAGTTTATTGTTATTCTTCATAAAAAATTATACATAAACCTCCTGGTCCTAGATGTGTTCCAACTACGGCACCAATATCCACCCTTAATATTTTTTTTGGATTGAATGTCTCCTTTATTCTTTCATACATTTCGGTTGCATCTTCTTTAGCATCAGAATCTCCCACCGATACTACAAGATTTTGGGGATTTTTTATCATAGTTTTCATGGAATTGATTAGTTCGGTTTTGGCCTGATTCCATCTTCTGGCGGTTTTAAATTGAGATACCTCACCATCATGAAGGGTGAGTATTGGTTTGATTTCCAAAAGTGAAGCAATGAGCCCTTTTGCCTTTCCTATTCTCCCGCCTTTTTTTAAATATTCCAGTGTGCTTGGTACAAATAATACTTTGATTTTTGGTTTTAAGTCATAAACCTCTTTTAAAATCTCTTCTTTTGATTTGCCTTCTTGTGCGAGTTGAGCTGCTTTTAATACAAGGAAACCCAACGCCATGCTAACATATCCGGAATCAACTATCTCTATATCTCTACCTGGCATCTCCTTTTTTGCCAGCTCTACAGAATTTATAGTACCTGACATTTTCTTTGAAATATGAATGGAGATTATGCTCTCGCTCTTTTTAAGGATATCTGTATATACTTCTATAAAATCCTTTGGAGTTGGCTGGGTAGTGGTTGGTAGTTTTTCGGATGACCTGATTTTTTTATAAAATTCGCCTATAGTTATTTCTTTCCCATCATCTAAAAAAATTTCCTTGTCGAAGATTACTGATAGGGGTATAACTTTTATATCAAGTTTCTTTACCAGGTCTTCCGGTATGTCGGAAGTACTATCGGTAATAATTGCTACTTTACTCATTTTCCCTCCTTATTTTAATTTGTTATTATTATAATTTATGCTTTTTTAAAAATATTTTCAATTAATTTTGCAAACCTTTTACCTATGAAAATTTCTTTTTTTAAGCCCTCATAATGGCTGAATTTTTTTTCTTTTTTAGAGCCGGTAAGGTGTTTCTCTGCCACATTTCTTATATGTGATAGGCCCAATACCTTTATATGCAGGAAATTTGCCATTATGACTTCCGGAACGGTTGACATTCCGACAGCATCAGCTCCTAATTTACGAAAAGCACCTATCTCGGCTTTAGTTTCAAGTACCGGACCTTTAACACCTATATATATACCGGTTTTCAGTTCAAGACCAATATCTTTAGCTGTCTTGTTTGCAATACTGATAAGTTTTTTATCATATGGGTAACTCATATCAACAAAATAATCATATTGCCTGTTATATTTGCTACCAAAAAATGGATTATCAAACATAAAATTTATGTGGTCTTTTATTATCATAATATCGTCTTCATTAAATGAAGGATTTATTCCACCAGCTGAATTTGTAATTATTAAATTATCTGCTGATAGATTAGATAATAGATTAACCGGATATACCACATCTTCTATATTATATCCTTCATATAGGTGCAGCCTACCGCAGAATATTAAAATATTTTTATTTCCCAGTTTTCCGTAAACAATGGATTTCCCATGTCCCGGTATGGATGGAACTGACATATGGGGTATATCGGAAATATCCAGGGTTATTTTATTCTGCAGGGGTAAAAACTCTATGCATCTCGAAAGAAATGAGCCTAATATCAGTCCGAAATTAATCTTTTCAGGAATATAAGAATGCAAGTAGCTGCATGTTTCTTTAATTTTTTCTTTTTTTAAAAAAGCCGGCTCGTTCATGCAATAAAAAGTGTAATTCTGATTACATATAAGTATTTTTTTAAATTTTAACATACTTTTATATTAAAAATAATTAATATTTCGGCTTTTTCTGGTATAATCTTCCTATTATTTTTTTGTATTTCACTTTTTGGTATCTATTTTATGGAGCAAATAAATGAATTTAAAGAAAGTATTTTTAAATCCGGCTTTTAAGCTTTTTTTCAAAGTTTTAATAATTTTTACATTAATATACTTATCAGTTAACCTTGTGGCCTGCGAACCCAGGCAAAGAGTGATTAAGATCGGTAATCAGGCTGTACTTTCAGGTGAGTATGAATCTTTCGGGGAGGATCAGCTGGTCAGTATTGAGCTTGCTGCTTCCAAATTATCTCCTGTAAGAATAGGAGGATTTGACTATGAAATTGAAGTAATAACTAAAGACGATGAAGGTAATCCTGAAAAGGCCTTTCTGGTTGCGCAGGAAATGGTAGATGAAGGAGTAGCTGCCGTAATCGGCTCTACTTTTGATGGAACAACTGAAGTTTCTTTACCAGTTTATGAGGGATATGGTATACCGTTAATTTCTCCATTTGCTCAAAAAAATGAAATTTCTGAAGAAGGGAATATTTTTTTCAGAATGGTAATGAATAATAAACAGAAAATAGAAAATATTGCTGATTTTATCGCAAGTAATATTAATCCACAGAAACTTATACTTATAAATAACCAGGAGGAATATTCGATAGAACTGGTTGATTACCTGAGAGAGGTATTATCCGATTATGGTATAGAGACTCCGGAACCAATATCAATAAAAATAAGTGAAGAGGATGCCACAGTTATTGCTGAATATCTATTAATAGAGGGACCGGATACTATATTTTTTTGTGCAACCTATAATGAACTGGCGTCTCTTATATCTAAAGTAAGGGAAGTTGGTTTAGAGTCGAGATTTATAACCGAAACGCTGGGAATGGATGATAGTATATTTGTTTTAGCAGATGCGCAGTATCTGGAAGGTTTAATTGCCGTAATTCCCGAACCGCCTTCTCTGGCTAAATATTCTCAGGATCCTAAAGCAGTGAATTTCTGGTATGATTTTAATAATTATTTAAGCAAGATGGACGACTCTGATATCAGTATTGAGAGCCCGGGAACATATGCTCCTTACTGTTATGATTCTGTTTTTATAATAATTGAAGCCATGAAAAGATCTAATTCTATTCTACCGGAAGATTACGTGGATGAGCTTAAAGCTATTTCCTATGATGGAATAGTAGGTCATATTGAATTTGACTCTAATGGCGATAGAGTAGATCCATTATCAACAATTTTTATAGTAAAAGATGGTGCCTGGGTAAGATATTAATCAGGGACTATGAAATTTAATTTTTTTGGAACTATCCTGAAGTTAGCGGGTAATTTGCAGATATATTCGCCATCTGCAAAAACACTGAACCGATATTCACTATCCAATGAAAAGCTGCTTGTCCTAAAAATTTCAACATGGGAATCATCTACATGTTTCCCTTCGTATACTTTTGGAAAAATTTTAATGAAATGTAATTTGCTCATTCTTTTTATTATACATATGTCAAAAAGCCCATCTTCAGGATCAGCGGCGGGGGTTATTTTCATACCGCCTCCATACATAGGCATATTTGAAGCTGCAATCATCATTCCGTAAATTTCTCTGTGTTTACCGTTATAATTTATAAAAAATTTCTTTGATCTAAATGTAATCAAAGTTTTATAGACCGAATATGTATATTTTGCTGGTCCTTTTACAGGAAATCGGGTGTTATTTGCAAGATCATTTACCTGTGAATCGAATCCGGAACCGGCAATACATAAGTAATAATATTTATTATTTACGAGTCCCAGATCTATTCTTTTTATTTTACCTCTCTTTATAATCTTACAGCAGTCTTTAATATCGGATGTTAAACCAAGACATGTTGCAATGTCATTACCGGAACCGGTAGGTATTGCACCCAGATTTTTACCAGTTCCAGCCAGGACATTTGCCATATAATGAATTGTACCGTCGCCTCCTACAGCTATAAAATTAGAGAAATCTTTCTCTAACTTAATCTTTGTAGTATTGATAATATCCTGTAAATTTTTACTTATGTGGATATGATAGTCAAGTTTAAGTTTTTTTAACTCAGATTCAATAAGCTCCTTAATTTCCAGGGCTTTTCCTTTTGCCGAAGCTGGATTTAAAATAATAAGTGTTTTCATTTCTTTTTATCCCGGTAAATATGACTTAAGATGCCCGCTACCCTTAATGATTAATAAATACTATATTTTATTTGACTATTTTCAGCAATAATTGTTTTAAAAAATTTTTTCTATAGAAAGTTTCATTTTTACCGTATCCGGATTTATTGACTTTTTATTTTGCCTATTATAATCTTTAAATGTTTCTTATCCATTAAAAATTTTAAGGGGGGGTATCCAATGAATATATTTAACAAAATAGTTGTTGTATTGATATTAATCTTTTTGGCCTGTCTCTCGATTATTTCTATGGTAAATATTTTTGCGGAATATTTTAAATGGTCGGACCTGGCTTTGAGAATTTTCACTCCGGAATACAATATTAGTAAATTTGTTGTTTTTCTTGCTTTACTGGGTATATTTGCCGTAAGTATTCTTTTAATGTTACTGGAATTTTATAGAAAAAGGACAAAAGTGGCAAATATATCCAGCTCTAAAACAGGAAATGCCATGGTAACGCTGGAAACTATCGCAGGGCAGATAAAAAATGAGGTAATTAAAATAGATGGTCTGGAAGAAATCAAGGTAAATATAATTCCAAAAACAGCAGGTATTATAATTAATATGAACGCTAAATTAAACGATAATGTGAATATCCCGGAAAAGATGCAGGAAATAATAAATGTAGCTAGCGGTATAGTATCGGACAAACTGGGTATTAAAGTTATAAAGACCAATCTTACTATTATTGGTCTTGTTGAAGGAAAAAAGGAAAAAGAGGTAAAGAAAAAAGAGATTGAAAAAAAGCCGGTTAAAACAAAACCGGAAGAAGCTGAAGATATTTCCGAAACTTCCGATGATAATAGTAGTTAAGACTAAATAGATACGCTAAATATATTTAATACTATAGTTAAAATAAACAGGTTAAAGTAAAGTTCAAATTTTATTTTTAAAAATGCCGGTTACATAAAGCGGACTTAGTATATCGGTAGTACATGAGCTTCCCAAGCTCAAGAGGCGGGTTCGATTCCCGTAGTCCGCTCCATTGAAAAGTCACTGGTAACGGCGGGAATTGTTTTTATTAAATATTTTAAAAAATTAACGTGCATTTTGTAGCTAGGTGGTTTTATGGCAGTTAAGTTCTTAAGAAAGGAAGATCATTATGGCAGATATACTATCGGAACTTGATAAATATATCCCCGAGGATAATCCCAGAAAATGGGCAAAACTTTCAAGCGATATTGATTTCAGGAGACTTCAATTAACTCTATTAAAGGAAATATTAATTGAATTAAAGCAAATCAATGCCAAATAATGGATGTTAGATGACAAACTAATAGAGGCTATAAAAAAGAAGAACAGCAACTTTCTGGTGGCCGGGCCTCCAGGTTCCGGCAAGACTTATACACTTCTGGAGCTTACAAGGTATCTAATTACCACTAAAAAGATAAATCCTAAAAAATTACTAATATTCTGCTTTAACCGCAGGGGGTCAAAGTTTATAAGAGAGAAGACTACAGCTTTAATAGGCAAGAGCATACTGGAAATTCCCATAGAAACATTCTATTCTTTTTGTACCGGTTTTATAAGCGAAGCAAAAATTTTCTTAAGTCCTGAGCAACTAATTAATAAAAATTCCAGGAATAATGAAGATAACGATAATTTCTTCGGGGATATAAAGATTTTAAATTCAATGGAGCAATGGAAACTGCTTAAGAATGTCATAAAAATGCTGGACGGAAAAAACTATCCGTATACTTTTAAATATATAAACAGTAATCTTTTTATTGAGAATAGTTTCATTCAGGAAGTTTTTGATTTTATCCTGCGTGCCCAGGAAAATTTATTTACACCCAGAGAACTGTCGGATAAATTTACACCGTTTTTCAGTCCGGTGCTCTCGGAGCTGGTTGGGATATATTCCAGATATATAAAAGAACTAAAAAGCAACCACCTGTATAATTACGGCATGCTGTTGGAAGAGACGGTCGGTATATTAAAAAATCAGAAGGGAATCAGGGACTACTTCCGGCAGAAGTATGATTATATACTGGTTGATGAACTGCAGGAAATTAACAGAGCTCAATTTGAAATCATAAATTATCTTTCAAACTATAACTGTATATTTTTTGGTAACGATGACCAATCTATTTATGCTTTCAGAGGTTCGGCGCCGGATAGTTTTAAAGCAGTTTATTTCAAACTAAAACCGGAAAATGTCATTTTCCTGGATAAAAATTACAGAAGTAACAGTATTATAAATGATGTTTGCAAGAACTTTATTTGTTTGAGTAAGAATAGAATTCCAAAAGAAATTACTGTTTCTGGTAATAATTCTAATGGAGAATTATATTTAAAGAAATTTCATACCTTGTTGGAAGAGGCTAATTTTATCTGTCACAAAATTAGATTTCTCCATCTTAAAAAAGGCATAAAACTGGAAGAAATAGCTGTAATTATCAAAGGACTGGGTTACGAGACTCATCTGATTGAAAATGCATTAATCCAAAATGGTATTCCATTTATAAGAAGGGGCACAAGAAGCCTGCTTGATAATAAACTTGTAAAATATTTGCTTAACTTAATGAGATTGATACTTGCTGTGAAAGAACTGGCAAGTTCCCAAAAAGTATATGCTGATAATGGGGATTCAGCTAAAAAGCTGGATGTTTTAATAGAAAATGTAATGCTTTCGGATATTATAAATCTGGAGCCATTATATTTTAAAAAAGTGAAAATTCTATGTTCGGGAAACAGCGGCGGTATCTATAGAGATTTATGGAGTTATTTTAAGGATCAACATGTTAGAGAAAAAGAAAATAAACGGGTAAATAAAGAGCTTCTTAAAATAGTAAATTTTGTTTCGGCTATTTACGAATTAATAAAAATTACAGATAGAGATGTGCTTGAATTTTCTTTAATGCTTATCAGGAACAGGAGACTGGGTATTATAAATTATCTGATAGCCCGGGAAAATAATGAAATTGATAATAGAAACCGTTGGAGTAATTTAGGAGATTTTTTACAGAACGTAAAAGATTTTAGCCGGGAAAATAGTCCTAATAGTATTAAGTCATTTGTCAATTTTATTGATGATATTATTGAAAATAAATTTACCGAGGAAATCGAAGAGAGCACAAAAGATATAGTTCAAGCCGGTTCAGTTAATATACTGAGCTTTCATCAATGTAAAGGTATGGAGTTTAAAGCAGTATTCATACCATTTATTAATAGATATTATTTACCTGCAAAATTCATTTTTCCGCAGGCTTTCGATATTCAGATATTTGATTTCCTGCAAACGGGGAAGAGTTTGAATATTGAGGAACTTAAGAAAAGTCATATGGATGGTGAAATCAGGCTTTTTTACAATGGGATTACAAGAGCTAAAGAATTTTTATATATTACTTCTAACAGCAGCAGAGAGAAATCTATATTTTTCGAAGAAATGAAGAAAATTTATAAAAGCCTGAATGTTAAATACAGGAAAATAAATACATTAAATGGAAATAAAAAAAAGAATAAAAAGGAAATGTCTAAAATCGAATCGGAGCTGGATTTTGATTTAAATAATATGTGGCTTATAAGGAGAAGGGCATTGGTTGCTGCTGCCAAGATGCAGCATAACCTCAAATTTAATCATAATAATTATTTGAATTACATCATTATCTTAAAATATTTCTATCACCCCAGCCAGTGGTGGAATTTTATTATGCCTACCAAAAACAATAGAAACCCTTTCTTATTGTTTCCTGCATCATTTTCATACAGTAATATAAATACTTTCAGGGATTGCCCATTTAAATATAAAGTTAGATATTATTTTAATTTAAAAGAAGAGGAGAATATAAGTCTGGTTTTAGGAAATATATATCATGAGATAATAAGGATTTTTTTTAAACCTGAAAATAAATCTTTCTCATGGAAAACTCTGGAAGCAATAATAGACGAAGTATTTAAGAGGTCTCATTTTGATTTTAAATTTTTAAAAAATGAGCTGAAGAAGAAGGCATTGCTGGAATTCAAAAGCTTCTTCGAAAATCTTATGCCCGCTAGTCCCGATAACTCTATAATCGAAAAAAAATTTTCATTTAAATTGGGTAAAGAAAATATTATCGGAAGAATAGATCAGATAAATATACTGGATGATAAAAACCTGGAACTTGTGGATTATAAGTCCGGGTCCTCTACATTTAGCGATAAGGATCTTAAGGAGGAAATGCAGCTAAAAATATATAAATTTGCTCTGGATACCAGTAAAGATCTGGAAGATTTTAAGTTTATGAAAGTAAAAATGAAATATATATGTCTGGGGAATTTAAAAAAGCCAGTCTACGAGATTCCCGAAGAGTATTGCAACTTCGCTGGAGTCATAAATATATTGAATGATATTATTTCAAAAATAAAAAGTGAGAAATTTGACCCGGAACCTAAAAATTATTCTTCATGCTTAAATTGCGTGTTTAAGGTTTTGTGTCCAAAATATTATGGTCAGAAAAATTAATGAAACAGAGGAACAACTAAATATACTTGACAGTGAAGCTGATATAAAAAGAGTGATTGCCTGTGCAGGCTCGGGTAAAACATGGGTAATAACAAGCAGCATTATAAAAATAATAGCGAATGAAGCTTGCAGCCCCGACAGGATACTGGCACTTACTTTTACCAGAAACGCAGCCGAGAATATGAGAATGAGAATTAAGGAAAATATTGAAAGAGAAATTGATTTTGAAAGTATAGATATCTTTACTTTTAACTCATTTGGAAATGAAATAATAACTAAAAACAGCTTTGAGCTGGGATTGGGAAAGGATTTTAAGATTATAAGCAGTAGCCAATCATGGCAAATATTATATGAGATATTTAAAGAACTCGATTTAAAGTACTTAAAAGCTGGAAAGAAAATAGGGCAGTTCATACAGTATTTACTTAATTATATAGAAAATTTAAAAAATAATTTGATATCCGGTAGCGAGTTTGAAGAATATATAAGTAATTATAAGAAGATTCTCGCCGGTTATAAAAGCAAGGCTTTAAGAGCTGAAGAAGAAGAGTTAATTGAAAACCAAAAAGAATTGTTTGATATTTATTTAAGATACGAAAAAAAGAAAACCATCGGTAACTGTATAGATTATTCGGATCAGGTATTTATGCCTTATTTTTTACTTTTAGAAAAAAAATCAATAAGAACCAGGTACCAGCAAAAATATAAGTATATATTTGTTGATGAATTTCAGGATACAAATATTTCACAGGCTTATATGCTTTCACTGCTCAGCAGCCCAGGGCATAATAGACTTATGATAGTGGGTGATGATGACCAGGGAATTTATTCCTTTAGGGGTGCTTGTGTGGAAAATATATTAAATTTCCACAATTTTGATAAATTTAAGAACTGCTACGTTAGTGATTTTTATCTTACTACCAACTTCAGATCGGGGACAAACATTATAGATACTGTAAATAATATTATTTCTTCTAATAAAGGGAGGTTTAAGAAGGAATTAAAGCCGGAAGACAGCAGAAAAGATTCAGAGGTGGTTTTCTATTCCAAAAAGACTCATGAGGGAGAAGCTGTTGAAATCTGTAGAATCATCAAATATCTTGCGGCCAGAGGAATTAAATTTAAAGAGATAGCTATACTTGCAAGGAGAAAGAGATTTGAGAAGATTGCTGAAGAGCTTAAATCCAATGGCATTAAATTCGAACTGGTTGGAGGAAAAAATTTTTTCTTTGAACCTGAGATTTTATTTATTATTTCATGGCTTAGGGTAATAAATGATATAAATGATGAGATATCAATAATATATCTGTTGAAATCAAAAAAATATAAAATTTGTGATCGTGATATTTATTTCATTAAGAAAAAATGGAAAAATTCAGAAAATAGAATAAGCATAACCGAAGGAATAATAGATTTTAAAAAGAATCCCTATATTAGTAAAACAGCAAAAGAAAGATTAAAGGATTTTCTGAATAGTCTAAAATTTTATATTAGTAAGTCACGAGAATTGGAATTAAAAGAACTAATCAGTCTGATTATTGAAGATTCAGGCATAATGAATGAATTAAAGTCCGAGTTTGGACCGGTTGCTGGAAAGAAAATTAAAAACATTGAAAACCTCATAAGAATTGCTTCCGATTTCGAGCAGAGTTATATAGAGGGAAATCTTGAAGGTTTCATGACCTACTTGAAGGATGTAGCAAAAACTGATTATGAAGATCCTGAAACAATGGAATTATCGAATGAAAATTCGGTTAAAGTGATGAGTATACATGCTGCTAAAGGGCTTGAGTTCGAGGTGGTTTTTTTGCCAATGCTCTGGAAAAATGATTATCTGGGAAAGACTTCGGAAAAAGGGTTTACGGTTCCCTCTGAACTACGAAAAGACGGTAGGATATGGAAGGAAAAGAAGAATTTTAAAAGTGCCGGAGATTTCAAGCAGGCTTTGAAGAATATTAAACTTGAGGAGGAAAGAAGAATATTTTATGTTGCCTGCAGCAGGGCAAAAAAAATCCTGGTTCTGTCTTATAGCGAATACGAAGATAACATAGCTGCCGGCAGTGAGAAAATTAAAGCAAAGGAAATAGCGCCATTTTTTAACGATATTATAGATAAGGACAACAGATTAAGAATCATCAATCAGGAGGGCTTGGATTTTATAAATTTAAATTATAAGAAAGAACTATACAAAGGTTATGAAAATTATAAAGATGTATTCGGCTTTTTAAAGCCTGTTAAAAAGAGAAAAAAG
>CAZLEB010000002.1:0-27852 GCA_964558475.1 uncultured Actinomycetota bacterium
AAGGTGGAAGGACCATAGGAGCCGGTAGTGTTACCAAGGTGCTGGAGTAGGAAAAAAAGTGGAAGATATAATTAAAAATGGAGAGGAATTGTAATGGCAGCAGGTAAAATAAGTCAGAAAATTAGAATAAAATTAAAAGCTTATGATCATGAAATTATTGATCGTTCGGCAAAAAAAATAGTAGAGACTGTTGAAAATTCCGGAGCTAAAGTTTCTGGCCCAATTCCACTACCAAATAAAAAAAATGTATATTGTGTTATAAGGTCTCCCCATGTAAATAAAGATTCAAGGGAGCATTTTGAAATAAGGACCCATAAAAGGCTTATAGATATTATTGACCCTACTCCAAAAACGGTAGACTTACTGATGAGGCTCAGTTTACCGGCAGGTGTGGGTATAGAAATAAAGTCTTAATACAGGGTAAGGTTTTCCCGGGAAGTGGTGTAAAGATGGTAAGTGCGATATATGGAAAAAAACTTGGATGTACTCAAATATTTAATGAAAGTGGCAACGCATTGTATGTCACAGCGATTGAAGCTGAGCCATGTATAGTTGTCCAGGTTAAGGATGATAAAAAAGATGGATATAATGCTCTAAAAGTAGGTTTCGGTAAAATCAAAGAGAGAAAAGCAACTAAACCGCATGAGGGTGAATTTTCAAAAAATAAAGTAGATTTAAAGAGGAGCTTAAAGGAAATCAGAGTAGATAAATTTGACCAGGAATATAAGCCTGGAGATAGCCTGGATGTTAAAATTTTTAAAGTTGGTGATAAGGTTAAAATAACCGGAAATAGTAAGGGGAAAGGATTTGCCGGAGTAATAAAAAGACACGGTTTTCATAGGGGAAGAATGTCTCATGGCTCTCATTCCCATAGGATTCCGGGTTCAGTAGGAATGTGTTCTACTCCTTCAAGAATAGCAAAAGGCAAGAAGATGCCCGGAAGAATGGGAGGAGGCAGAGTCACAGTTCCTGGATCAGAGATAGTTGATATTATTGAAGACCAGAATTTGATTTTAGTTAAGGGGAGCGTTCCAGGTGCTAAAGGTAGTTTGGTTTTTTTGAGGAAGGTTCAGTAAATAATAGCTTTTTGGGAGAAGGAAATGGCCAGTTTGAATGTCGTTGATTCAGATGGAAAGGAATTGGAAAAAATAAATATATCCAGTGAAATAATAGGTCAGAAAATGAATTCTGAAATCCTGTATCAGGAAGTAAGAAGATATCTTGCTTCTATAAGATCTGGAACACACAAGACCAAAGATAGAGGTGAAGTAAGAGGCGGCGGAAGAAAACCCTGGAGGCAGAAAGGTACTGGAAATGCCAGAGCAGGATCCAACCGGTCTCCAATATGGAGAGGCGGCGGAGTGGTTTTTGGACCCAGGCCAAGAGATTATTCTTTTAAATTAAACAAAAAGGTAATAAGGCAGTCGAAGTTGATAGCTTTATCAGAGAAGTTTAAAGATAAAAAAATTATTATACTTGATAAATTGAGTTTTAAAAGTCCGGAGACCAAGAAAGCGGCGAAAATACTTAAAAAACTTAATTTAGATAAAGGAAAAGTACTTATGGTTTTTGATAATTTGAATACTGGTGAAGTAAAATCTTTCAGGAATATTGGCAATGTAATGGTGGAGAGTGCAAAGGGTCTGAATGCTTATATTATCCTGAGAGCAGATTATTTAGTCTTTACTAAAAGTTCACTTAATGATTTTATTAAGAGGTTAGAAAATGGAAGATCCTAGAGATATAATACTTTCTCCAGTTGTATCGGAAAAAAGTTATGCTGCGGTTCAGAATAAAAGGTATTCTTTTTTTGTTGATATTAGAGCAAAAAAAAGTGAGATAAAGAGAGCAATTGAAGAGATATTTAAGGTTAAAGTTTTAAAAATAAGTACTATTAATATTAAGTCCAAGCCAAAGAGGCTGGGAAGATCGATAGGTACTAGCTCCTGTAAGAAGAGAGCTGTAGTTACTTTAGGTAAAAAAGATAAAATTGATTTTTTTGAATCAGTCTGATTTAGTCTGGAGGTAGCAAAGTTGGCCGTTAAAAAATATAAACCTACAACTCCCGGGAGAAGGTTTGCGACAGTTTCCGATTTTTCTGTTTTAACTAAAAAGAGACCAGAAAAATCCCTGACCAGATCTTTGAAGAGAGATGCCGGGAGAAATAATAATGGCAGGATTACCAGGAGGCATAGTGGTGGAGGACACAAGAGATTATATAGAATTATAGATTTTAAAAGGATAAAAGATGATATTCCGGCTAAAGTAGAAGCAATTGAATACGATCCTAATAGAAATGCCAGGATTGCCCTACTCAGTTATAGGGATGGCGAAAAAAGCTATATAATTGCTCCTCTTAAGTTAAAAGTGGGAGATACTTTAGTATCAGGGGAAAAGGTTGATATTAAAGCAGGTAATGCTCTTCCTTTAAAAAACAT
The DNA here is from genome assembly GCA_964558475.1 of uncultured Actinomycetota bacterium. GTDB lineage: Bacteria > Actinomycetota > Humimicrobiia > Humimicrobiales > Humimicrobiaceae > Hydromicrobium. The sequence continues at coordinate 2,439 of CAZLEB010000002.1, forward strand.
ACCGGTCGGAACGATAATTCACAATATAGAGCTCAAGGAAGGTAAAGGAGCAGAATTGGTAAGATCGGCTGGGGGATATGCTCAGCTTTTAGCAAAAGAAGGGAAATATGCCAACATAAAGCTTCCTTCGGGCGAGGTAAGACTAATTGGATTAAATTGTAGAGCCTGTATTGGCCAGATTGGAAATACGACTCATGAAATAATTCGACTGGGCAAAGCAGGAAGGAAAAGATGGCTGGGGGTAAGGCCGGGGGTTAGAGGAACGGCAATGAACCCCATTGACCATCCTCATGGCGGAGGAGAGGGAAAGAATAAAAGTTCTGGAAGAAATCCTGTTACCCCCTGGGGTAAACCCACACTGGGTTATAGGACCAGAAAGAAAAATAGTAATACCGATAAATACATAATTAGGAGAAGAAATAAGTAACCTATTTAATCTTTACATCTAAAGGAGGACTAAAGTGTCAAGGTCTTTAAAAAAAGGGCCTTTTATTGAGGAGAAGTTATTAAAAAGGATAAATGTATTAAATGAATCAGGAGAGAAAAAAATCATAAAAACCTGGTCCAGAAGTTCAACGATTTTTCCGGAAATGGTCGGACATACTATAGCTGTCCATGACGGAAGAAGGCATGTTCCTATTTTTATATCTGAATCTATGGTTGGACATAAATTAGGGGAATTTGCGCCATCAAGGTCTATAAGGCCGCATGTTTATAAAGGAAAAAGTGAAAAGGTTGCTACTGTTAAAAAATAAGAGCAGTGTAGTGGTTTGAGGAGGAGGTCAGGATTTTGGAAGCTAAGGCTGTTGAAAGATATTTAAGAATGTCGCCAAGAAAAATAAGATATGTTACTGATATGATAAAGTCAAGGTCAATAGAGGATGCTATAGACATATTATCCTTAACGCCAAAGGCTGCTGCAATTGTAGTAAAGAAAGCAATACAAAGTGCTGTGGCTAATGCTACTGAAAATCACAAAATGAAAGAGGAAGATTTATTTATTTCCAGAATATTAGTAAATGAGGGCCCGACTTTAAAGAGATTCAAACCAAGAGCAAGGGGCAGGGCCACCAGGATTAGAAAGAGGACTGCGCATCTGTCAATTTATGTGTCTAATGGTAAAGAGGAGGAGGCTTAGGAGATGGGTCAGAAGGTAAATCCTAATGGGCTTAGGCTTGGAATTAATAAAGGATGGCAATCCAGATGGTTTGCTACAAAAGACTATGCCAAGCTTCTTAAGGAAGATATCATTATAAGGAATATAATCGAGGACCAGCTGGGAAATGCCGGGGTTTCAAAAATTGAAATTGAAAGGACAGAAGAAGAAGTAAAAGTAGATATGCATACTTCCAAACCGGGAATAGTTATAGGAAGAAGAGGAGCGAATATCAATGATATCAGGGATTTAATAGAGAAAAAAACTGGAAGTATTATACAGTTGAATATAATAGAAATTAAAAAACCTGAACTGGTTGCAAAATTAGTAGCTGAAGGTATTGCATCACAATTAATGGGAAGGGTTAGTTTTAGAAAGGCTATGAAAAAAGCTGTTTCATTATGTATGAAAGCAGGAGCAAAAGGAATAAGAGTCCAGTGTGCGGGAAGATTGGGTGGAGCAGAAATGGCCAGGACTGAATGGTATAGGGAAGGGAGAGTTCCGCTGCATACTCTTAGAGCAGATATTGATTTTGGATTTGCAGAAGCAAACACAACTTTTGGTAAGATTGGAGTTAAGGTCTGGATATACCTGGGAGATATAATAAAGGATAAAGGCGAGATGGAAAAAGGGAAAAAACTTAGAAAAGAGAATAAAGAAGAAGAAAAAGTTTTAGGTTAGGAGATATTTATGGCAGCAATGTTAATGCCCAAGCGTGTAAAATATAGAAAAGTACAAAGAGGTAGAATGAAAGGCAGGGCTAAGGGCGGTACCAAGCTTTCTTTTGGAGAATATGGATTGCAGGCACTGGAATCTGGTTGGTTGACCAGCAGGCAGGTGGAAGCAGCAAGGGTAGCTCTTACCAGGTATATAAAAAGGGGAGGAAAAGTGTGGATAAATGTTTTTCCTCATAAACCGGTAACCAAAAAACCGGCTGAAACCCGCATGGGCGGGGGAAAGGGCGCACCGGAAAATTGGGTGGCTGTAGTTAAACCTGGGAAAATATTATTTGAAATTTCTGGTGTTAGCATGGAAGTTGCAAAGGAAGCAATCAGATTAGCTTCTAATAAATTGTCTATAAAATCAAAGTTTGTTTATGAAGAATTATAACTGATTGGGTGAAAAATGAAAGTAAGGGAGATAAAAGAACAAACTAAAGAAGAATTGGAAACAAAACTGGCGGATATAAAAAAGAGTCTTTTTAATTTGAAGTTCCAAAAAGCTACTGGACAATTAGAAAATCCAGTAAAAATACGCAATTTAAGAAAGGATATTGCCAGGATAAAAACTTTACTTAAAGAGAAAGAATTTAATATGAAGATTAATAAGGAAACTAAGAAAGCAGGCAAAGAGAAATAAGGAGGCTTTTTTGGAAAGAGGTAAAGTAAAAACAAGAGTGGGGACAGTAGTAAGCGACAAAATGGATAAGACAGTTGTTGTAGTCATAGAATCTCATTACAAACATCCTCTATATAAGAAGATTTTAAAGAAAACAAAGAAATTTAAGGTACATGATCCTGAAGGTAACTCTAAACTGGGTGATGTAGTAAAAATTTCTGAAACAAGGCCTATTAGCAAGACTAAGAGGTGGAGACTGGTAGAGGTAATCAGGAAAGCGGAGTAAAGAAGGATTAAAAAATGATTCAGTCTGAGAGTAAAGTAAAAGTAGCTGATAATACAGGTGCAAGAGTAATTGGATGCATTAGAGTTCTGGGAGGGTCAAAAAGAAGGTATGCACGTGTTGGAGATATTTTTATTGCTGCGGTAAAGGATGCAAATCCGGGAGGAGTAGTAAAGAAAAGCGATGTAGTAAGGGCTGTACTGGTAAGATCGAAAAAGACATTCAGAAGGCCGGACGGTTCATATATAAGATTTGATGACAACGCTGCAGTTATTATTGATACACAGAATAATCCCAGGGGGACCAGAATATTTGGTCCGGTAGCCAGGGAGCTTAGAGATAAAAATTTTATGAAAATAATTTCCCTCGCGGCGGAAGTAATTTAGTTATTGGTAAGGGGAGCATTAAAAATGTTGAAAATAAAGAAAAATGATAAGGTTGAGATAATAAAGGGAAAAGATAAAGGAAAAACAGGAAAAGTACTTAGAATAGAATCCGTTAAAAACAGATTATATATCGAGGGTACCAATATTATAAATAAGCATGTGAGGCAGAAGGATCAAAGCAAACCTGGCGGTATTATTAAAAAGGAAGGACCCATCAGGATTTCAAATGTTAAACTTATTTGTCCTAGTTGTGGTAAACCGGTAAGAGTAGGTATTGAAATAAGGGATTCTGGTGAAAAAGTCAGAATATGTAAAAATTGTAAACAACAGATTTAAAGAATAGTGCTTTGAGGTGATACTGGTGGAACCAAGGTTAAAAGAAAAATATAAAAAAGAAATTATTCCTAAAATGTTAAAAGAGCATAAATTTAATAATGTGATGGAGATACCCAGGATATACAAAATCACTTTAAATATGGGTATCGGTTCCGCAACTCAAAATATAAAGGAATTAGAATCTGCCAGTCAGGATTTAGCTATGATTACGGGCCAGAAGCCCATCATAACAAAAGCCAGAAAATCAATTGCAGGATTTAAGCTCAGACAGGGGAACCCCATAGGGTGTATGGTTACATTAAGAGGAAAGAGAATGTATGAGTTTTTAGATAGGCTGCTTAGTATAGCAATTCCAAGAATCAGGGATTTTAGAGGTCTTTCTAAAAAAAGCTTTGATGGTTCCGGGAATTATACTATTGGGATAAAAGAACAGTTAATTTTTCCAGAAGTTGAGTATGATAGTATTTTAAGTATAAAAGGTATGAATATTACAATTACTACCAGTGCGAAAAGTGATGATGAAGCATTATTTTTGCTGGAGGAGTTTGGATTTCCATTTAAAAAATAAAAAAGCTTAAAAAATTATAAGGAGACATTTATTGGCAAAGAAGGCACTTATAGAAAAACAAAGAAAAGAACCTAAATATAAGGCAAGAAAGTACAGCAGGTGTTTCAGGTGCGGTAGGCCCAGAGGTTATTATAGAAAGTTTGGATTATGCAGGATTTGTCTTAGGGAATTGGCTCATGAAGGAAAAATTCCTGGACTGACCAAGTCCAGCTGGTAAAAGGAGGATTTATGTCGGCAGTTACCGATCCTATTTCAGATATGTTAACAAGAATAAGGAATGGCTTTATTGCTAAAATGGATAGTGTCAGCATACCTTATTCAAAATTAAAAACAGAAATAGCAAGAATATTGGGTGAAGAGGGTTATATAACCAGTTATGAAATCCTTAAGGATGAAAGTGCTGGTGGCATAATTAAAATATATCTGAAATATAGCAAAGATAAAAAGAGTATCATATCCGGTCTTAAAAGAATAAGTAAACCGGGACTGAGGGTTTATGCACAGAGGGATGAAATTCCCCGGGTTCTTGGAGGTTTGGGAACGGTAATACTGTCAACGTCAAAAGGTGTGCTTACCGGAAAGGGAGCCAAAAAACAGGGAATTGGCGGGGAAGTAATATGTTCCATATGGTAGAAAGAGAATGGTTAGAAAGGTGAGTTTAAAATGTCCAGAATAGGAAAGAAACCTATTAATATACCTGTGGATGTAGAGATAAAAATAGATAAAGATAGTATTAGTGTAAAGGGGAAATTAGGAGAACTTTCTCAAAAGTTTGACAATACCTCTATTAAATTAAGCATGGAAAGCAGCAGGTTAATAGTTATTCCAGTTTCAAGCAGTAATGAAAACAGAGCTAAATACGGTCTTTATAGAAGCCTGATAAATAATATGGTTATAGGCGTAAGCAGCGGATTTAGCAAAGTATTAAAAATAGTTGGAGTAGGTTATAGAGCAAGTAAAAAAGGTAATAATCTAGAAGTATTAGCGGGATATTCAAATCCGGTAATAGTAAGTCCTCTTGAAGGGATATTCCTTGATGTCCCTGATAATACTACAATTGTAGTTACAGGAATAGATAAGCAGGTGGTTGGAGAAATGGCTGCTAAGATCAGGAGCATAAGAGAACCGGAACCTTATAAGGGTAAGGGCATAAAATATGAAGACGAAATTATAAGAAGAAAAGTCGGTAAAGCAGCTATTACTAGTGGTACTTAAATTCTTACAGGAGATTTTATGAAAAGTAAAATTGAAAAAAGAGATAAAGGTTTAAGAAGAAAAGTAAGGAGTAAATCTAAAATTAAAAGAAACACCAATCGCCTGAGGCTTGCTGTTTACAGGAGCAATAAACATATTTACGGGCAGATAGTGGATAGCAGCACCGGTATTACACTGGTGGGAATATCGAGTAAGAATGTTGAAAGTAAAAATGGAGATAAAGGGAAAATAGATATAAGTTTTAGAACCGGAGAAGCCCTGGCTAAAATGGCAAAAGAGAAAAAAATAAGCGAAATAGTTTTTGATAGAAGTGGCTATAAATATCATGGCAGAGTTAAAGCTCTGGCTGAAGGTGCAAGAAAAGGCGGATTGAAATTTTAATCCTATTTTTAAGGAGGGTATTTAGTGGTTGATATTTCCAAAGATGTGGAATTGACTGAAAAGGTTATAAAAATAAATAGAGTAGCCAAAGTGGTTAAGGGTGGAAGAAGATTTAGCTTTAGTGCTCTGGTAGCGGTTGGCAATATGAATGGTATGGTAGGGATTGGCTTCGGTAAAGCAAAAGAGGTTTCTACCGCAATCCAGAAAGGCATTAATAATGCAAAGAAAAATATGTTTAAAGTGTCTTTAGCAGGTGGAACCATACCCTATCAAATTGACGGCCGGTTTGGAGCCGGTCATGTTTTTATGAAGCCAGCTTCTCATGGTAAAGGAGTAATTGCAGGCGGTCCTGTGAGAATAATAATGGAATTGGCTGGTGTAAAGGATATTCTTACAAAATCATTAGGAAGTGCCAATGCTTTAAATATGGTTAATGCAACTATTAGTGGTTTAAAGATGCTTAAAACGCCGGATCAGATTGCGAGTATAAGAAAAACGGAACAGGAAATTAATTAATATAATAGATCTGGATAATATCGGAAGGAGAAAATGGTGAAGCTTTGTGATATAAGATCTCCTAAGTCAATAAAAAAAAGGAAGAGAGTAGGCAGAGGTAACGGTTCCGGACACGGGACTACCAGCGGAAGGGGTACCAAAGGACAGCTATCGCGTTCGGGCGGTAAGTCCAGGCTGGGTTTTGAAGGCGGACAGATGCCCTTGCAAAGGAGATTGCCCCACCTTAAAGGTTTTAAAAATACCAGAAAAAAAGTGAATAATGTTATTAATGTGGGACGACTAGAAAAATTCAAAGATAATAGTGTTATTGATTATGATTTTTTAAAGAAGAGTGGTTTCATTATGAAAAAGTCAAATCCTGTGAAAATATTGGGTAACGGAAAGCTTACAAAAAAAATAACTGTAAAAGCCAATTACTTCAGCAGGAGCGCCATAACTAAAATTGAAAAAGCGGGTGGAAAGGCGGAGGTGATTTAGTGTTCCGGGCTATTATAAATGCCTTCAGAATTAAAGAAGTCAGAAATAGAATACTATACACCATTGGTATCCTGGCTATTTATAGATTTGGCGCTAATATTACTGTGCCAGGGGTAGATGCAGCAAAAATCCTGGAACAGGTTGACACTGGGATAATGGGTATGATGGATTTGTTTTCGGGAGGAGCGCTGGGAAAATTTGCCGTGTTTTCTCTGGGTATTATGCCTTATATAACTGCTACTATTGTGATGCAGCTACTCCAGGTTGTAATTCCCAGATTGGACCAGTTGGCCAAGGAAGGAGAAACAGGCAGAAGAAAAATAAATCAAATAGCGAGATATATGACAGTAGGGCTGGCTCTTATGCAGTCTACGGCAATGGTATTTTTCTTCAGGAATTTTGGTGCCATACCTGATTTTGACGTTATGCACGTTATCTTAATTATTGCCACACTGACAGCAGGAACCACTTTGATAATGTGGCTGGGTGAATTGATAAATATTCATGGTATAGGAAATGGAATATCACTCTTAATATTTGCCAGTATAATTTCAAGAATACCAGGCGAGCTAATAAGTTTATTTAGACTGAGGGGTACAAATTATTTCTTTTTAGCTCTTTTTGCAATTTTTTCTATTGGTATAATTGTGGCTATAATACTTGTCCAGCAGGGTGAGAGAAAAATACCGGTCCAGTATGCAAAAAGAATTATAGGAAGAAAAGTTTTTGGCGGACAGAGTACTTATATACCTCTTAAAGTTAATCAATCCGGAGTAATGCCTATAATTCTGGCTATATCATTTTTACTTTTCCCTGCAACAATTGCGCAGTTTATACCGGTAAGATGGATTCAATCCTTTGCTAATGCATTGAATCCAACTATAGAGGGGAGAATTAACCCAATTTATGCTATTACTTATACTGTACTTATTATTATATTGGCTTACTTTTATAATGCCATTACCTTTAATCCTCTGGATACCGCAGATAATTTGAGAAGGTACGGAGGATTTATACCGGGACTGCGGCCAGGAAAAAATACTGCAGATTACTTAACCAATATTTTAAACAGGATAACATTACCGGGTGCTGTATTTTTAGCAATAATTGCACTTCTTCCCGAGGTATTGATTAATTATATGAAAATACCTTTTAGATTTGGTGGAACATCTATACTTATTGCTGTGGGTGTCGCATTAGATACTATGAGGCAACTTGAATCCCAGCTTACTATGAGGGACTATGAAGGGTTTCTAAAATGAGAGTAGTTTTACTAGGAGCTCCAGGTGCGGGGAAGGGGACGCAGGCGAGAAGAATTTCTAGTAAATTTAATATAGCGCATATTTCGACAGGAGATATTTTAAGACTTGAAATAAAAAAAGGGTCCGAGTTAGGAAAAAAAGCAGCTAAATTTGTTGAGAGCGGAAAATTAGTCCCTGACGAAATAATAATCGAAATAATTAAGAATGTAATAAAAAGCAGCAGGTCAAAAAAAGGATTTTTGATGGATGGTTTTCCGAGGAATTTAAAGCAGGCAAGAAAGCTTTCAAACATGCTTGATCAGCTGGGGATTAAACTGGATAAAGTAATAAATATATTTGTTAATAAAAATGAGATTATTGACAGGCTCAGCAAGAGAAGAACCTGCAGTATATGTGAAGATATATTCAGTGTTAATAAAAGCGGTAAAAATCTTGTAAAGTGTCCGGGGTGTGGAGGAGATTTGGTTAAAAGAAAAGATGATGATGTGGAAGTCATTAAACACAGGCTGGAGGTATATGAATCAAAAACGAGGCCACTTATTAATTTTTATACTGATAAAGGACTGCTAGTAAATATTGATGGTTCCGGGGAAGAGGAAGAAGTAACTGAAAGGATATTAAAATTCCTATGATAATATGCAAGTCGGCAGATGAAATCAGATTAATGCAGAAAGCTGGCAGGATTGTAGCTAAAGTTTTTTTGAAAATAGAAGAAATTATAAAACCGGGTATCACTACTGATTATATAGATAGGATAGCTGAAGAGATTATAACAGGTGAGAAAGCTATTCCGGCTTTCAAGGGTTATGTTGGGAAGGTTGGTAAAAAACCATTTCCAAGTAGTGTATGTATATCAATTGATGAACAAGTGGTCCACGGTATTCCAGACAAGAGAGTTATAAAGGAAGGCGAGATGGTCTCCATAGATGTCGGAGTAAAAATAAACGGTTTTTATGGGGATGCTGCACGAACTTATAAAGTTGGGAACGTAAGTAAGACCGCAGAAAAGTTATGGAATGCCACAAAAGAAGCACTTGATATGGGTGTAGAGAAGTGTATTTCAGGAAATAGATTATCAGATATTTCCAATGTAATTGAAAATAGGGCTATAATAGATGGTTTTTCTGTAGTGAAAGATTTTGTAGGTCACGGGATTGGTAGAGAGATGCATGAAGATCCCCAGATATTGAACTATGGGCCCCCCGGTCAGGGGCCGGTTCTAAAGCAGGGGATGGTTCTGGCTATAGAACCTATGTTAAATGAGGGCAGTAGTGATGTCGAGATACTAAGTGATATGTGGACTGTTGTAACAATGGACAGGAAGCTTTCCTGCCACTTTGAGGATACAGTAGCAATATGGGAAAATGGTCCTTTAATATTAACCAGAACTTAGTTGGAAGGTAAGAAAATTTTATAGACATACTAAAAGTTTTTTGATAATCTACGTATTTGCGCTATCTTTATATTGAAAATATTAACACGGAGGTTTAAAAATTTCTAAGAAAGAAGGCATAATAGAAGCCGAAGGAACTATATTAGAAGCACTTCCAAATGCTATGTTTAGAGTAGAGCTTGATAATGGTCATAAGGTACTGGCGCATATTTCAGGTAAAATGAGGATGCATTATATAAAAATTTTACCTGGTGATAAAGTTAAAGTTGAAATATCACCCTATGATTTAAGCAGGGGAAGGATTATTTTTAGAAAAAAGTAATTATATTTTAGGTTTATATTTTAAAGCCCATATTATGGGAAGAAAATGACTTAAAAGAAGGAATATGAATGAAAGTTAAACCATCAGTTAAAAAAATATGTAAAAGCTGTAAGGTTATAAGAAGAGAAGGAAAAGTTATTATTATTTGTAAAAATCCCCGCCATAAGCAGAGACAGGGTTAAGGAGGTTTTTAATTGGTAAGAATTTCAGGTGTTGATATACCAAATGATAAGCACATTTGTATAGCTTTGACTTATATTTTCGGCATTGGCAGGTCGAAAGCAGAGACTATACTGGATAAATTGAATATTGGAAAAAGTATAAAGGCTAAAGATCTCAGCGAAGAAGAACTAGTGAAAATAAGGGAATATATAGAAAATAATTACACTATTGAAGGAGATCTTAGAAGAGAAATAAGCCAGAATATAAAAAGGTTAATAGAAATAAACTCTTATAAGGGTATCAGGCATAAAAGGGGACTGCCGGTTCGTGGCCAGAGAACTCATACCAATGCCAGGACCAGAAAAGGTAAGAGAAGAAGTGTTGGTATAAAGAAAAGTCAGTCTCAATAAAAATTTTAGGAGGTAATTTTGGCAAAAAAAACTAGCAGCAAAAGAAGGGTAAAAAGTAAAGAAAGAAAAAATATACCCTTTGGGATTGCTCATATACAATCTACCTTTAATAATACCATCGTAAACATAACTGACTTAGAGGGTAATACTATTGCCTGGGGTAGCGCAGGAGGACAGGGTTTTAAAGGCTCCAGGAAAAGTACCCCGTTTGCTGCCCAAATAACTGCAACTGTTGTGGCCAGGAATGCTCAGGAGCATGGGGTTACTAAGGTAGATGTGAGAGTTAAAGGTGTTGGATCTGGTAGGGAAACTGCTGTAAGGTCTCTTCAAGCTGCTGGGCTGGAAATCGGTAATATAATAGATGTGACACCAGTGCCCCATAATGGATGCAGACAACCCAAGAGGAGAAGAGTATAAAAGGTTTAAAACAAGGAGTTACAATAGATGGCAATAGCTAAAGAATCTGCCTGCAAGCAGTGCAGAAGAGAAAAAGAAAAATTATTTTTAAAAGGACAGAGGTGTTTTTCTGATAAATGTGCTTTAGAAAAAAAACCCTATGTTCCAGGTCAGAGGGCAAAGAGGAGACTCATAGAAACTGAGTATTATTCGCAGCTAAGGGAAAAACAAAAAGCCAAGAGATATTACGGGGTGTTGGAGCGGCAATTTAGAAATTATTATAGGAGAGCTGTAAAGAGAAAAGGGATTACCGGAGAGATATTGCTTCAGTTTTTGGAGACCAGACTTGATAGTATTGTTTATTCTATGGGGTTTGCCACATCCAGAGTCCAGGCCAGACAATTAATCAGTCATGGGCATATTCAAGTTAATGGTAAAAAAGTTGATAAACCTTCATATCAGTTAAAAGAAGGGGAAGAAATAAATGTTGCCGAGTCCAGTAAGGAAATAACTCCAGTATTGATAGCAAAAGAAAGTGGAGGAAGCCTAACTATACCGGAGTGGTTGGAAGTCGATCTGGATAATTTAAAAGGAAAGCTCGTAAGATACCCGGAGCGTGATGAAATAAAAGCTCCTGTTAATGAACAAATAATAGTAGAGCTTTATTCTAAGTAATATAAATATTCATTTGAATATTTTTTCTTTAGGAGGTAGATATAAATTGCTAAAAATGCGTAAACCTAATGTTAGCATTAAACGTAAAGATGATTTTTTTGGTGAATTTATCATTGAGCCACTGGAAAGAGGTTTTGGACATACTTTAGGTAATTCGATTAGGAGAGTTTTACTTTCATCTATAGAAGGAGTGGGGATTACAAGGATTAGAGTAGAAGGTATCATGCATGAATTTTCAACTTTAGAAGGAATGAAAGAAGATTTGATAGAATTCATTGCCAATCTAAAAGGGGTTGTTTTTAGGATGGAGGGTGATGAACCGGTATTACTGAAACTTGAGAAAAAAGGACCTGGAATTGTAAAGGCTTCAGATATAAAGTCTACCTCTGATGTAGAGATAGTAAATCCAGATGGATATATTTGCACCCTGACCAAAAAAGGGAAACTCGACGCAGAAATAAGAATAGAGAAAAATAAAGGTTATAAAAACGCAGAAGAAAATGTGGTAGAAGGAGAACCTCTTGGAGTAATACCTATTGATACTATATTTTCACCGGTAAGACTGGTTCGATTTAAAGTTGAAAATACAAGGGTTGGTCAGATGACTAACTTTGACAGGCTCTCGATAAATATAAAAACTAATGGCAGCGTTAAACCGGAAGATGCTTTGAGTCAGGCATCTAAAATTATTAATGATTATATGGCACTTCTAATAGATTTGTCTGACAAAGAGGGTAAAGATGAACCGATATTTGAAGAAATTGAAGAGGAAGACAAAAAACAAGAGTATCCTTCTATAGAGGAATTGGAACTTTCTGTAAGGGCGTACAACTGTCTTAAGAGGGAAGGTATTGATTCTGTAGAAAAGCTGCTTGAATACAGTGAGGATGAGCTTCTTGACATTAGGAATTTTGGCCAGAAATCTATTCAGGAAGTAAAAGATAAAATAAGAGAACTGGGATTATCCTTTAAGCAAAAATAATAGGCGGGAGAAGTAGAATATGGTAATACCTAAAAAAGGTAGAAGATTCGGCGGGAGCAGTAGTAAACAAAAAGCAATTATGAGAAATTTGGTAGTTTCATTATTTGAAAATGGGAAAATTAAAACTACATTACCGAAAGCAAAATATTTAAGAAGTTTTGTAGATAAATTGATAACCATGGCTAAAAAGGATAACCTGGCCGCCAGGAGAAACTGTATCAGACTGCTGGGTAATACCAAAGCAGTACAGAAATTATTTAATAAAATAGCTCCGGGAATGTATGAGAGATCCAGTGGATTTACTAGAATTGTCAAGTATAAGAACAGATCCGGAGATGGTGCCGAGCTGGTAATAATGGAGCTGCTGGTAAAATAAAATCAATGTTATTTTGAAAATTATAAATTATACAGTAATAAGATGATGAACAACTACATGGCTGTTGTAGAATATGATGGAACTAACTACAGTGGATTTCAAATACAGCCAGGTGGAACTAACACAATACAGGGAAAACTGATAGCAGTTCTGTCGAAAGTCTTAAATGAAAAAATAGATCTTAAATACGCTGGGAGAACTGATGCCGGAGTTCATGCCAGATATCAGGTAATAAGTTTTAAAACTGGTAAAGATTTGGATATTTACAGAATCTTGTGGTCTGTAAATAGTTTGCTCCCGGACGATATAGTTATTAAAGAAATTAGAAAGGTAAGTCCTTCTTTTGATGCCAGGAAGGATGCTACCTTGCGGGAATATAGTTATTTTGTAGTAAATAAAAAATATCATAGTGTTTTTTTGAAAAAGTACAGTATCCTTATAACAAGAAAATTAAATGTCAGGTTAATGCGAAAAGCAGCCAGGATGTTTTTAGGAGTAAAAGATTTTGCATCTTTTTGCAATTCAGAGCGTTTAAGCGATAGTACTGTCAGGGAAATATTTAGGTTTACAGTGGAAAAAACAAAAGATGACTTAATAATTTTTAAGGTGGCAGCAAATTCTTTTTTATATAATATGGTTAGAATTATAGTAGGAACTGTACTTGAAATAGGAAGCGGCCAGAGGGAACTCTCAAGTATAAGAGAAGCTCTTATAAAAAGAGATAGAAAGATGGCCGGGGAAATAGTCCTGGCAAAGGGCCTTTTTCTTACAAGAGTGGAATATTTTAGTTGATTGGAGTAAGTTATGGTAAATGTAGGGCTTAAAACATTTAATCTAAAAAAGGAAGAAATTAAAAGAAGTTGGTTTATTGTTGATGCAAAGGATAAAAATCTGGGAAGGTTATGTACGGGAATAGCCAAGATTTTAAGAGGTAAGAATAAACCAACATTTACACCACATTTAGATTGTGGTGATTTTGTGATTGTAATAAATGCAGATAAAATAAAAGTTACAGGTAATAAGCTAAAGAATAAAAATTATTACAGACATTCAGGGTATGTCGGTAATTTAAAGGTTACCAACCTGGAAAAAATGATGGAAAAATCACCGGAATTTGTTATAAGGAATGCAGTAAAGGGAATGCTGCCTCATAATACTTTGGGCAGAAAAATGCTGAAGAAATTAAAAATATATAAGGGTGAAAATAATTTACATATTGCGCAAAAACCTGAAAAAATTGATTTATAAAAAGGAGAATTAATTTGGTAAAGCAGGTAGTTTATAGTGCAACAGGAAAGAGAAAGCGATCTATAGCCAGGGTAAGATTATTTCCTGGAGAAGGAAAAATTACAGTTAATTTAAGAGACTTTAAAGAATATTTTAGGAGAGAGTCTCTTGTAACTATCATTACGGAGCCTTTCAGACTTACAAACACCGAAAATGCATATGATGTTGTTGCAGATTTATCAGGAGGGGGTATATCAGGACAGGCAGGAGCATTGCGTCATAGTATTTCAAAAGCGCTGCTGGAAATCAATGAAGAATATAGACCAATACTTAAAAGAGAAGGTTTTTTGACACGGGATTCGAGAATTAAAGAGAGAAAGAAGTACGGTCTTAAAAAAGCCAGGAAAAGACCCCAGTTTTCTAAAAGATAATAATCTTTTCTTAATGAATTATCCTTGTTTAAAAATAGATTTAGGAAAGATCTCCCATAATAGTAAGATCATCAGAGCCAGGTGTGCTCAACTGGGTATATCGGTTGTTGGAGTTACAAAATGCGTATTGGGTGATGTAAAAATTGCAGAAGCTATAAAAAAATCAGGAGTTAATATATTAGGTGATAGCAGGCTTGAAAATCTTATTAGATTAAGAAATTTCTATGGAAGCGAGCAGCAGCTAATGATGCTCAGAAGCCCAATGCCGAGTGAAATCAGGGATTTGGTTGAAATTTGTGATATTAGTTTGAATACTGATTTAAAAGTGGTAGAAATAATAGCAAAGATCTGTCAGGAAAAAGGAATAAAACATCGCGTAGTAGTTATGGTTGAAACAGATGACCAGAGAGAAGGACTTCTTGCAGAAGATGCAGTAAATTTTTGCAGGCAGGTTGTAGATAACTACGAATCTATTGAAATATATGGTCTGGGGACTAATGCAAGATGTGTTACCAAGAATGGCCCTGCTCCGGCAAGTTTAAGAATGCTTATAGACTTGAGCCAGAAGATAATGGAAGCTACCGGAAGAAACATACCGGTTATTTCAGGTGGAAACTCAAGTATCTGGAATTTGATAGAAGAAGGCTTAATTCCGGATGGAATTAACCAGGTAAGAATGGGGGAAGCTATACTTATGGGACATAATACAGTAGATTATAAACCTGTTAAGGGAGCTTTTTTGGACTGTTTTCTTCTTGAAGCAGAAATAATAGAGGTGAAGAAAAAAGATAGTGAAACGTATAAGGTTATTTTAGCTCTGGGACTCCAGGACGTAAGCAGTAAAAATATTTATTGCTGTAGTCCCGGTTTATATATTATGGGTCAAAGCAGCGACCATACGATTTTAGGAATAAAAGAAGATAGATCCGGGAAATCCAGGGATGATTATTTAAAATTAGAAGCTGGTGGTATGATTTCTTTTAATCTTGATTATTTTGGACTGCTGTCCTGTATGACCTCTCCTTTTGTTAAGAAGAGTTATATAGAAGGATAAAGCATGGAAGATCTAAGGAAGCTATTTGGTACCGATGGTATAAGAGGTGTAGCAAATAAAGAGTTAACTGCAGAGCTTGCTTTAAAAGTGGGTAGAGCCGGAGCCAAGTATCTTGTTCCTGAAGGAAAAAGAGGGAAAATAATAATAGGAAGGGATCCAAGACCTTCCGGAGATTTTATTGAAAGTGCACTGATATCCGGAATTCTTTCCGGTGGGCATGATGTATTTCGTGCCGGAATAATAACTACTCCTGCCATAGCTCTTCTTGCTAAAATTTTAGATATGGATGGTGGAGTAGTCATTTCTGCTTCCCATAATCCTTTAAATGATAGTGGAATTAAATTTTTCGGCAGTGGAGGACAGAAACTTACGGATTATCAGGAAAAGGCAATAGAAGACTATATACTTGATGAGGATATAGAAAATACGCTGCCGGTTGGTACCGGAGTGGGTAGATTTAAGACCATGGATAATGCGGTTGATATTTATCTCGATTATATTTTTAAGTATTTTAGTATAGATTTAAAAGGTTATAGAATTGCGGTCGACTGCGCCAATGGGTCATCAAGTATTTTAGTTACAAGGGCACTTAAGGAATTGGGAGCAGAAGTTCTTGACTTTAATGTAGATTTAAGCGGTGAGAATATTAATAAGAATTGCGGTTCAACCCATCCCGAGGCACTGAAAAAGATGGTATTGGAAAACAGGGTTGACATTGGATTTTCTTACGATGGTGACGGAGATAGAGTTATTTCCTGCGACAGCAGCGGCAGGATTCTGGATGGTGATAGCATGATAGCTTTTTGTGCCCTGGATATGAAGAGAAACGGTAATTTAAGAAACGATTGCATTGTGACCACAATTATGGCAAATATGGGATTTCATAATACGATGGATAGCAGTGGCATAAAAGTATATAAAACACAGGTCGGCGACAGATATGTTTTAGAAAAAATGATAGAAGTTGATTGTACTCTTGGAGGAGAACAATCGGGACATATAATATTCAGAGATATCAGTCCTACCGGGGATGGTCTTATAAGCACCCTGGAATTTTTAAGGGCGGCACTTACCGGTAAAAATAAAATATCCGAAATATATGATATTTTTCCCAGATATCCACAACTGCTGGAAAATATAAAAGTGGTGGATAAGAATAAAATAATGACGAGCAGCATGCTTAAAGAGAAAATTGCTGAAATGGACAAGTTGCTGGGTAAAGATGGCCGGCTTGTACTCAGACCTTCAGGCACAGAACCGGTTATAAGGGTGATGGTTGAAGCCAAAACTATGGATATGGTAAACGATGTTGTAAATCAGCTGTCTGCTGTTATTAAAAGATGTAATGATTTATAAAATCCTCGTTATATAAAGGATTTCATTTCTTATTTTAATAATCTTTGAAAAATTAATCCGGCTGTTAGATTTTTTAAGGACAGGTTAGTTAAAAATTGAGTAAGCTTTCAAATAATAACACTAATTTATCCATTATTTTTAAAGCTTCTGTTATAATATTCAATTATTAATGGTGTTGGGTTATATATCCATTTTTAGTAGTTAAACCTGTAGCCAGGTTAAACAAAATTTGTCAATAAGTACCGTAGAGGACTTTGATGTGTGGAATTGTTGCATATATCGGAGATAGGAAATGTAAGGACATTTTAATAAATGGACTCAAGCGATTGGAGTACAGGGGTTATGATTCTGCTGGTATTGCCATAATATCCGACAATATGGGGAAAGCAGAAGGTTTAAAAAATTTAAGGATCAATGTGGTAAAAGTAGCGGGAAAAATAAAGATATTGGAGAAAGAAGTAAATGATTCTAAAATAGATGGAAATTGTGGGATCGGACATACAAGATGGGCTACACATGGTGAACCAACTAAAATAAATGCACACCCTCATCTGGATGACAGTGGCAGGATTGCTGTTGTTCATAATGGCATAATAGAAAATTACGCAGAGCTAAGGGAAGAACTTAAAAAAGAAGGTCATAAATTTATTTCGGAAACTGATACTGAAGTTTTACCTCACCTTCTGGAGAAATACTACGATGGGGATTTGCTGGCAGCAATGCAGAAAGTAATAAAGAAAATAAAAGGGTCCGGGGCTATTGTAGCAATTTCTGCAAGACAACCGGATGAAGTTATTGGAGCCAGAATTACCAGCCCTCTGGTTGTGGGAGTCTCGAAGAATGGTAATTTTTTTGCTTCAGATATGCCTGCAGTGCTGGAACATACCCGGAATTTTATAGTGATTAATGATTTTGAGACTGTTAGACTCACCGGAGATAAGGTGGAAATTTTTGACAGGGAAGGGAAATTAGCTGAGAGGGAACCCTTTAAAGTTAATTGGGATGTTAGCAGTGCTGAAAAAAGCGGTTACGAGGATTTTATGCTGAAAGAGATTTTTGAACAGCCTTATGGAGTCAAAGAGACAATGAGAGGTAGACTGATAGAAGGAGAGTTGAATTTTGATGAACTTAATCTGTCGTCTGAACAGATTAAAAATCTAAAAAAAGTTCAGATAATTGCCTGTGGAACATCGTATCATGCTGCTTTAATCGGAAAACAGGTTATAGAGAAATGGGCAAAAATTCCGGTTGAAGTGGATTATTCATCAGAATATAGATACAGGGACCCACTGGTAGAAGATAATTATTTATTTGTAGCTATAACTCAATCAGGAGAAACTATTGATACCCTGGCAGCAATCAGAGAAGCAAAATCTAAAGGGGCAAAAATAGTGGCTATTACCAATGTTGTGGGGAGTACCGTAGCCAGAGAATCCAATTCTGTGATCTATACCCATGCTGGCCCGGAAATAGGTGTTTGCGCTACCAAGACTTTTACAGCTCAGATTATGGTAATGTATCTTATAGCTTTATATTTTGCTAAAGTAAAAGGGCTTATTAATAAAAGTACGTCTCAGAAAATAATTAAAGAATTAGAAATCATACCCGGTAAAATACAGAGTATACTGGACCGGGCAGATGAGATAAAGAAAATTGCTGATAAAACTTACAAACATACCTGCTTTCTCTTCCTTGGTAGAATTTTTGGTCTTCCGGCTGCACTGGAAGGTGCCTTAAAGCTTAAGGAAATTTCGTATATCCATGCAGAAGGATATCCGGCCGGTGAGATGAAGCATGGTCCTATAGCTCTTACAGATGTAAAAACAGTAGTGGTGGGGATTATGCCTGTTGATTCAGTATACGAAAAGATTCTCAGTAACATTCAGGAAGTAAAGGCAAGAAAAGCTACAATATTTTCTATAATTAACAAGAGAGATGAGAATACAAAAAGATATGCTGATTATATCTTCCAAATTCCTGAAACCCTGGAGGAGTTATATGCTATCTTAACCATTATACCAATTCAATTATATTCTTATTATATAGCTAAAAATCTGAATAGAAATGTAGACCAGCCAAGAAATCTTGCAAAAAGTGTTACAGTGGAGTGAGAGTTTATGGAAATATTTGGAGTCGGCACTGATATAATAGAAGTAAAAAGAATCAAGTCTGCTATTAAAAATAATTCAGGTTTCTTGAGCAGGGTTTATACTGAAAGTGAAATAGAGTACTGCAATAAAAAAAATAAGGGTAAGTATCAAAGCTTTGCAGCCCGTTTTGCAGCAAAAGAAGCGGTTGCTAAATCACTGGTTGAGGGGGTTGGTAAAAGCATATCTTTAAGTGAAATCGAACTGGCAAATATGGATACTGGAGCACCTTTCATAAAGTTATACGGTAAAACTCTTAAGTTCAGCAAGCAGCTAAGGATAAAAGAGATAAAAATATCTGTTTCGGCAACAGAAAATTTTGCAGTTGCCTATGCGGTAGCAATGATGTAATTTACGCCTGCAGTTAGTTATTTTTTCATAAAATTGTAAAGCAGGGTCTTTTTATCATACTAAAATTAAATTGCAAGATATGGGTTAAGTTGAGTATAAATTGGAGAAAGATGAAATTAAATAGAATTTTAAAAGGGACGAGAACCGCAGAAATCGATGCCAGGGTTATAAGTGATGGGATTGATTCAAAGTGGCTTATGAAGAATGCCGGCAGTGGGATATCCAAGGAAATCATAGGTGATTTTGAAAATAAAAAACTTAAACGAGCTGCCCGTGGTGTAATTGTCTGCGGGAGCGGGAATAATGGTGGCGATGGATTGGTTGCCGCTAAAGATTTACTGGATTATGGAATGAAGGTAATTGTGTTTTATATATCTTCTGTGGAAAAATTCAGCCCTGACAGCTTATTTTATTTTAAAAAGCTCGAGGCAGATAAAAATAATGTTACATATTATTTAAATCCGGAAGATAAAAAAATATACTCTTTATTTAAAGAAGAGCTCAAAAAAGCTGATTTTGTTTTAGATGCCATATTTGGGACAGGCCTTCACGGTAAGGATATTTACGGGCCTTCAAGGGAAGTAATTGAAAGTATAAATTTAGCTAAGGAAAAAAGTAAAATTAAGGAAATTTATTCCGTCGATATTCCTTCCGGTGTTGATTCCGATGATGGAAGAGTCTTGGGAACATCAGTACGGGCAGATAAAACCATAACTTTCGGCTGTAAGAAAATAGGACTGGTAAATTATCCTGGAGCAGATTTTGCAGGGCAGATTAAAATTATAGATATAGGTATTCCGGAAAAATATTACGGCCAGTATGAGCAGATTTTTGAACCCGACTTTCAGTGGATAGCTGCAAATATACCTGTAAAGCAGTCATGGACGTATAAATATAAAGTTGGGAACTTACTGGTAATAGCAGGTTCTGCAGGATTTACCGGGGCAGCTTCAATGACCTGTATGGGGGCTCTAAGGTGCGGGGCAGGAGTGGTGACCCTTGTGTGCCCCTGGGAATTAAATAGTATCTTCGAGGAGAAATTAACAGAAGTAATTACATATCCGGTTGAACAGACAGAAGATATTTCTTTACATATAAATAGCCTGAATGAAATATTGGATTTGAGTGACAGATTTAATGCTCTGGCAATAGGTCCGGGTCTCTCCAGAAATCCAAGTACTATATGTTTGGTAAGAGAACTGCTTAAAAAAATAAAAAAGCCTGTAGTACTGGATGCCGACGGTCTTTTTGCACTCTACGGACCAAGGGATGTTGAGAATATAGAAAATTTTGATCTCACAAATGTTATAATAACACCTCACAGCGGAGAGATGTCATTAATAATGGGTGTAGGAAAAATCCCTTTGGAAGACAGGATTAAGACAAATATGGAAGTTGCTAAAAAATATAAATTAATATCAGTTCTTAAAGGGGCTAAAACTGTAATTTCTGACTATAAAAATACGACTTTTATTAATCCTACCGGGAACTGGGGTCTGGCAACGGCAGGTACTGGCGATATATTGACCGGTATTATTGGTTCACTGCTCTGTCAGGGGATGGGGCTCGTGGAAAGTGCCGTATGTGGAGTTTATATACATGGAATGGCAGCAGATATTATGGTAAAGGAAACCAGCAGGACTTCGCTTATAGCAACGGATCTTCTGGATGGTATTAAGAGAGTTTTTTTAGAGATAGAAAAAATAAAATATTAAGGGTGTTTAAAGTTAATAATATTAATGGAATGATAGGAGCTTAGGATGCAAGAGCTTTTAGCAAAGAATATCATGGTAAAGAAAGTTATTACTATAAACAGGAATGCTTCAGTGGGAAAGCTTTCAGAATTGCTTTTAAAAAATAAGATTAGCGGGGTGCCTGTTGTTGATGATAACGGAAAGATGGTAGGGATTGCTACCGAAGGAGATTTGATTGTAAAGGATGCCGATCTTCATTTTCCAAGATATTTTAAGTTACTGGACAGCATTATTTATCTTGAAAGTCTGAATAAGTTTAAAAGAAATCTTACAAAGTATTTAGGAACAAAAGTAGAGGATGTCATGACCAGCAAAGTATGGGCAGTCAGCGAAGATACACCCGTTAGTGAAGTTGCAAATATAATGATAAGAAAAAATGTCAATAGAGTTCCTGTCCTGGATGATGGTAATCTGGTGGGGATAATTACAAGAGCGGATGTCGTAAAGTCAATGGTTTGAAAATATAGTTATTGTAATTCAAATTATATGCATAGAAATCATATAATAAATAAAAGATCTGCCTGGGTTGAGATAAATTTGGCTCACCTCGAGAGTAACCTTGAAATAATCAAGTCATATACTGCTTCAAAAAATACAAGGATAATGGCAGTAGTTAAAGCCGATGCCTATGGCCACGGGGCAGTGGAGATTTCAAGACAGGCAATAAAAAGCGGAGCGTATGCGCTGGGGGTGGCGCTGGTCGAAGAGGGAGTTGAGTTGAGGAAATCGGGAATTAATCCGCCTATTTATGTTTTAGGGGAAAGTCCTCCTCAGGCAATAGAAGAGGCTATAAGACATAATCTGATTCTGGGTATAAATTCATACAAATCGGCACAATTTATTTCAAAAGAATGCGAAAGAATCGGAAAAGAAACACCTATCAATATAAATATAGATACCGGAATGAACAGGATAGGGATAAATTTCAATGATGCCGCTAGTCAGATTTTAAAAGTATCTAAACTAACCAATTTGAAATTGGAAAGCATTTCCACTCATTTTTCCTGTGCCAGCGGCAGGGAAAGCTCTTATACCGAATTGCAGTGGAGCAGATTTAATGAAATCATAAGAGAGGTAAAAGATTTCAAGATAGCGGTAAAGTTTTTTCACTGTGCTAACAGTGCCGCTTTTTTTAGGTTTAAAGATATGCATCTGGACATGGTAAGAACCGGTATTTCCATATATGGTTTGAATCCTTATGATGAGGATTATAATGACTGGCTCGATCCGGAAATGAGTGGTGCCATATCTGAATTAAAACCTGTATTCAGCCTTAAAACAAGAATATCTTTCATAAAAAGGGTCCCCAGCGGTGAGATTATTTCATATTGCGGTACTTTTAAAACCAAAAGAGACAGTATAATCGCTACAGTACCGCTAGGTTATGCAGACGGTTATTCAAGGTTACTGTCTAATAAGGCGGTAGTTTTAATAAATGGAAGGCTTGCCCCAGTAGTAGGCAATGTTACAATGGATCAGTTTATGATAGACATTACTGACATTGCAGGTGATAATAATATAAGTGTTGGTGATGAAGTTATATTAATAGGAGAATCCAATAAAAACAAAATAACTGCAGATGATATTGCCCGACTGATGGGTACAATAAGTTATGAAGTGGTGTGTATGTTTAAAAGCAGGATTCCAAGAATTTATATAAGATAAAACCAGTTATTTGGATTTTATAAATTGCTAACTTATTAGAGATGGAGGCGGCTCATGATGTCAAAGAAGGGCCATTTAAAGTTAAAATTATTTCTGGTGGTGGTTTTTTTATTTTCGGTGGTAACTATTGTTAGTACCGGTTGCATCTGTCCTCTGTTTTCACTTATTGAAAGACTTACCGGATTTGAAGTCAGGACTGGAAATAATATCGATCAAGACCTTGTAGTGGAGGATCTTGTATATCCTGATTCTACGGTTTTATTACAGACAGAAGGTAATATAAGTAAGATTCTTGAATTAGCCGGAAGATATGGCGCTGTTTTATCTGAAAAGGATCTCTCGGTTTTAGATGAATTACCGCAAGGATTAAGAGAGCAGGAGGTAAGCGCTACAATCTATTCAACTGCAGATAACAAAACAGAAGTTTTAGATTATTATAATTCATTTGATAACAGGGTATGGGATATAAAGGAAATGAAAAACGAGGAACAGGTCGATAATGGAGAAAAACCTACTATGCTAATTGCTTCAAAGGAGAACAAACAGCAGGCGTTTATGTTAGTTGGGACACAGAATAATACTTTTATAGTATTTATTGATTTTGATTGGGAAGTATTATCGGAAATAGAAAAGTAATTAAGTTTTAGCAAAAGGATTAATTGATTTTAAAAATTTGAATAGATATTTTATTAATGTTAGAATAATAAAAATTTTTACTGATATTATTATTAATTAATAATAGGAGGAATAATGAAAAAAATATTATCACTGGCTTTTATATTTTTATTTGCAGTGTTAGCACTGCTGGGTGCTGGCTGTACAAGTAGATTGGCGGCAGAGGAATTTTTTGGAGGGATGGCTATTTCAGGATTTGTAGGCATATGGATATGTATAGCGGTTGTCGGTGGACTGATCGGGCTTTTTTTATTTGTAGTATGGATTATTGCTCTGGTGGATTGCGCCAAGAGAAAACCGGATGAGTTTCCGGCTGGTGCTGGCGGGGAAAATGCCAAAACTATCTGGCTCGTAATTTTAATTGCAACTTTCTTCGTTACCCAGTTAAATGGTGTGGCAGCAATTGTTTATTACTTTATGGTAATGAAAAAGATGCCCCGGAAGAAATAATTAAAAAAATTAAAGAAACTATATAAAATATATTTTTACAGCGATTACATTTAACTCCCTGTTCAATTAAATATTAACCGGGTAAAGGAGTTATTCTTCTGATTTTCTCCTGGAGGTGAATTCATTTATCAAGTTTGAAATGGAGGGTGGGATGATTTCTTTTTTCTTTAATATATTCATTATATTTTTTATGCCTACTTTCTTTATAATATAACCGGCAATTGCTCCTATCAGAGCTCCACCTATTACAAAATTTATAATAGTCCTGTCGAATTCTTTTTCATCGTTCATTAAAGATTAACCTCCAAAAGATATTTTTAAATTTTATTAATTATTTAAGTTTTTGTACAATTTAAAAATGTGCTTTGTAAAAAAAATTTATTTTTTTTATTATTATAATATCTTATTATAATATGAAAATAGCAATAATAAAAAATAACTAAAAATTATTTCAAGTAGTGTAATAATAAAATAGTGAATATCGATTCTAATCAAAAAATAAGTGCTTCTGAAAGATTCAAATATTTTGATCTGATAACCGGGCTTTTTGTCGCGGTGCTGCTTATTTCGAATATAGCCTCATCTAAAATTGTCCAGATCTGGAAATTTACTTTTGATGGTGGGACAATCCTTTTCCCCCTTTCTTATATTTTTGGAGATATACTTACTGAAGTTTACGGGTATAGAAAGAGCAGGCGGGTTATATGGATAGGATTTTTCTGTGCACTTTTAATGTCTTTAACCCTTGGTTTGGTGGGTTTGATTAAACCTGCCAGCGGATGGGAGTTCCAGGAAGCCTATATGAGAATACTTGGACAAACCCCAAGAATAGTTGCCGCTTCTCTTATTGCTTACTTTGCAGGAGAATTTTCAAATTCTTTTGTGCTTGCAAAAATGAAAATTGTTACAAAAGGAAAGTGGCTTTTTACAAGGACTATAGGGTCTACTATTATCGGTGAAGGGGTTGATACTATTATTTTTGTAGTCATTGCTTTTCTGGGAGTATATGCAAATAGCCTGGTACTGCTTATAATTATTTCTAATTATATTTTTAAGGTTTCCCTTGAAATTATCTTTACACCGCTTACTTATAAAATTGTCGGATTCTTAAAAAGAACTGAAAAAGTGGATTGGTTTGATTATAAGACTAATTTTAACCCATTTGGTTTTTATGATTAATCTTCCTCATATAAATTCGGATAACGGTAGTGCCCTACTATTTTATACTCCAGGAGCTTATCAACTTCACTGACCTTTCCTAATTCACTGGAAATCATTATTACCAGCGGAATTCCATCATCATTAGTATGAGGGGAAATAAGACCGCCTAAATCAGCATAAGGATTGTTTTCATCAAATTGAAAATAAACTATATCTCCCGGCTGCCACAGAAGGCTGTTATCTACATCATCTTTATCATATTCATGGGGCAGTGTTGTCAATGCGTTCCTGTTAAAAAATTTTTCCTGGAAGAAGACATCTCTGAAATCAATGTGCTTTATAGATGTTTTTCTGCCCTTTATATCCATAGGATAATCCTCTTTATGTTCGTTCATATCTGTATACATCAGTTCCATAAGGTCATACCCGCAGTTATATAAAGTGACCGAGATTACATCAGTTGAGATCCATACATTATCGTTTGGATATCCAGAATCATAAACCTGATA
>CAZLEB010000002.1:27952-36392 GCA_964558475.1 uncultured Actinomycetota bacterium
ATACTTATAGCTTACGTTCTTTCCGAATTGTTTTTTTCTGATTCTTTCTTCCATCTTTGAATATATTATATTAAAAACCGGATAAAATTAAGAGGGTAAACCTTTTTTAAAAGTTTTATTTTCTTCTTGACAGTATTTTTTTTTATTAATAGAATACTACTAATTAAATAATATAAATAGTATTAATTAAAAGAGGAAGACTGGAAGTGAGGATATCTACAAGAGCAAGGTATGGGCTGAGATTAATGATAGAGATAGCGGCAAATTCCGGAAAGGGTCCGATATACCTGAAGGAAATTGCCAAAAATATTGATGTATCGGAAAAGTACTTAAGCCAGATAATAATACCGCTTAAGGGGAAAGCCCTTATAAATACCTATGGCGGCGCCCATAGCGGGTATATTTTGGGCAGGTCTTCATCAGAAATTAAATTAAAAGAAATTGTAGAAATTCTGGAAGGAGATCTGAATTTAATTGGTTGTGTGAATAATACTTCGGTCTGCGGTAAAGTACATACCTGTGTAACAAGAGATATCTGGACCATGTTGGGAGAAAGGATTTCAGAATTTCTTAATTCTTTCACTCTGGAGGATCTGGTAAGAATGCAGAAAGAAAAGGCTGAAGATATGGTCATGTACGGAATATAAACATAAAAAACAGATTTTATAAAAAACATTAATAATTTTATTTAATAGATAAATATTTTTAAGGGATGCCTGGATAATAAATTTAAAAAAGGAGCTGGATATTATGAGTAAGCTAGATTCAAAATTAAAATTAGATACACTTTTACTTCATGGAGGACAGGTACCAGATCCTGCAACTGGTGCAAGGGCCGTTCCTATTTATCAGACTACTTCTTATCAATTTAAAAGTACCGATCATGCTGCAAATCTTTTTGCTCTGAAGGAATTTGGCAATATTTATAGCCGTATAATGAATCCTACGAATGATATACTGGAGAAAAGAATGGCGGCAATTGATGGTGGAATAGGCGCTCTCGCTGTTGCAAGCGGACAGGCTGCAGAGACAATAGCAATTTTGAATATTGCTCAAACCGGTGATGAGATAGTTTCAGCGGATAACTTATACGGAGGGACATACACTCTTTTTAATAATACCCTGAGGCGTTTTGGAATTGATGTAAATTTTGTGAGGTCAGAAAATTTAAATAATTTTAAAAAAGCAATTACCGGCAGGACAAAGGCAATTTATACTGAATCTATAGGTAACCCAAAATTAAATGTCGCAGATCTGGAAGAGCTGGCAAAAATTGCACACCAAAATGGGATTCCACTTATTGTTGATAATACTATTACTCCATATCTTCTCAGGCCCATTGATTATGGCGTAGATATTGTAGTTTATTCGGCCACCAAATTTATAGGAGGCCATGGAACATCAATAGGGGGTATAATTGTTGATTCCGGTAAATTTGATTGGACAAATGGCAAGTTCCCTCTGATTGCTGATCCGGATCCAAGCTACCATGGAATGAATTTTGTAAAAGAGTTAAAGCCTTATGGAAATATTGCATATATTACCAAAGCAAGAGTAAATCTTCTTAGAGACCTGGGGCCATGTCTTTCTCCTTTCAATTCGTTTTTATTTTTGCAGGGATTAGAAACTTTACACCTGAGAATGATAAGACATTCGGAAAATGCTCTTAAAGTGGCTCAGTTTCTTGAAAAGCATCCCCGAGTCTCCTGGGTAAATTATCCAGGTTTGGATTCCAGCCCGGAAAAAAATCTGGCAGATAAGTATTTGCCCGGAGGAGCGGGCGCTATTGTCGGATTCGGAATAAAAGGAGGCCTTGAGGCAGGGAAAAAATTCATTGATTCGCTTGAATTAATATCCCACCTGGCAAATATCGGTGATGCAAAAACTCTGGCCATTCATCCTGCAAGTACTACCCATCAGCAACTTTCCGACGAGGAGCAGAAATCAACCGGAGTAACACTTGATTATATCAGGCTTTCGGTAGGTATCGAAGATATAGAAGATATTATTTCCGATATTAAGCAAGCGTTAAGATGAGATAAATTATTCTATTAAAGTTTGGAGGATAAGTTTATGGGTAAAATTTTTAATGATATTACAGAAACAATCGGTCGTACACCTTTGGTTAGAATAAACAGGCTGGCAGATGGCACAGGTGCCACAGTACTGGCGAAATTGGAATCATTCAATCCGCTTTCAAGTTTAAAAGACAGGATCGGAGTTTCAATGATTAATGCTGCTGAAAGTGAAGGTTTAATAAACAAAGATACGGTAATTATAGAGCCTACAAGTGGAAATACTGGCATCGCACTTGCTTTTGTGTGCGCTGCCAGGGGATATAGATTAATTCTTACTATGCCGGATACAATGAGTTTAGAACGGAGAAAGCTTCTTACCATATTTGGTGCTGAGCTTGTCCTGACGGATGGTTCAAGGGGAATGAGAGGGGCTGTGGAAGAAGCAGAAAAAATTCAGAAGAGTGTAAAAAACAGTTTTATGCTACAGCAATTTAAAAATGCTGCAAATCCTGAAATACACCGGAAAACAACCGCTGAAGAAATATGGGTTGATACTGGTGGGAGTGTGGATATATTTATTGCCGGCGTAGGTACCGGTGGAACCATTACCGGTGTGGGAGAAATTTTGAAGCAAAGAAAGCCTCTGGTTAAAATAATAGCAGTTGAGCCGTCTGATTCTCCGGTTCTTTCGGGAGGCAGCGCGGGACCCCATAAAATACAGGGTATTGGAGCAGGATTTGTTCCTGAAGTGTTAAATACCGGTATAATTGATGAGATTATCCAGGTTTCTAATGAAGATGCCGGTATTATGACCCGTAAAATAATAAGAGAAGAAGGGATTTTAGCTGGAATATCAAGCGGTGCTGCAATGTGGGCTGCAATAGAAGTTGCAAAGCGAAAGGAATCGGATAATAAGAATATTGTGGTTGTTTTGCCGGACACAGGCGAGAGATATCTTTCCACCTGGCTGTTCCAGGAGCAGTAATTTCTTTAATTTTATATAAAATAGATACAGGTGAGCGAATATGTTAAGCGGAATAGGAATAGTTAATACAAAATATTATAATTTTGCCCAGCCTCCGGATGAAATGACACTGGAGGCGGGGAAGAAACTGGGTCCCATTACAATTGCGTATGAAACATACGGCAGGTTAGACAAGAGTAAAAGTAATGCGGTTATGGTTTTGCATGCCTTGTCCGGGGATGCCCATGTTGCCGGATTTCATAAGGGAGACGAAAAACCCGGGTGGTGGGACAATATGATAGGTCCGGGTAAAGCTTTTGATACTGAAAAATATTTTATTATATGCTCGAATGTCATTGGCGGATGTAAAGGGAGCACCGGTCCATCTTCGTTGAATGCAGAGACAGGAAAACCTTATGGTCTTGATTTTCCAATAGTTACAATCTCTGACATGATAAAAGCGCAAAAGCATTTGATTGATTATCTGGAAATAGACAGGCTGTTATGTGTTGTGGGAGGCTCGATGGGAGGAATGCTGGTTATGCAATGGGTCGCTTCTTATCCTGATAGAGTTCTATCTGCTATTCCTATAGCTACAGCATTAAAACATTCTCCGCAACAAATTGCGTTTAATGAAGTGGGAAGGCAGGCGGTAATGTCTGATCCCGCCTGGCGCGGCGGCAACTACTATGGCCATAGCCAGCCGGAGAATGGCCTGGCTCTTGCACGGATGATCGGGCATATAACTTATATGAGCGACGAGTCTATGGAGAAAAAATTTTCAAGGAAATTAAAAAATAGCAGTTATAATTTTTCATTTACACCTGAATTTGAAGTTGAGGGCTATTTGCATTACAGGGGTGATAATTTTGTAAAGAGATTTGATGCCAATTCTTATCTTTATATCACAAAAGCGATAGACTACTTTGATTTATCGTCCGGGGATAAACTTTTTCCAAATAGCAAAGAAGTTGATGTTAAATTTTTAGTTATCGCATTTAAATCCGATTGGTTATATCCTCCATACCAATCCAGGGAGATCGTTAAATTACTGAAAGCCAGACATGCAGATGTTACTTATTGTGAAATAAATTCCAATTATGGCCACGATGCGTTTCTTCTTGAATTTACAGAAGAGACTCGCCTGATAAAGCATTTTTTAAATAGGGTATATATTTATGAAGGAAAAAAATAGTAAAAATATAAGACTGGACTACAAAATTATATTTAAAATTATAGAAACCGGTTCAAGTGTACTGGACCTCGGTTGCGGCAGCGGAGAGCTTCTGAATCTTTTAATTAAGGAGAAAAAAGTAAAAGCACGGGGCATAGAGTTAAGAGAAGGAGCTATTTATGAATGTGTGGAGAAGGGACTAAGTGTATTTCACGGAGATATAGAGGGCGGCCTGGGAGAATATCCTGATAATTCTTTTAATTATGTTATTTTAAATCAGAGTATGCAGGAAACCAAAAAAATAGAGTTTGTCCTGCAGGAATCACTAAGGGTGGGAAGAAGAGTAATAATAGGATTTCCTAATTTCGCTTATATCCGGTCCCGCTTTGACCTTTTTTTCAGGGGAAAGGCTCCTCGTACTCAATCGCTTCCTTACAGCTGGTATGAATCACCAAATGTGCATTTCTTAAGCCTGAAAGATTTTAAAAATTATTGTAAGGAAAAAGGAATAAATATACTGGAAACATATTATTTAGGTAAGAACAATATTATAAGGTTGTTTCCTAATCTGCTGGCTCTAAATGCAATTTTCGTTATTGGTAAATGAGGTAACTTGAGAGTGTGTAGAATGGATGTAAAGGGAATTAGTAGTTACTTTCCTTTCCATATTCAGTCGTATAACATCTGATAGAAATAATAATTTCCCATCACTATCTTTATATATTCTCTGGATTGTTCATAAGATACACTTTCTATAAATTCATCAATATCCATTTCGCCTCTTTCAGATACCCACTCGCTCATTCTTCCTGGGCCACCGTTATAAGCTCCCACACAGTAGAACTCATTCTGGCCAAAATTATCCAGCTGCTGTCTTAAGTAATATGTGCCCATTCTAATATTTGTATCCGGGTCCAGAAGCAGATTAACGTTATAATTAGAAATGCCTATCTGTCCGGCGATACCTTCTCCTGTTGCCGGCATGATCTGCATCAGTCCCTGTGCTCCTGCGTAAGAACCGGCATCAGGCTGAAATAAGCTTTCCTGCCTCATTACGGCCAGAGTAAAAAGCGGGTCAAGGTTATACTGGCTGCTGTATTTTTGAACAGCTTCTTTATAACCATAGGGATAATACAGATAATAAAGATAATCCATATAAGGCTCATTCAGTTCGGATTTTAATTGTTTAAAATTTTTATGAATAATTTTAATTGAATTTGAATAATTATTGGATTTCAAAAACAAAGTAGCAATCTCAAGGGTTCTAGCCGGGTTTTCTTTTATTTCGCCGCTCCCTGCTTCTATTTCAAGCGATGCACTGTTAAAAAATTCCAGTTTTAAAAGTTCAATGGCTTTATTTATATGATTTATCTCGCCGTCTTTGATATAACTTTCCTCTTCCAGTATGGAATATATATCTGGAATTATGTCTGCAATCTCGGGATTTTCCGGATTTAGCTCGTTATTTATTTCTTCAATCTTTACTTCTTTATTCATTTCTGCCAGCATCTTACCGGATGCAAAAGTATAGTAGGAATATGAACTTAAATCTATAATTTTTTGATATAACTCTGCTGCACTATCGTTATCACCCAGTTTCTGATGGCATTTTGCCTGCCAGAATAATCCCTTTTCTTCCAGTGAGGTACCCTTATACGAAGATGCATAATTGGAAAAGGTGGTTTTAGCAGAGTTATAATCCGCCGACCTGTATTGTATCAGGGCAAGCTCCCATAATGCATCGGGCAGTTTATCTCCATTGGGATATTCGCTGGGTACTCTTTGGAAATAAATGGCTGCATTATTAAAATCTCCCTTTAAAGAATATATCCTGCCTGTCCTGTAAAGGGCATCATCGCTGTAATTGCTGGCTGAAAAAAGTTCTATAAGTTTTTGGTAATATGAGATGGCATCGTTATCCAGATTAAGATTGGTGAGAGCTCTGCCTAAATAATAAAGGCTATCGTCAGCTACAGAACCTGATGGGGACTTTTCATAAGATAGGGACAGATAATATTTGGATTGGCTGTAGTCACCCAGGTTAAAGTAACACATACCTTTTTTAAATAATGTTTTACTGTAAAGCTCCGGAGATAAATTATTTAAATAATCCCCCTGCAGTATCTTATTAAATTCATCCAGGGCGCTGCTGTAGTGGTAAATGCTAAAGAAAATCTCTCCCCTACCGTAAATCTGATTTGCTGTGGGGATAAATAGCTCAACTGAACCTTCCCCTGCAAGTTTATTTAAATTCTCCCAGGCGATTTCCGAGTATTCGTTAAGGGGATATTTCAGCCATATTTCTTTATAATTCTCAGAAGCCAGGTCTTTTTTTCCATTCTTTTCCTGACAAACAGCTAACTGGAACAAGCAGTAGGGTATATATGATGAATGGGGGAAAGCAGTCCGGAAATTATCATACTCATTTTCAGCAGTTATATAATCCTCCTTGATGTAGAATATATCTGCGTATTCCAGATTGGCATTTTCTGCCCAGATGCTGTCAGGGTAATTTTTTATTAATTTTTGATAATATTCCTCTGCCTGGTAATATTTTTCCTGGTAAAAGAGACTTTTTGCCATATAATAAAAAATATGGTCCTGGAGCACCGGATAGCTGTCTTTGACTTTATTTAAATAATACTCGGCAATAAGGTATGTTCCTTCATCAAAATATTTCATAGCCTGGATAAAATATAACCTTAATTCTGCAATATCGGCAGTGTCAGTGCTGGTATCATTGCTGGTTTTAATTTTCTTGTTATCTGAACCGATTATTTCCTGATCGGAAACATTTCCCAGATCTTCACTATCGTCTTCAATATCGCTTATGCTCTGCTCATCAATGGTACCGGTATCTTCAATTTTAGAATCTGTACTGCCGGTTTTTTCCCCGAATTTCAATCCAAATATTTCTATATCAAGCTTACTGCAGGCCTGGGTGGTAAAAATAATGGAAAAAACAAGGACTGCGATTATTATAAAAATGATATTCTTTATAATTTTACTCTTCATAAAAAGTAGATTATGGTTGAAAAACTAAAAAGATTTTACTCTACAATAGCCTTATTGTAAAATAAGTCGATATTTGAGCTGCTCGTTATAAGTTTGTGTAAATAGTATAATTTATCTAACTATGAATATTTTTAAAAGAAAAAGAAAAATTGGTATAGCATTAAGCGGAGGAGCTGCAAGGGCGCTTTCCCATATTGGTGTTCTGGAAGTACTTGAGGAATTAGGGGTAGAGCTAAAGGCGGTGGCAGGTACGAGTATGGGATCAATAATCGGCTCATTTTATTGTTCTGGAGTAACTCTTGAAGAGATGAAGTCTCTTGTAAGGTCGATGAACTGGAAGAGTTTCTTGCTTTTCTCTGATCTGGTAGTGTCTCAAACTGGAATTATAAACGGGCGCAGGGTTGAAGAATTGCTAAGGAGGTTTCTGGAAGATAAGACTTTTAAAGATTGCCGCATACCGTTTTGCTGTGTTGCAGTAGATCTGGTTAAAAGAGAAAAAGTAATATTATCTGAAGGAAAATTGCTTGATGCAGTCAGGGCTTCTATTTCTATCCCCGGTTTTTTCTCTGCGGTATGTATTAACAATCGGATTCTGATAGACGGGGGAATAATAGAGCCGCTGCCGACGGAATCTGTAAAAACAATGGATGTGGATTTCATTATAGCCTCATCGATAGTTTTTGAAAAAGACAGGGATAAATATATGAGGTTTGTACATGGGGATAATTATTGCGAATCTGTTGAGGGACCAGGGCTATACGAATCTATGCACAGCAGTGAAAGCAGAAGGGGTAAGATTCTTAAACCTAAAAGAATGGCAAGGTTAAAAAGACAGAACCCGTTAAGACTTTCGGTTAATAATGTACTTGATACAAGTTTTAGTATTATGCACCAGGAAATGACAAAAAATTCTCTTAGTATTGCGGATATAGTAATAGAGCCGGAAGTAGGAGATTTCGGATTTTTTGATTTAATCCGGGGGAGTCAGATTGTCCAGAGAGGAGTGGAAGCTGCCCGTAAAAAGATCCCTGAGATTAAAAGAAAATTACGTTTGTAATTTTTATACTTGAGAAATGAAACCTTGATGATAGGTAATCGTCTGTCTTAGAAATATAAATAATTAAAGAAAGGAATTATAATGGCAAGCAAAGTTACATTAATTATTATAGGGATATTAGTGCTGGCGATTGGTGTATTGGGTGCTTTCCCGGCACTGGCGGCTGTAATCCCGGTAACGCTGGGTACTGAACCGCTATGGTATGCCATTGT
>CAZLEB010000003.1:0-10435 GCA_964558475.1 uncultured Actinomycetota bacterium
GAAAATAAAATAGCACATACACCTTTTTCTGAAATATGTGCTATTTTAAATTAAAACCAACAATAGTGACCAGTAACCGATAATTACGATTACTCTGCTATTTCTTATGATTTTTTTCTCTTTCAGCGGCTTCAAGCATTTTCCTTGCAATTCTAAGCTCGGTCTTTCTTCTGGTCTCTTCAGTATAAACCCTGAGTTCTGCCACAAGTCTGTTATATCTGGTTATGAATATAGTATCTCCTAAATTCTCAGTTAAATACTTTGTGAGATTAACTCTTAGCTCATTGGTATCAATTTTTTTTACATCTTCCTCGTAATCCATTCTTCACTCCTTAAATATCTTTAATCTTATCAGGGTATTATTTGATTTTTATTAGTCTTTAAAAATATATTAAATAATTATTTTTTATTATTATCTCATATTTAATTAAAAATTTCTATAATAAAATGATTAAATTTTATATTTTAGTTTATATTATAAAACAAATTTAAAAATACTTAAATACTTTTTTGAAATTTATATTTTTAATTTATAATATTTTTTCAGGAGGCCGTAAATATAACCGCACATTTTTGAAAAATCGATTTGTAGAAGTAAAAGAGGTATAAAAAAAGTAGATATAGATAAAAACTTTTCAACTCCATAAAAACGGCAGCTTCCCTTACTTCTCCAGGCTTTTATTAATCTGCTATACGACTTATATACATAAACTATAAAAAGAGGAACCAGTATAAGCAGAATCCATTTGCTTAAGTAAAACGCGCCAAATAAAATAATTATAAGGATAAAAAATGCAGTAAATCTTATAAGATGACGGCCTGGGTACATCCTGCCTGCCGCATCGCCTCTTGCATATCTAAAGAATTGTCTGGATATTTGAACAGGATTTTCCCTCATTTTCCAGTAAACAATTGCACCGGGATTAAATCTTATCCTGTAACCTGCGGCTTTTATATTAAAATCAAATTTCATATCCTCACCATAATCCAGGTTTTCGGGATACCCTCCAATACCGGCCCACATTTCCCTTTTAAAACTTATATTCCTGGATGAAGGCATATATCGCTGCGCATTTATTTCTTCTTCTTGAGGCATGATACAAACAGCAAGACACTTCTGTATAAAATTCCTGCATAACGGCAGGTTCAAGCCGCCGACTGCATTACATGAGGTATCATCATAAAACCTGGTAATTTCTCCCAGCCAATTTTTATCCAGTATACATCCGGCATCGCTTACACAAATAATCCCACCCGATGCATTTCTTGTTGCGGTATTTCTTCCCTGTGAAATGTTTGCCCCGTTTTTTTTAATTATTCTGACATTAATTACCGGGGCATTATCTTCTACACCGGTTTTTACTTTATCTCCTATACCGTCATTTCTTAATACTATCCTGGGTTCACCTTTTTTCCGGGAAGCTCTGCCCCTAAAAAACCCCAACACACTCTCAAAAGTGCTGTCCTTTGAACCTCCGTCAACTACAATTATTTCGCCTGGTAGATAAGTCTGCTCCATCAGACTCTTGAGAAATTCAATAATATTTTCCTCTTCATTATAAACAGTGGTTATAAAGCTTACGTTAGAAAGAACTTTTCTTTTACTATAATCCTGTATCATATTTTTAAATTCCCAAAATATAATTTAAAGACTTTAAAATAAGCTGACAGTCTTGCTCTATTCCTACTTCCAGATTTAAATACGGACAAAACTGTAAATAGCAGTATTCGGTTCAGGATACCGGCTAAATAAAGCAAACTCGAAGCACCGGCATAAACTGCAGAGTAGTTTTTCTTAAAATATAGTCTTCTGCTCCTCCAGATTTCTACCTCCCTTACAGCTAAATCTCTTGAAGCGATACCGCTGTCAGAGTGTTCTATTACAAAACCGGGGTAGTAGTAGTTCCTGAAATTTTTTCTGTATAACTTAAGACAGAGATCAGTATCTTCACTATACATAAAATAATCTTCATCAAACATACCTGCTTGAATAAAATAATCTTTCCTTATAAACATAAATGAGCCTGTAAGCCAGTCCACTTCCATCTGGCTGTTATGGTCCCACCAGCTTAAGAAATAAGAACCAAAAATACGGCTTCTTTTAAATATCCTGTATAAGAAATAACTTTCATAAAACTGTCTTGCCAGTGTCGGAAAAGACCGGGGGGACAGCTGCAGGGTTCCGTCTGGATTTAACACTTTTACCCCTATAATTCCTATCTTTCCTTTTTTATCCTTTTTATCGTAAAAATCAATTAAATCCGTAAAGCTACCGCTTACCAGTCTGGTATCAGGATTTAGAAACAGCAGGTATTTCCCTTTCGCTTTTAATGTCCCGATATTAGAAGCCCTTGAAAAACCCAGATTACTCTCATTTGCAATTAAATAGAAGTTATCATTTTTCTTATCCTGTTCTTTTAGATACTCTACACTCCCGTCATTTGAATTATTATCCACCACCAATATTTCATAATCAAATCCTTTTTTTTCGGAATGTTCTCTAATACTGTAAATGCACTTCTTTATAAAATCCAGGCTATTATAATTTACAATTACAATGCTAATATCCAATTATGCTCCCGATGTTTGCCTCTTTATTAATCTTTTATAACTTTATTGACTATCGAGATTAAATCTCTCTCAAAATTAGAATTTGAAAATCTTCTGCAGCTTTCAGCCGCATTTTTTCTAATCTCTTCTGAATTTACTTCGCCGCTTATTATCTTTATGGTTATATCTTTTAATTCTTTCCAGCTGTCAAAAAGGAACCCGTTATACCCGTTTTTTATAATTTCCTTCTGCCCTCCTTTATTTATAACAACAGGAATGCATCCAGCAGCCATTGCTTCTACAGTGGTTATTCCAAAATGTTCGAATTTTTCCGGGTGAACTCTTTCATCTTCACCCATCCCTGAAGCATGCCAGAAAATATATGATCTGGCAAAAATTTCAACTAACTGCCCCCATTCTATATTGGTTATTATTTTTACCGGGTAATTTTTACCTGCGGCTATTACTTTTTCCACATACTCCAGATGATCGGCCCTGCTCCCCACACCGCCTGCTAAATAAAAAGTGTAATCCCGCATTCTACCTGGATACTGCTCAAATAGCTCCTTAAATATACTGACCAGTTCCAGTTGTTTTTTATTATGATGTTCGGGGAAAAATCTGCCCACACTCAAAATTATTTTTTCCTTTTTTCCTGATTTAAAACTATCAACATCCACCGGAGGGAACAGGGTAGTGCTATCCCTACCCCATAATTTTTTTATCCACTTTTTGGAATATTCTGATATAGTGATTATTTTATTGTAAGTTTCTAAAAATTTTAAATCTCTCGGGTAAGTAACAAGAAATAAGGGAATATATCCCAGAATTTTAAGAATAGCTTTTTTAAAGAAGTTTATCTTCCTCACGTCATAAACAACCACACCAAGATTTCTGGAATCTTTAGAACTTCTGTTAAACTCTACGGGAATGAAAGTATCGGATGAGATTAAAACCTTGGTAGAATCACTGGCAGGATCCAGTGGAATTTCAGCAGTCTTTTTACTACCCTTTACAAGTTCTATATCTTTATTAAATAAAAATCCCTCACCTTCTGATCCGCCTTTAAATACTTTAATATTTACTTTCATTAATTCAAGACTGCTTGCATCGGGATTTTTAAAACCCAGTCTTAAGCACTTGCTTGATTTTTTTACCGCCAGTATCACCCTTCCGCTGCTCCAGCTGCCCCTTTTCAGTAAAAATCTTTTAGGTTCGTATAAGCCTTCCTCTACTTCTATTTCATTAAAACCTTCCAGTAATCTATCTGCAAACCTAAATAACCATCTTGCCGGCTGTCTGAAGAAAAACAGCAAAAACCTATGAACAGATTTGAAGTCTACATTAAAAGGAGTGGGAAAGTAACATAAATATATGTTTTTACGGCCGTATGCAGGAAGCGAACTTAGATAAGTAGCATTTATAAAAAGGTCATATTTTTTTGTAATTTTTGCGGCATAATCCTCCGATATAAAAGGGAATATTTTTAGATTTACCCTGCTCAGATCAAGGTTAAGCCTGCTGGAAACTCCTTTTAGTTCAGCGAATATATCGGTGATGAGATCTACTCTGAATTCTTTTTGTTTAGACAAGATTTCCGCAATTTTACAGCTATATCGCTCTCCACCCCCGACCGTTGACAGATATCTATCATAAATAGCAATCCTCTTCATAAGATATCCTGTTAAAAATCCCTCATCCAGCTTTTGATAATTTTATCCTGCAACTTTTTGCCTGCTCTTATTTTAATTCTTTTTATTAAATTCCCTGGTAGTATATAAAAAAGTTCGAAGAAAATCCTTATTCTGATTGGAATATCGATTCTTTTTTGTTTTATGCCTTTCAGTAAATTTGCAAAGTAATAAAAAACATTAATTATATTTGAAAAAACAAATCCCAGGAAACTTCTAATAAATAAAAACGGCCAGCCACATTTAAAAATCATAAGCAGCCTATTTCTTATCACATAATAGGTAAAATCATAAGACCACTCTTTACTTGTCCCGCAGTGAAAGTGCCTTACGACAGATTTAGGGGTAAAGAAATTTTTCCAGCCGGCCAGCCTGGATCTCCAGAACAAATCAATATCTTCATAATAGGTAAAAAAGCTTTCATCGAAACAACCGATATCTTCCAGCATTTTTCTATTCAACATAAAGCTGCTTCCGGAAAGTCCAAAGACTTCCTCTACCCGGTTATATTGCCCTTCATCAAAATTTTCAAAACCCCTGTCCCTGCTGTAAAAGGATTTGTTTATTTTAATCCCACAACTATTAATAATATCTTTCCTGTAAATAAAAAATCTTTTCGGGATCTTTATTTCTACTGATTTAGATTTCTTAGACAGCTTAATATCCTTTAATATTTCTTCACCCACAACCAGCTGTAAATTATTAGGTGAAAGACATGACGATACCTTAAATTTTGCCTTCAGATCTCTGTCCAGTTCTTTTATAGGTACAGCCAGAATAGCATTACCCTGTGACCAGTGATAGACTTTCCCGCTATTATCAGATTCAGCAGGATAAAATCCATCCAGATACTTAACACTTTCATTTAAAAAATCCTGACAATTGTTAATACTCCCGGTACTGCTGACTGCCAGATCATATATTTTTATACCCAGCCTTCTTGATCTCCTGTTACTTCTTATCTCTTTTTGATTTTTACTGCCGGCAACTAACTGAAAAGGCAAATATGAATAATAAAAAACTACCTTGGAACCCACAGCTCCTATTTTGGAATTATCAGTAGACTGCCTGAAAATAGACAGCATTTCAGACAGCCAGTCTTTTTCAACTACGCAGTCATTATTTATCAGAGCTATATATTTCCCCTTTGAATGGTTAAATCCCTCATTATTCCCCCCGGCATAACCTTTGTTTTTCTCCAACGCAACTATTTCTACCCGGGGAAACTGCTTTTTAACAAATTCTACGGAACCATCGGTAGAATTGTTATCTACCATTATTATCTGGATTTTTTCAGATGGATAGTCAAGATTAAGTATAGAATTAAAAAGATTTTTCAAAAATATCTTGCCATTAAAATTTACAGTGACAATTGATATCAAAGGATCATCATCTTGCGCCAATTATAAATCTCACCTTACCTTCAACATTAATATCACCCTCTGGAAATTATAACCACTCCTACAGTTATTATAAGTGCACCTATCCAGCGCATGGGGTTCACATCCTCTTTCAATATAAATTTTGAAAGGACAAGTACCATTATCTATGATTTTTTTGCCAAATAATATTTATTAGATACCGTAAGGCCCAACACCCTATCAATATTCTCAAAATCTCTTAATAATACTTCCAATTTCTGATCAATATCTATATTAAGCCCGGACTTGCTTTTAGGCTTGAAATCACCTAAAATTTCTCTCAAACTGCTAATATCGTAACCAAGACTTTTAATTTCTTTATAAAGGGTTCCGAATATATTAAAATACATCAGAAGCAGTCTCTCCCGGTTCTTACGGTTTAATTCATTTATTTCCCTGTTAATCTGAACCTGGATATTATTATTAACAGCCTTTACAGATTCGTTATAACTCTTTCTTAAATTCTCAAAATACATACTTGTAAGAAGATACATATATCTTCGCAGTTTCCCTTTAATAGTCTTATCTTCGGTTAGCCTTTCGGAATTTAAAATATCCAACCGGCTTAAAAGTCTTAGATCCTTAAAATTATCCTTATCTAATTTTATCTCAAAAAGTTCAAATAATTCATTTTTGCCGTATATCTCGTCAATTTCGCCTTCACTGCCGTCTATTTCCTCATACTCAATTTTATTCCAGATTCCCTTGTCTATAACTTCAAAGCCGGCACTCTTCAATATGAATTCAATAGTAAAGTCATCAATTCTCGCACTTGACCTGTTTTTTTTCTTACCCTCACCTAAAAGATTATAAAGTCCCCTTTTTTCAGGAATTGAAAAAAACAACAACCCCTCTCTTTTTAACTTCGATGCCAGTACATTGGTGAGGTCATGGAAAAATTTTGGGGTAATTTTAGAAAAAGCATTATTTACAATAATACCGTCAAACTTCGTCCTCTGGGTTATTTTGGATTTTAAAATTCCAACCTCATCTAATTCGCTTTCCTCATCCTCGGGAATTATAAAATCACTGTCTATTTCCAGACAGAATATTTTACCCACATCACTTTCGTTTATAATCTCCTCATCTCTATATTTATTGGAGGTTATTTTTAAAATATTGGTATAACCTTCGAAATTATTTTTTATGATTCTTGAAATCTTGCTATTCTGTAAATCTATGAGCTCAATGATTTTTCTTTTATCAAATGCATAATATGAATTAACACAATATCTAACTAGCGGTCTGGTTACATTTTCCCAATAAAATCTGGGAGCAATTTTATTTAAATTTTTTCTATAAATTTCTTTTAAGCTCCTGTTGGTGACTATGCTTTCCATAACTCTTGCCAGCTGGTGGGTATTTTCATATTTTACCACCTCACCTATATTTTCAATTTTTACCATTTTAGCTATAGAGTCTCCTTCAGTGGTTATTACCGGAAGTCTTGCCCATATATAATCCATAACCCTGGTCCTATAAGAGAATTCAGTTTCAATTCTCTCATGATGGATTGATAGTCCTGCGTCCGAATCCAGCAGGAAAGCCTGCCTTAGGTTGTATGGGGTCCATTCATTAAAAAACACATCCTTCTCATATAAATCCAGTTCCCTGGCCAGCTTTATTGCCTCTACGCATTTTTTCATCTCTGGAAGCTTGGGATCCGGGTGTTTGATTCCCATAAATACCAATTTTATATCTTTATTACTTCTGGTGATTTCCCATAACGCCTTAATAGCCGTAACAGGATCCAGCCAGTTCCATATTCCTCCTCCCCATAAAATTATTCTGTCTTCTTTTTTAATATCAGGTATTACATCTCTAATAGACAAATTCGATCGAACCGGAGGTTCGGAAGGTATTCCGGAAGGTACGATGTCTATCAAACTTCTTAAGGTGCTGTCAGAATCATAGCTGTATGGATTTATTCTGCCCACAGCATTTAACATCCCTATCCAATAATCTCTTTGTTTCTCGCTTGCACAAATAAAGAAATCACCAATGGTAAGCTGGAGTTTTAATATATTTAAATTATTTTTATCAATCCTTATCCTTTCTATCATATCACTGTCTTTAAACATCTCCAGGCTCTCTAAATTAAAAGGATTATAAAGATCTACAATAATCTTGCCTTTGAAATTCTTTAAGAAAGGAAAATAGTAAAGAATGTGGCCCTGTATTAATATAATATCCGAATTCTCTATACTTCTCTGCAAACTCTTATAATTGTTTAATTTATACTGTCTGGCTCTAAAGCCTTCAGTATCAATATCTACTTTATTAGGGGTAAGTAAAATGACATCCAGATAATTTGATAAAATCTTTGCAAATTCATAAAACCTTATACCGGGTCCGGCCATATTTTTACCGATAATATCGTAACTTATTATACAAATCCTTGATTGGATTTTTTTACTTATTTCATCACTTGCTTGCATCATATCTCCTATATTTAAAAATACTCTATAAACGATTAAGGTTTTAAGACATCTCTATTTATTTTCAAGTTGCAATCATTTTAACTCTAATTTATTTAAGATTAAATGATTTTTTAGTTTAATCATTAAATTATAAGGAAGAAATACAAAATTTATAAAATAAGCATAAGAAACAGGTAAAATTTGATCTTTTGTTGCTTTACGCTTAAGCCAGCGCAATTCAGCTCTCAAGAATTTTTTAAAAAAATTCAAAAATCCCAGATTAATTACGGCACATCTTAACCTGTTTTTATGGTAATACCTGTAAAAATCCCTGCTGAACTTCTTCACCGATGCACCTTCAAAATGCCTGGCAACAGAATCAGTATTCACCACTACCCGCCTTCCGCTTTCTCTAACCTTTATACAATAATCAAGCTCTTCAAAATATACGGGCCTGTATCCCGTATCAAAACCGCCTATACTTTTAAATAATCCAAATTCAGCAGCAAAAAAAGCTCCGGTTACATAGTCCACATCTCTTATACTAATAGCTGAATTCGATTCACTATCCTTTCCTTTTTTCTGTCTTAGTTCCCGCTTAAGATCGTAATAACTTTTCCCGGAATCCATGTGGGAAGTAATAAAGTTATCTTCAATTTTCCCGCCAGAATGCTGTACGATATCTTTTTTATAGTCAAGGATAAGCCCGCCTGCAGCTCCCACTCTCTTTAAAGATAAGTCCCCGCTCCTTGCGATTTTAAAAGTTGAGATCAAATTTTTGAGCGCATTCCGGTTTAAATATATATCCGGATTCAGCAGAATTAGAAATCCAAGCTGCTCCTCTATGTCTTTTTTCTTTTCTGCTATAAAATTAAATACCGCATAATTTACTGCTCCTGAAAATCCCATATTCTTCTTGGACACAATAAGTTTAAAATCGCCACTGGTTATTTCCGGGGACATATTCCTGAATTCTCTAATCTCTGCAACAGTGCCGTCACTTGAATTATTATCGATGACAACCAGAAACCAGTCTTTATAATTCTGCCCTATTATTGAACGCAGACAGTTTTTTATAAAATCCCGGCTGTTATAAGTCACAACTACTATTAAGCTTTTAGTACCCATATTATTTACTAGT
Source organism: uncultured Actinomycetota bacterium (assembly GCA_964558475.1). Lineage (GTDB taxonomy): Bacteria > Actinomycetota > Humimicrobiia > Humimicrobiales > Humimicrobiaceae > Hydromicrobium. The sequence continues at coordinate 9,224 of CAZLEB010000003.1, forward strand.
GATAATCTAAATACTACCAGGGAAAAACCATGGCAGACTTCTTACTCATTAACCTGATATTTTTCTCTTAATAATTTTAAAATAACTATAGATTCTATAAACAAAACCCTTTTTAATAATGCCTTCGAGCTCTGATATCCGCTTTTCCCTCTCCTCTATCATCTTCTTCTGACGCAGGGTTATCTGATTCAAGTTCTCAAGAGCTTCTTCCCTGCTGAAAAATAATTTCCTTTCCTCTCCCCTGTCAGGAGAAAATGCAGGATCACCTGCCCACTTTTGTAATTTTTCAGTAGTCTTATTAAAATTAAAATTCAACAGTGCATATTTTTTACCGGCAATTGCAGTTTTTTTAACCTCATCCTGATTATCAGCCAGGTAAATCAGTTTTTTGCTTAAATCTTTATAGTCATAAGGCTTAAAAGTGTATCCAATCTTTTCTTTCTCCATTATATCAGTTAATTCGCAAACATTTGATGACAGAACACAGAGTCCTGCCCTGAACCAGTCCAGGATACGATTTTTACTGCCCAGTCTAACTTCATAAATATCTTTATCAATGTTTATACCTAAATCCGCCTCAAAGTAGTAATTGGGCACATCTTCTCCGGGTACCCACCCTTTCATTACGAACCTATCTCTATGGGAGCTGCCGTTTATCATAGACAGAAAGCGGGGGTAAGTCACCAGATCCTGTTCCGGTATCTCTCCCCCGGTAGATACAAATTTGATTTTTGGATTCTTTTCCATCGCCGCTGTAAGTCCCTCAAACAAAGTATCAATGTCGGTCCAGGTATTATATCCCCCGGTCCAGAGCACTACAAAGTCGTCTTTCTTTATAATATCTCCTCCTCTAAAAACATTTTTAGTATGCCTGTATTCGGCCAGAGGAAGGCCGCAGGGAATTATACTGGTAAAATCATAACCCGATGTATATTTATTAAGTCTTCCTACAGCCCCCAGTTCCCCTATCAGGGCATACTGCTGTCTTGAAGATACGCATGAGAAAATATCTGCACTGGAAATAATATTATATTCGCTGTTCCAGTAATGAAAAAGACATTCGTCATCGCCATCAATATAAGCCCGGGCCTGTGCTTCAGCCATCACATGGCCAAATAAATCCGCCCAAAACGGCACAACATTGATATTTTTATTTTTATTTTTTAAATAATTAAGCAGCTCTGAGGCTATATAGGAAGGATAAAAAGTGCA
>CAZLEB010000003.1:10535-32937 GCA_964558475.1 uncultured Actinomycetota bacterium
AAACTGCCAGGTCCTGATGCCAGTTCCATATACTTTCCTGTCATTTTCAAATGGAAGGGGGCTCATCCCCAGTATAAATATTTTACTCATGTCAAATAAAAAGCTTTATAAATACTATAAATATAATACCTTTTTATTTTACTGATTTTATCTATATAATTAAAACCGTAAAATAATACTATTTTCCAGTGCAAACGTTAATTTTGAAATATGTTTCTTTAATTATAATTGTACTAATAAAAAATTTATACTACCACAACAAAAATGATAAAAAGGTAAAAACAAAAAACAAATTAGATTTGTCATGAAAATCATATTAATAATACTTCTGATTATATTTTTATTAATAATATCACTCTTCAGCATCACTATTATTAGCAGAAACAAGAGCACTGCCGGCGAGGAAGCTGATAACCAGGCAACTGAAGAAAGTAATAAAGACAGTAGAACGACTATCCCGGACTCAAGAGTAACAACAATTGATGACATTCAGGAAACTTCCGGATATGATACCAGCAATATAAACAGTGGCAGCAAAGAAGATGAAACTGAAGAGGGCAATAGTACAGCAGAAACCACAGATGACAGTGAGGAAGAAACCCTGCAGGATAATGATGAAGAAGCCGGCCAGACACAACTTCAGGATAACGAAGGTAACACTTCAGAGGAAACGTCGGCAGCAGAAGAAGAGATAAAAGAAGGCACTATGAAGTTTTTCCTTGATGGGGATATGGAAAACGGCATATATCTAGGCGAAACATTATGTAGTATGGAATCTGCAGAAGCATCCCAGCTATACGGAGAGGATTTCAAAGATACCGGCTTCAAATTTACCTGCAAAAACGACAACAGTTTAAATCTACTTGCCGGTTCCACTCATTATATTTATATTTATTTTTACGGGGCCAAGTCAGGATGGGACTATATTAGAGAAGAAATAGATTTATCAGGAGAAGAAGTCCGTAAAAAAAATATAATCATATTTATAGATGAGCCAAAAGAAAAAACCATTACCAGCAGTCTTCAGTTAATAAGAGGGTGGGCTGTAGACCTCAAGAATAGTAAAAATCCCGGGATAAAAGAAATAGAAGTTTACTTGAATGGACCTAAAGGATATGGAAAATTTATAGGTAAAGCACAGTACAGTATACCCAGGCAGGACGTAGCAGACTTTTTTAAAAATCAAAATTATTTAAGCAGCGGCTACCAGTTTGAGGAGTCCATTTCTCTTGAGCCAGGCTCTACCCATACTATATTTATTTACGCCATCAGTTCGGAAGACGACTTTTCAAATTATGAAAAAAGAGAAATTTATTTATCGGGAATAAAAGAAGAAAAAGCAATAATCAGCGCTCAAATTAATATGCAGAAGCTTAATAATGATAGTATTATTGAAATAACCGGCTGGGCTATTGACAAAAATGATCTTGAAGAATATCTGAAAGAAAAGCAAGAAATTGATAAAGAAACTTCAGAAAGTAGTGGCAAATACACCATAAAAAAATTAATATTTAACTCTAATAGAGACGGTAATGAAAATATATACAGCATAAATATCGATGGAACAGGACTTACCAGGCTAACCGACTATTCCGGAAACGATTTGTATCCAGAAGTATCGCCAGATGGTGGAAAAATTGCATATACTTCGGATATAGGGGGCGTATGGCAGATAATGGTTATGGATTGGGATGGTAAAAATAAAAAGCAGATTACCCGTAATAACTTTAGAAGTGCATACCCAGCCTGGTCCTATGACAGTAACTATATATACTTCGAAGCATATATTGACGGAGACTGGGAATTATTCAGTATTAAAAGTAACGGAACAGAACAAAAAAGGCTGACTTTTAATTCAAGTTCTCACGACTGGCATCCAAATGGACATCCGTATAAATACGAGATTATTTACGAATCGGGAACTACCGGACACGAAAATATTTATGTAATGGATCATAATGGTTCAGGAAAAAGAAATATAACCGGAGATGGTCCCAGAAGAAGAGTTCCGGATGTATCATCTGACGGAAATAAAATAACCTATATGAGATATTCCGGCGATAACAGTGATATCTGGATTATGGACTATAACGGACAAAATGAAACCAGGTTGACCGATAATCCTGACTGGGACGGCCATCCCTCATTTTCACCTGACGGGAAATATATTGTCTATGAGGAAAGAAAAGGATCAACGGAAAACCTGATTTTGATAGATCTTGCCAGTGGGGGAAAAATTAATATAACCAATTCTCACTATATTGATAGAGATGCAAGTTTTCTTTACCGGGAATAAAAACATCTCTATTTAATCAATAATTTGATGCTTGAACCTCTTTTTCGGATACGTAAATCTTAGCCTTACCGATGCTCCTGCCGAAATGCCCAGCCAGATAGCCCATATTGTATCTCTGGAAAAAAAATAAAAAACAAGTTCCGAAACCGTAAGGTTTGAATTAAAAAATCTGGTTACTACGAGATTAACCGCACCGGTGTTATAAAGTATTAAGGCAAGAGCAGGAATACAGCCTACGGTTAGGAATACTCTGATATCGAAATAATTTGTATTAACCACCGCTTTCATGCTTATGGCTATTAAAAAACCGATCATAAATCCAAGAATAAAAACGATAAAAAGCCTTAAGAAATTTAAAAAACTAACCGGCAGATTATACGCGACCAGAGCATCTATAATATTATCGAAATAAGCAAAAGCAGTATAATAAAGGATTATATTTACAAAGCTTACCCCTATAAGAAAAAATTTCATTTTTCTATTTGTTATCATACTTTAGTTATAAATAGCTGTGCGATAACCAGATGTTAACTTAAAAAGATACTAATTTCAATTAATACTGTATTCTGTTATACTTTAAAACTTAAAAAATATTATTTTTATTATAGTTGTATAATCATTATCAATATACTTATTAAAAATATACAGGTATAGACTCTTAATATTTAAAATCTGATTAAAAATGAGAACGGTAACCATAATTATTACAATTTTATCTATAGCAGCAGTAATCATCTTTGGATTTATAATTATAAAATATATTGTAGCTAAAAAATCTACTCCTGTAGAGACTGCAGAACCAGACCAGCCTGATATAGTGGTTGAAGAACCGGAACCGGAGACCACAGAAGAGGAACCGCAGGAGGAACCGGACCCGGATAAGATTGCAGTGATAGAAGTGTATCTTGACAGTGACAGGAACAGCGGTATTTTCCTGGGGGAAGCATTATACGGTATGACCTCTCAGCAAGCTTTTATGATTTATGGCGAGGATTTTTCAGAAACCGGTTATATCTTAGCCATTGATAATGAAAACTACACATTTGAACCAGGCTCCATTCATTACCTTTATATATATGCCCTGATACCAAAATATGGATGGAATTACACCAGAGAAAAAATCATAATCTCCGGAGAAGCAGATCTTGATACAAATATCAAATTATCCATAGATAACCCTAAGGATAATGAAGTAATAACGGAAGCCGATAAATCCAATGTGAGGGTATCCGGCTGGTCGGTAGATCCTAATTTCTCAGACACCACCGGGATTGACAGGGTTGAAATCTATTTAAATGGCCCAAGGGAGTTCGGGAAATTCCTGGGAGAGGTAAATTACGGAATAGAGAGACAGGATGTGGCCAATGCACTTGGGAATACAAACTATACTAATTCGGGCTATTCTCTTAGCTTTGATGCAAGCAAACTTGAAGCCGGCAGCGAAAATACTTTATATATTTATTCTTTTTCTACTTCCGGAACCTATTATCTGGGTTTAAGAGATATCAAAATGGAAGGTGAGGAGAAAGAACCAAACGTAATATTTTCGGTAGAAGAAGTAAATCTGAACGATAGCTCTATAGAAATAAGCGGATGGGCCATAAATAAAGATTATATTCTGGAAGGTAAACCCCGAAGCCTGGATATAGAATATTCCATTAAGAAAATAATATTCGCTTCTGATAGAAATGGCAGCGAAGATATATATAGTATGAATCTGGATGGTTCCGAACTCATTCAGCTGACGGATCATCCCGGGCAGGATAACTACCCTGCCGTTTCTCCCGACGGAAAAAAGATTGCTTATACTTCGGATATCAATGGCACATGGCAGATTATGGTTATGAACTGGGATGGAAATGATAAAACGCAGCTTACCAGTAATCCATGGAGAAGCGGATATCCGACCTGGTCTTTTGATGGAAGGTTTATTTATTTTGAGGTATACCAGGATGGGGACTGGGAAATATACAGAATAAACAGCGACGGAAGCGATCTTAAACGGTTGACCTTCAATCCGGGTATTGATGACTGGCATCCAGCCGGCCATCCTTTCCAGTATAAAGTCATTTATGAATCCGGAAACAAGGGAAACGAAGATTTATATGTGATGGATTATAATGGAGAAAATTCAGAGCGAATCTCCGGTATAAACATGAGGAAAAGAGCTCCGGCTATTTCTATAGATGGTAAACTAATTGCCTTTATGAGTTACGAAGGTAATAATTCTTCTATCTCCACCATGGATGGAAATGGAGAAAATATAAAAATGGTTTCCGGTTCCCTGATAAACTGCGGCCATCCCTGCTTTTCTCCCGATAATAATTATATAGCTTTTGAATGTACCATTGATGGCCAACAGGAGATATATATTACAAATCCTGATGGTTCGAATCCCACAAGGCTTACTAACGCTGCGGGAAATGATTCTGATCCTTGCTTTCTATATCAGATACCTTAGCCGATTCAGATCCTGAATGTTCCTGTCCTGGCTTTTCAACCGATAAATGTTTATATTCCTTCTTTAAAAAACTGAACCGTATGGATGTACCTATGGCAAAACCAAGCCATAAAGACCAGATTGTTTGTCTTGAAAAGAGATAGAATGCCAGTTCACTTAATCTCTCACTGGAATTGAAAAATTTATTTATGATAAAACTGGTTATAGAACCCTCTGACAGTATAAGACATATAAACGGAAAAATTCCAACAATAAGAAGATTCTTGAAACTAAAAAGGCTTCTCTTTATCTTTAACCGAAGTATAAGCATTACATTTGCACCAATACAAAAACCTACAACCAAGAGTGCCGCTAATTTGATATAATTTACTGCCGTTGATGATAGACCCGTTACTCCTAAAATATCCAGGATATTGTCAAAATAAGAGTAAACAAAAATATAAAAAACAGTGTTAATGAACGAAAATATAATTAAAAAAATTCTCAAGATTTATCCTCTCTCTCTATGTTCATTCTTTTAATAAAAAACTAATATTTAAAATGCTATAGCCTCTGACCGATATCACCCAGATATTGAGATACATAACTGAACACCGTATGTGCTACAACTACAGCGCCTGCCGAACTGTAATGCATTCCATCGGCAAGATATTCTCCCGGATTTTGCGAAAGAGGGGTCAGTACATCTATAACAACTGCACCATATTTTGCCGCAATCTGTCTGATTGTATTATTATATTCAACATATTTTTCTTTTTCGGGCTTGTAAATAGGACCAATAAGATTAATAAATACCCTCGCACCTAAATTCTTTGCCTTGGCTACAATGCTTTCCAGATTAGCTTCGAATCCTGAAATGCGAGGTCCTGCATCATTGGTCCCGTAAGCTATTATAACTATTTCCGGATTGTATATAGCAACAGTGCTGTCGAACCTTGCATTCCCGCTACTGGCCTTCTCGCCGCCCTTTGCGCTTGCGATGGTATTATAATCAGAATATGGGTAATTAGCTTCCAGAAGCTCATCAAACATCTGCACCCAGTTAGACATTTCTATTAAAGAGTCGCCCATCGCTACAATAGTCATATTAACATGTCCTCTGACATTCATGCTTTTTGGGGGAAGTATGACTTCTCCGTTACTGCTTTCGATTTTAAAACCGGTAGTTATTACTCCGCCTGAATTAACCAGATTTTCATTTGCCTTCATATTAAAAGTTATTTCCTTTTCCCCTCCTACCTCAAGGTCTTTTAAGTCCCATATCAGTCCCCTTATATCATCGCTCCAGCTGATTCCTTCGGCAGTACCTGACTGGCTGATATAAGTTGCCCCTGCCGGTATGGGACAGATAACTCTATAGTTTTTTTCTGTTTTTTCACCGGTATTCCTAATTACAATTTTTACACTTATGGTCTCACCGGCCCAGAGGTGTCCACCGTTTGCATCATATAAAAATGCTTCTGATGTGGTTAAGTCAGTAAAAAGGCTTAACTGCCCCTCTACAGATTTTTCAATAATATCAGATCCATATTTTAAGGTACTTTCATTAATAATAAGAAGTTCCTCAGCGGTTAAATCATCTTTTACCCTTACCCTAAATGAAAAAGTTTCAGGTTTGTCTATTTCTATACTACCAACATTCCATAATACGCTGGCATCATTATATTCACCCGAGTTAGTAATATAATTTTCAATTATATCTACATATTCCGATAAATTACTTTTAATCTCTACACCGGCAGCATTCATATCACCGGTATTCTCTACCACCAATTTATATTTTATAACATCACCTAATCTTAAAATCCCGCCATTCTCATCAATTGCCTCCAACCTAAAACTACTAAGGTCAGGACTGCTTTTAACTTTACTGATTAAATCTGCATTGATATCATTATTAAAAGTATCTTTTCCAATTTTATAATTAAATTTCGCCCCATCCAGCTTTATCAAAGTTCCATTATCCAGTGGCTTTTCCACCTCTACCTTAACATATATTGCATCTTTTTCATTTCCTTCAACATCACCAATTTTAAAATCCAGTGTTCCATTAGTATTTTCTAAAATTTCATTATAATTTGATGATACAAAAACCGTATGCTCCGGTATTTTCAACTCTATTAAAAAATCATCAGCAGTTTTTTTCCCTGTATTTTTATAATTTATTATATATGTTATTTGATCTCCCGGTTTTGAATATTCATTCGTATTGCCGGATATAAAATTAAATCGTTCATCATTAAAATTTGGCGGGTAAATTTTAAAATAATAATAAGTAAAAAATGATGCCAGCACCACGACAGTAAATATAACAGATAGGTAAACCCATCTCTTATTATCCCTTACGTACTTTAAAAATCTCTTATGCACTTTTCTTGCCTCGATATTAATATTTATAAAACAGCTTCCTATTATAGCAAAAAGCTCATCTTCAAACTAAGAATTTTATTAACCTTTTATTTCCATTTCAATATCATCACAGTCGATATAACTCTCATGAGAAGTTACTCTGAATTTTATAGGAGACTTTCCGGGACTTACGCCCTTAAGCTTAACTATCAGATTAATTTTATCTTCTCCTTCTATTATATATGAATCGCTCACCCACATATATTTACCATCACTGGTGCCGGGATACTGCTTAATATATCCGTCAGGACTGACTTCTACAAGTTCAATACTTTCCGGAAGCTCAAGCTCAAGTGAATTAATTTTAGTACTATTCTCGTTAGTATCTCTTATGATATATTCCACTGTAAATTCCTCGCCAATTTCCCTGACATATCCATCAACATTATATTCAACTACAATGCTTCTATCCAGATTTAAATAATTTATATATTGATTGGGTGGGATATAGCTATTAAATTCAATCCTTTTTATATCATAGAGATTGATTGTCCTCATATCTTCAATACCGTTTCCATACCTTACTGCACCTCTGTAACCTGCATCCGAAATCAAGGGCCATTTCAGAGGAGAATGATTGTCGTAGGGCCATGCAAAAAATAGAACTTCGCTTCCGAGGTGGGATTCTATATCCTTCTTTGACTCAGTCAGTTCATACAAAAACTCTTCATCTGAAGACAGCCCCAGTCTTACATGATTCACAGTATGCGATAGAAATTCACATCCGTATTCATTCATCTCAATAATTTCGGGCCAGGTAAGTATTGGTCTTATTATATTAGCCCTTTCATTAAAATATGTATTTGTCTTTCTATCAGCATCTGAATCCCCGACTGCGCCCGTGACCAAAAAAACAGTCATCTTATATCCATACTTCTTAAGTATCGGGAAACCATTTGTGTAAACATCCTGGAATCCGTCATCGGAGGTTATGATTACCGGTCTTTCAGGCAGAGCCTTTCCATGATCTATATAGTTTAAAATGTCGGTAAATGTAATGGTCTCATAGCTGTTTTCTTTCAAAACCCTGCACAAATTATCAAAATGGTCGGTATAAATTTCTATTGGCTCTCCTATATGGTCCTCTATTGCATGTAATCCTATTATGGGAACATAATTTCCTTCAAACGGCCTCACACCGTAAACCATTATACTGTAATCGGGACTTATAAAAGAATTTACCTCATCCGAAGATATCTTCAGTCTGCATGAAACCTGCATATCTTCAGTTATGTTATCTTCTAAATTTAAACTGGTATTAAAAGTAACCTTTTCCCCAGCATCTAAAACGTCAACACCCCAGATAGTTTTTTCTCCATTCGATATAAAAAGATTGGGTTTGATAAGGTCTACTTTTACATTTTTTGCTTCCATATCACCGCTATTCACAACACTTATATTTACTATTATACTTTCACCAGGGTATGCGTCACCACCATTCAAATCTGAAAGTTCTATATTGGATCCTGAAAATGACGGCAATAAACTGCCTGTATCATCCCCGCTGATTTTAGTATATAAAGAGCAGCTTAAAAAAAATAAAGAGATACCGGTTACACAAATAAATATTACCGGTATATAAATTAATTTTTTGGTATTTTTATTTAGGAATTTCATAACCTGTTTTATTCTGATTTTTATGTCTTGCATCGTAACTGAATATCCGCACGGTTTAAAAATATACTATTTTTTTATCTCCATTTCAATATCATCACAGTTGATATAAATACCACTGGTTGTTACTCTGAATTTTATAAGAGATTTTCCGGGACTGGTGCCTCTCAGCTCTATAATCAGATTGATTTCACCCTCTCCTTCTATAATATATGAATCGCCTACCCACATATATATACCTCCGCTAATACCGGGGTACTGGTTAATATATCCATCAGGATCGACTTCTATAAGTTCAATATTATCCGGAAGTTCAAGTTCAAGCGAACTAATTTTAATGCTTCCTTTATTTTTATTTTTAACGGTATATTCCACAGTAAATTTCTCGCCAAATTCTCTGATATACCTATCACTCAAATAACTAATTTCAAGATTGACTATGGGTTCTGTAACTTTAAAAAGTCTTAAAGTTTCTTTGTACCTGTCCCAATAATAAGTTCTCCCTACTTGTTCAGTATTGAATACGGACCTTAGTGCCCCAGTATTGCCGACAAAATATACCGGGATATCATTTTTAAGAGCTTCAGCCATATTTTCAACTGTGTACTGTGGACTGGTATGATAAATATATTCTATTTCTTTTTCACCATACTCGTAGGTATCTACAAACATTCCCACATTTGCCGCCCTCGCAAACACATATACTCTGGAGCCGCTTTCCATATTGTCAAAAGCCTCATCCCAGAATCTGTAAATAGGCAGAGGTTCGGAAAGATCGAGCTCATTATAATGTTCCAGAATAAAGGAAAGGGGCAAAAAAGTAAAAAATAATAATACGATCGCTATTAAAAAATATTTCAAAAACCTGTCGATTTTTAATATTCCTCTATTTCTTAATGATTTATTAAAAAGAAAAATCGATCCGTTCAGTATCGATAAAAGTCCGAATGCGATATAAAAAGAAATCACGATCATGGAATCCAGCAGATAATTTGGATTCGCATGACCAATATACAGCGGCGGTACTATAAAATTAAAAATTATCAGCAAAAATGTACAGATACCAAATTTCTTATTTTTTCTTACTAAAAAGATAAATCCTATTACCGCTATAATAATAAGTACAATTCCATAAGTGCCATAAAGTATGTTTAAATAATCTTTTATTACCTTAAAAATCAATGAAATATCTTTATCACCAAAACTTCCGCCGTGAATTTCCCCTGTCACTCCCCTTCCTGTCACATAGTAGAATAACCTCAGTAAATTATTTACCGCTCCGAATCCCTGAAGGGACCTTATGAGAAGATAAAAATAAGACAAAAGGGGCAGGATAAAAAAAGCTGCGCTGATAAAAATTGCTTTTAAACTTTTAAAAATCTGTGGGTTTATAATAATGACATATAAGGCAATTGCCGGTACCACAAAAAAGGTAAGGGGATGATTGGTTAAACTTAAACCCAGACAGAAAAAGAAAAAATAAAGATATTTCCTTGTTTTATTTTCGGAATAAACAATAGCCGAAAAAATCAAAAGAATTATAAAAAAAGTGTTTAATGTATCAAATTCCAATCTATTTGCCACACTCCAGAAAGGTACGATGAAGGCAAATATCATAGAACTTATAAAGCTTATAAACTCATTTTTTAACAGTTTGTTGATTGCTAAAAATAAAAATAGAGTGGTAAGGGCGCCAAATATTACTGAAAAAAGATTAAGCCTATAAGCAAGGTCGCCAATCGGCAGATAAGTAAAAAGTTTTAAAAACATTGAAAAGGTTGGATAACCGGTTGGTACCATAAGGGTCATTTCGGGAATTTGATTCGCATACCAGCCGGTATCTCCGCCGACTAGTTTGGGTTCCAGTGTAAGTATATAGATAACAAATGGGATTAAAAAAGAAAATACCGAAAATATGGTTATTCTCTTATCAACAATCAATTTTTTAATTTTCTGCAACACGTATGCTCCTTAAAAAACTTAAATAACAATAACATTTTACAAATTGAATATTATAACTCCCGCAATTACCAGAAGATTACCTATTATTCTTGATTTATCAATATCTTCTTTAAGAATTTTCCAGCAAAATAACATGATAAAAACGTAACTTAACGCAGTAAAAGAATAAAAATCCGAAAAATCAATTACTCTCATTGTAATTACAGAAAGAAATGGGACAAGTATAAATAAAAATATACTTGTTAGTAGATATTTATTTTTAAGATTATAAACCAGAGGTTTTTTAAAATCTACTTTAAGAGCTCCGATTTTAAAGATAACCTGTGACAGAGCAACCAGGAATTGAATTAGAACGGCTAAAGAAATATAGAGCGCCATATTTCAGACACCATCCAATTTTTTACTTGACATAGTTATAATAAAAACTCCAATTACTATTACTATTGAGCCTATTATTTTTTGTATGTTAATATCTTCCTGAAATAAAATTTTTCCCAGGAACAGGGAAATAAAGTAATTCAGGCTTAAAATAGGATATATATATGAAAGCTGGAATTTTCTATTTAAAAAAAACCAGAAAGTAAATTTTAAACCATAAGTTATAATCAGGACCGCTAACCAGAAAACAAAAATTTTTGAAAATTCAAGATTTACCCCTATATACTTACTGGCTATTATAGTAAATAAATTAATGACAATAGTAAGTATGATAATCAATATATAAAAAAATTTTTTATCAGTATTTCTAAATTCCATTTTTATATTGCTTTAATAAACCTTAATAGAACTAATATCGTGAAACACATTTTATACTAAAATTAATTAAATATTAAGTTCTTTTTATAGTGTTCAAAATTGTCTGTATGCACCAACAAATCTTATCATTACCTCATTAAGGGCAAATATGGTGTTTAAATAGTATTTATTAATGAATGAAAAGACAATTTACAAAAAAGTATAAAAAAATATTAAAACCTATTATTTTTTTTGTTATAGTTATAAAATTATTTAAATTGAACTCAAGTTTTTATCAGATATTTTGACAATTTTTTCTTTAATAATAGATAACTTGTAAGATTAATATTATTAAAACGATATGATAAAAAAATTATTAGTTGCAATTCCTGCATATAACGAAGAAGAAAAAATAAGAGAAGTAATACAAAATATCCCGGGAAAGCTAAGCGGGGTATCTAAAGTCCATATACTTGTTATCGATGATGGCAGCACAGATAATACTGCAAAAATAGCTGGAGATTTAGGTGCAGTAGTAATAAGGAATTACTTTAACATGGGAGTTGGCTCAGCATTTAGTAAGGGTCTTCAATATGCCCTGGATAATAATTTTGATTTAATGGTCAGTATTGATGGGGATGCTCAATTTAACCCAAAAGATATTCCCAAACTTATTAAGCCTATTATAGAAAATAATGCTGATTTTGTAACAGCTTCCAGGTTTATTAGTAGAGATTATCTTCCAAAGATGCCTTTATCCAAATTCTGGGGAAATAAATTAATGTCAATTTTAATAAGTAAACTCGTTGGTAAAAAATTTTATGATGTATCATGCGGGTTCAGAGCATATTCACAAAGAACTCTGCTTTCCTTAAATCTCCACGGAAGATTTACTTATACTCAAGAAACCTTTATCGATCTATCCTCTAAAAGATTAAAGATTGTAGAAATCCCTATAAAAGTAAAGTATTTCCCTTCAAGAACTTCAAAAATTTCTTCCAATCTTTTTATATACGGAATAAATACCCTTAAAATTATTCTTGAAACCTACCGGGATTACAAACCATTCTCATTCTTTTCTTATATTGCTCTCTTCTTTTTCATAATAAGTATCTTCTTCGGGTCAATTTTATTATATACGTATGTCTCAATAGGATCATTTCATCCTAATATCTGGTCGGGATTCGTAGGTGGTACTTTTCTTTTTATTTCCATAATATTTTTCATAGTCGGTATCTCTGCAGATATAATTAAAAGAATCAGGATTAACCAGGAAGAAATTTTATATCTTTTGAAAAGAAATGCTCAAAAAAAATAAATGAAAAAAATCTTGTTTGTAAAAATTTTATATTACCTTTTTTTTACAGTTATTTTTCTGATAGCATTAATCATCTTTTTAGAAATTGCAAACTTTAGCTTCTATAATGACTACCTGAGGGACTATCTTTATAAAATATTGAATATTTTTAATTTTTAATGATTCTCCGTGCTGTTTTTTAAAACCTGCTTTCAAAATATAATTTTTGGTGAAATAATACGAGTTTATGAAGATATTTCTTTTATTTACTGAGATAAATCAAAAATTCGGGCCTTTATACTATCAGCATGGGCTGGCTTCCCTTTCTGCCGTGCTTAAAAAGAATGGTGTCCAATCCATTTCCTTAATACATTTTGCTAAAGAACCTGACCTTATAAAATGGGAAGCGTATCTTAAGGAACAAAAGCCAGATATAATAGGTATCTATTCAACAACAGAGCAGTTCCATTTCGTAAAAGAACTTGTTAGTAAAGTTCCTCAAGATGTATTTACTGTTTGTGGGGGGCCTCATCCCACCTGTTATCCAATGTGTATTGAAGATATCCCTCGATTGGACGCAATTTGTATTGGAGAAGGAGAATACCCGATATTGGAACTTGTAAATGCTCTAAAGGAAGGCAGAGATTATAGTAATATAAAAAACCTGTGGGTCAGAAAAGACGGGAATATTGTAAGGAATAAAACAAGACCATTTATTACTAATTTAGATGAACTTCCGTTCGAAGATAGGGAACTTTTCAACCTCCAGAAGTCGATTGATAAGTATGGGCTCGGACAGGTACGCGTAATGACAACCAGGGGTTGTCCATACCAATGTACCTATTGTGCAAACAAGCGAATAAGTAAAACTCAACCCGGATGTTATGTCCGCTTCCGTTCTGCCGTGCATATCATGGATGAATTAAACTATATTGATGAAAGGTACAGGTTCAAGGAAATCTTCTTTGATGACGATATTTTTATGATGGATAAGGCAGTCCGTATGGAATTTTGCAGGAAATACCCTGAAGAAATAGGAAAGCCCTTTGTTTTTGGCAGCCGTGTTGAGATTTGCAATGAAGAAATGCTAAAAGAGTTAAAGATAGCAGGCGGGCGCAGGATTGATTTTGGAATGGAGTCTGGTAATGAGGATTTGCGGCGAAACATTTTGAAGAGAAATATGACAAATAAGCAGATTTTAGAAACCACAAAGATGGCTAAAGCAGCCGGATTTCAGGTTAAAACCCTGAACATGGTCGGGCTTCCCGGGGAAACTGTTGAGAAATATTTAGATACTGTTAGATTAAACCGGGAAATAAGACCTGATGTCGTAAGTATGTCTGTGTTCTATCCTTATCCCGGGACAGAGTTATATGACTATTGTATCGAAAAGGGATATTTTAATCCGGACGAGCCTCTGCCTAAAGGATATATCTCACGAAGGAGTTCATTACTTAACCTTCCTGATTTTTCCAGGAACGATATTGCGAGATGTTTCCAGAGATTTGGATTCCGCGTTTTTAGGAAGTTTTCGATAATAAAAGCTATAGGTTATGCTGTCATATATTCGAAATATGGTGAGTTTTTCATAAGTATTACTGCATGGTTCCGGAATATCATAGTTAAACTACTTCCAGGATTTTAAACGTTCCTCTCAAAAGGAGTAATTTCAGGTATCGTTTTTTTTAGACCTGCTTTCAAAATATGGTCTTATAATATATATGATTCCTCCTACTCCCCCCATTATAATTAACATAAACAATATAATAAGGGAACATAAGGCAGCCTTCTCATTGTTTACCCCCATAGCAACCATAATAAAAGCCAGAGAGTTTTCCCGCAGTCCGATACCGCCAATAGAAATAGGAATCATAGCTATGACTGCTACCACCGGTACAATGAATATAAATGAAGTCAAAGTCAGATTGATTCCCAGAGCCATGGCCGCAAGATACCAGTTAAGTATGACTGTAAACTGAAGAAGGAAACTAAAAATCATTACTTCTATAAGCACTACTTTGTATTTTTTGAAGCTTGCTAAGGTATTATAAACATTGGATAGTTTTTCCTTCAGTTTACGTATAAATTTAAACTTACCTGAAATTTTACCCAATCTAAATAAAGAAGGATTAATAATCAAAAAAGCCAGAATCACAGTTACCACAAAAAATATAATAATAGGAATGATTACCGACCGGTGGCCAATAGCGGTAAATCCTAAAAATAAAGCTACAACAGCATAAGTCGCTGCACTCACTACTCCGGAAAATCTCTCTACCAGAATTACTGAAGCTGATGTGCCTAAAGGAATCTTAGCTTTTTTTGAAGCATCATAAGTCCTGAATACATCTCCTCCTATGCTGGTGGGTAAAAAATTATTAAAAAAAGAACCTATAAGAACAGTAGCACTCAATGTGGCAGTGCTCAATTTTACTTCCTGCGTATTTAAAAGAGCCTTCCATCTGACAGCAGTTATATAGGTTCCCAGAGTATGGGTTGAGAGTGAAAGAAGAAGTAAAACCTTATTAGATGATTTTAAGATTTCAATTATATCGGAGAAAGCTTTTATTTGTGTTTTGATTAAAAAAACAATAAGAGAAGCACTTATCACGATTCTTGTCACAAGAAGTATTGCTTTTTTATTTTTCCCGTAAAAAGAGATAATCTTATTTTTCATTTTCTCCGTAGATAGCTATTTAATTATTTTCTGGATTTAGCAACTCTGGCGGGCACTCCCGCTGCTATGGAGAAGGGCGGGATATCCTTTGAAACCACAGCTCCTGCTCCTATAATAGTATCATTTCCTATGGTCACATTATCAAAAACCATAACACCTGCACCTATCCAGCAATTTTTTTCTATTTTTATACCATAAGAAGGCTTTTCCTGCTCGGATATAGGAATATCTACTCTGGAATAATCATGTCCACCGCCGATAATATAAACATATGCGGAAATTAATGTATTCTCGCCAACGACTACCCTGCTTGCTGAGACGATTTCACAATTAAATCCTACAACTACATTTTTTTCCAGCACTATATCGCCATTCTTGCAGCTCAATATACTGCCCCTGCCGATGAAAATATTTTTACTTATGTAAATACCATTATTTTCCAAACCTTTAGCATCCAGAACACAATAGTCATCTATTACAACATCATCTTCAATAGATATTTTATGAGGATGCCTTATGGTCACTGATTTTCCAAAACTGACCCCTTTACCCACTTTCTTAAAAAGCATTGGATAGAATAAGTTTCTAAAAAAAATACCTATAGCTCCACGCATATCCTGGAACAGAATCATTATCAATTCGTATTTTAGTAAACTAAAAAAGCCTTTCTTTCCTACAAACAGATTTATATATTTGGCAATCTTCGATTTATTCCTGGCGAAAAGCTCCTTCTGTATTTTATCCTCATATCTTTCTATTTTAATCAACCCCCTTTCCGGTAAAGTTCCTATTTTATAATCAGAGCTTTCTCATCAACTCTAATTTAGCCTCTTAAATGGTCTTTTACAAAAACTCCCAGATATTCCAGCGGGATATTCATAAAAGTCTTCCTTGCAATCCTGTCACAATCCCTGCAGGGAATAGTATTGCCAATTATACCAGACTTAAATATTTTTCTTAAATTTCTTATGATTCTACCATTAAAGATTTCGTTTATCCTGTTCTTTTTAATATCCCCCAGGCAAATTTTACCTTCGAAGTCCTGAGGGCACAAAAATACTCTTCCGTCATAAAATATAGTTAATGAATACCAGGGGAAAGTGCAGGAAACTACTTTCTTATCACTTTTTCTATTGTTATCCAGTCCGTTTATCTTAAGCAGGCCACCCCAGTTATGAGGAGTTCTTGTAACCAATTTATCTAATGGAAGATTTTTAAAATTCTTTAGAAAAACCCTTCTTTGTTTTATTGCACTGCTTTTGGATGGTTTTCCCATCTGTTGAATAACCTGAATGATAGTGTATGGTTTTTTTGACTTAAGTTGCTTTTTTATCTTAAGAAAATTGATTATATTGGTTAAACTCTCCTCAAAGTCCGCACCGGACCGGTTTTTTTCATATATTTCCTTAGTATAACCGTCAAATGAGAAAGAAATCAGGTCAAGACCGGCTGATATTATGCTTTTACTTAACTCTTTGTCCAGAAGAGTCGCATTGGTGTGAATTCTTGTTTTAACCCCACTTTCACTGGCATAAGCAATCATTGGTACTATATCCTTATTCAGCAGCGGCTCCCCTCTGTGAAATAAATTAACATCATGAACTTTCCCGGAAATCTCATCAATTATTTTTTTATATAGATTAAAATCCATATCTCCTCTCTGATCAGACGAGAGATTTTTATTCACACAAAAGCGGCACTTTAAATTACATCTACTTGACGTCTCAATCCAGATTCTGATGGGATAATAACTGCAACTTACTGATTTTAAGAAGTAATTTTTATAAACTCTGGCAAGGTTAAAAAAACGCCTTAGCTTTTTCATTATATACTTATACTTACTATAAAATTATATCCTTGATTACATAAGTGGATCTATCCTGAACCTTATGATATACGCGTATAAGCACTTCCGCCAGCAGCCCTATAGTAATAAGTTGAACCCCAATAAAAATCATAAATATGGAAAGGACAAAAAGCGGCCTGTCAGACAGGGATTGATTAAAAAATAGTCTCATTATAATAAGATAAGCAGTTACAATAAATCCAACTGTACCTGAAAATAAACCCAGCAGCCCAAACATCTGTATAGGACTTTGAGAATAGCTTAAAAGAAATTTTACTGTAATTATATCAAGGACGACTTTTATCGTTCTGGAAACACCATATTTAGATTTTCCATATTTTCTGCTGTGGTGAACGACAGGAACCTCTGCTACTTTTACTCCCATCCAACTGGCTATAGCAGGGATATATCGGTGCATCTCACCATATAAGTTAATATTCTTTACCACTTCTTTCCTGTAAGCTTTTAATGTGCATCCATAATCATGAAGATGGACCCCTGTGAGCTTTGATATTATCTTATTTGCAACAATTGAAGGAAATCTTCTGGTCACAGCCTTATCCTTTCTGTTCTTGCGCCATCCGCTTACGATATCATAACCTTCATTCAGCTTCTTCAGTAAAACTGGAATATCCTGAGGATCATTTTGCAAATCCGCATCAAGGGTAATTACTACTTCACCCTTAGCGTAATTAAAGCCAGCACTTATAGCTGATGTCTGTCCAAAATTTTTCCTGAACCTGATAATTTTAAATAGCCTATTTTTCCGGTGTATTTTTAAAAGATCATTAAAAGTACCATCTATGCTCCCATCATCTATGAGTAATACCTCATATTTTAGATTCATTTTAGAAAGAGCTTTATTCAGGTTTTCGTAAAGTTTCCCTATACTTTCTCTTTCATTATAAATAGGTATAACAATAGATAGATCTACGACAGATTTAGTTTTTTTAAAAATATTACTCATTAAATAAACCTTCTTTTCTCTTTTCTTTATACCAATTTACAAACTTAACCAAACCCTCTTTAATATTTGTTTTAGGAAGATATTTTAACATTTTTCTTGCTTTTCTAATATCAGCATGGGTCATAAAGACATCACCTGGCTGGCTTTTAACAAATTTCAATTGACCTTTTTCCCCTGTGGTGATTTCAATTAGTCTTATTAAATCTATTAATTTAACTGTATTCGAATTTCCTAAATTAATAACTTCAAAACCTTTTATCCTGTCCAGGCCGCTTAAAATACCCGAGATCACATCGTCAATATAAGTATAATCCCGTGAAGAGGACCCGTCGCCATAGATTTCTATATCCTCCCCGTTCAATATTTGTCTGGTGAATTTGTGTATAGCCGTTTCCGGCCTCTGACGCGGACCATAGACATTAAAGAATCTAAAACAAAAAATTGATATTTTATACAGGTTGTGATATGTATGACAAATAAGCTCTCCAGCTTTTTTAGTGGCAGCATAAGGAGATACGGGGTGGTCAACATTATCTTTCTCGGAAAAAGGTATTTTCTTGTTCCCACCGTAAACCGATGATGAAGAAGCAAAAATGAATTTTGAGATGTTGTATTTTTTACAGCATTCCAGCAGGTTCATTGTACCCAGAATATTAACTCTTTCGTAAAGAATTGGATTTTGTATTGATGGTCTTACACCGGCTCTTGCTGCCAGATGAATCATCATATCAATACTATTTTCTGAAAATATTTTCTCCATCTGGTCAAGGCTGGTTATATCTGAACGGTAAAGCTTGAAATTGTTGTCGCCTGTGACTTCCGAAATGTTATCTTCCTTTATGGCAGGATTATAAAAATCATCAAAATCATCAATACAAATTATCTTTGACCCCAGACTTATTAATTTTTCACAGAGATGGGAACCAATAAACCCTGCTCCGCCAGTGACTGCTATGTTCATTTTTTTAAATTTCCATAATTTAATAATTTTAAATAAGAATTTTTTTAAAAAAATTTTTAACTAATTATACACAAAAAAAAATATTTTATTAATTATAAAAAAAATAAATAATGCAATTCTAATAAAAAAGAGGCCAAAAATTATAGAGGATTTAAGATATAAGAATATATTATTGATAAAAAGACTTATAACTAATGGTAGTGTCATGATTTAATATTAAATAGATGTAGCCTATAATATATACTAAAAATGATAACAATAAAGTGATTGTTATTAGAGAGGAAGAGGCAGTATAATTGGTGGGGCGCGGTAGTTTTACAGAATATACCTTTAGTATAGCATTGCGGCTAATATTCCCGTCAAGATTGTAAAGAACATAAAGGAAAATATAATATGAAGATAGGCATTATGCTAAGACACATAAATGAATTAGGGGGAATAGTAGTTTACACAAAAAATCTTATTGAAAACTTACTGGAGATTGATAAAAAAAATGAATATGTTTTTTTATACAATACCAACTCTCTAATGGGCACTTATTCTAAATATAAAAACATTAAAGAGATAGTCATAGATATGCAAAATAAGCTGCTCTGGGATCAAATTGGCGTTCCCAAAGTGGTGAAATCTGAGAAGATTGATATAATCTTTAATCCAAAGTTGTCCATTCCATTGTTTGCCCCTTCTAAAAAGGTATTTGCTCTAGTTGGATTAGAACAGTTTGCCTTACCCAATATATTTAAATGGTATGACCATATATATTTTCGTATAATGACTCCTCTCTTTTGTCGTCGTGCGAATACTATTATTGTTATGACAAACACAGGTAAGAACGATTTAATGAAATACCTCAATGTAAGCAGGAATAAAATTAAGGTTATATATGGAGCTTATCATAAGAGATTTGAAATTACAAAAAACACAGAAAATCTTCTAGCAATAAAGCAAAAATATAATCTACCTGAGAAATATATATTTTTTATAGGTGGAATAACCCCACTTAAAAATTTTTCAAATATTATTAAAGCCTTTAAAATAATAAAGAATAAAATTCCCGTCAAGTTAGTTGTAGCCGGATTCAAAAGGTGGGGGTACGCTAAAGACATAAATTTAATAAATCAACTTAATTTACAAAACGATGTTATAACTCTGGGATTAGTCCAAGATGGTGATCTTCCTTATATTTACAATTCAGCTCAATGTCTTGTATTCCCTTCTTTATACGAAGGTTTTGGCATACCTATATTAGAAGCCCAGGCATGCGGGTGCCCGGTTATTACTTCGAAAA
Source organism: uncultured Actinomycetota bacterium (assembly GCA_964558475.1). GTDB lineage: Bacteria > Actinomycetota > Humimicrobiia > Humimicrobiales > Humimicrobiaceae > Hydromicrobium. The sequence continues at coordinate 31,049 of CAZLEB010000003.1, forward strand.
AAGGATGTACCCCGGAAGTCTCCGGCGGGGCAGCATTATTAGTAAATCCATATAATTATAAAGAAATAGCAGAGGGAATATATAATGTTTTGAATAATAGAGATTTAAGAGAAAGACTCATAGCAGCTGGACTGGAAAATGTAAAAAAATTCAGCTGGTCGAAAGCTGCTAAACAAACTTTAGAATTATTTGAAAAAACATATCAGTCTTAGTTACCTTAAACTTATGAAACGCAGATTTAATATTATTATCCATAGCCTCCTTGAACTTATTAAACGCCGGAAACGCAGATTTAATATTATTATCCAATTAGTAGTTAGTATTGTACTGATAATATTACTGCTGCGTTTGATAAATATTCCTGATATGTTCTCCCTTCTTAAAAATGTAAATCCTTACTATTTTATTCTTCTTCTGGCTCTCATTACTTTTGACCGAATTTTCATGGCATATAAGTGGCACCTGCTGCTCAGGATAAAGGATATGAGTATTTCTGTCTTCAGTGTTATAAAGATTTACTATATAGGAACATTCATAGGTTTTTTTCTACCCACCACGGTTGGCGGAGATATGGTTAGGGTTTTAAAACTGCATAGTGAAAAACGGAGAGGAACTGATGTCTTGTCTTCCGTAATAATGGAAAGGATATTAGGATTTATAGCTTCTGCTATATTGGCTCCAATTGCAGCTTTATTTTTAATATTTTTCTTTAAATTAAATGTATGGGTTTTTTTGGGGATAGCAGGAGCAGTTCTGTTTCTTTTTACTATATTAATGTTAATTTCATTTAGCGAAATTATAATCCGGAAAATAGATAAAAACGAGAAGTTATCCAAAAATTTTTTATTTAATAAGTTTAAAAAGCTTTATCTATCTTATGCAGAATATAAAAATCACAAAGGTATACTTGCTTTATTTTTAGCCCTATCTATTTTAGAGCAAATGGCAGCAGTAATTGGTACCTATCTGGCCTGCCGTGCATTAAATCTTTCGATACCATTTATATATTTTCTGCTTATAATCCCCCTAGTGCAGCTTATCTCAAGAATTCCTATTTCCTTTGAAGGATTTGGAGTCAATGAAGCACTTCTGGTATACTTTTTTACTTTGCTGGGTCTTTCCAAAACAGGTGCTTTTACCATAGGTTTATTGGGCCATATTGCAATTATTATTGCGACACTTCCGGCTCTGTTCTTTTATTTCAAAGATGTCAAAGCTTCTCTTTATCGGAGCAGGCATGAAGGGTAATCAGATATAAAGTGTGTAGTATGTAATCACCCGCCCACCTCGTCGCCTCCTCATGTAATTCAGAAATTAATTCAACAATGTAATATATTTTTTTCTTCTTACAAATCACAATCTATATTCTTCCTGATAAATAATAATTGACCAGTATCACCCATTATGATTATTAAATGGAAAATAATAGAATTTAAATTAAATTTAATGTATATTTACATAAAATAATTATTGATAATCCGGATATTTTCCAATAAATATTTAAATTCACATTAAGATGGAAATTAAAGGCTTGTATAAGGAATTAGAGAGTAAAGAAAAGAAAATAGCTGTAATAGGCCTTGGCTATGTCGGTCTGCCACTGCTTATAGGATTCAGCAAACATTTCCAGGTTATCGGATTTGATACAAGCAGTGAAAAAATAAAAAATCTAAAAAATGGCATAGACGAAAATAAAGAGATAGAAACTGAAAAATTATCCTCACTTGACTGTATTCTAACCAGCAATGCAAGTGATTTAAAAAATGCAAATTTCTTTATTATAGCGGTCCCCACACCTATAGATAATTATAAAAATCCGGATCTATGTCATATAAAAGAAGCAACCATACTGGTTGGAAAAAATATGCCTGAAGGTTCCATAGTAGTAT
>CAZLEB010000004.1:0-32301 GCA_964558475.1 uncultured Actinomycetota bacterium
CCAGATACTGCTCAGCTTGCGGTATTTGATTTAAAACATTTCCTACAGAGGTAGCGTCAGGAAATATTTCAACTATAAATCCCAGATCTTCAAGTTTAATTATTGTATCTTCTTTGGTCATGCCTGTAACATCCGGTACTCTTATACCCTGGCTCACTTTAATGATTATTTCAAGCAGTTTATCATAAATTATTCCGCTTACAGGTGTCTGGGAAAAAACTTTATCTTTCTCTTCTTCACTTTCTTCCGGAATAACAGTGACATTTTCAAAACCGGCACCTTCCAGTGCTGTCAGTGCTTCTTCTTCTGTCATTCCCAGGACGTACGGAATTGTAGCCTGAGGATTCTTACCTTTACTTACATATAAAATTACCCTGGTAGATTTAGAGACCATAGAATCCGGAACCGGATTCTGATTAAATATTTTATCCAGTGGCTGCTCGTCACTGAATTCATATATTATATTATCAACTATCAGTTCGTGGTTCTCTATGACCTGCTTTGCGGCAGTTAAGTCCATTCCTGTAAGATCGGGCATAGTAAAAGTCTTCATACCCTTGCTGACATATAAGGTGATGCTTAATTTTTCACCTTCAAGAGACTCCGATATGGTGCCTGCTTCCGGGTTTTGTTTAAAAATAATATCCTGGTTATATATTTCATCAAAATCATAAATCTCATCAATTACAAAATATAAATTTTCAAACAAAGCTCTTGCTTCTTCTGTACTCAATCCTACAGCACTGGGAACTTCGACCTTATTATGTACATTACAGATATCTTCGGGTTCTTCACCTTCGATAAATATATGCCACTCGTTAGTTTCTTCCGGGCACCAGAATGTAGTAAGAAGATTGGATACGGTGCAAACTTTAATATCCACCAGTTCCTTATCTGGTTTTTCAAAATCAGATACCGGAACATCCTCAAGGGCTGAAATCATAAATTCTCTCCATATATCCGCAGGGTAAGTCCCACCTACAATAGTTCTGCCATCTATGGGTTCCATAGGCTGATTTGAGTCAGGGTACCCCATCCAGACGACAGTAACCAGTTCTGGTGTATAACCGGCAAACCATGCATCCTTGAAATCACTGGTAGTGCCTGTTTTACCTGCAGCCGGTCTTCCTATATTAGCACCCCTGCCTGTACCGCTTTCTATAACTTTTTTTAGAATCTGTGTAATATAATATGCTATCGGCTTTTCCAGTACTTTGTGGTTTGCTTCGTTTTTATCCGGATCATATTCATATAATATATTTCCTTCAAAATCAGTTATCTTTAAAATGCATACAGGCTGGTGATAAACTCCACCTGAAGCAAGAGTGGAAAAAGCCTTGTTCATGTCAAGAGGAGTTATACCTGTCTCAAGTCCCCCAAGGGCAATTGCAGGATTATTTCCAATATCGTAAATTTCCATATCATTGCATAGTCTTTCTACGTTTTCAGCTCCAACTTTCATCATTAATTGTGCATAGACAACATTAACAGAATGTATGGTCGCATCTACAACAGACATCTCATCAGTGTCAAATTTCTGCCCACCATAATTATCAACTTTCCAATCCGGTCCCTCTTCCATATCTATGGTAATAGGACCATTAGGATTGAATACATTATTAGGAGATAAATTCTGCCTTATCGATTCCATAAGAACCATCACCTTAAATACAGAACCAGGTTGTCTTTTCCCCTGTGTTGCTATATTAAACTTACTGGTATTGTAGTCCTTACCGCCAACCATGGCACAAATATAGCCATTCTCAGGGTCAGTACTGATTAGAGAATAAGAAGGTCCGATATCTTCCGGGAAGACTTTTGTAAAAGCATTATCGGCTTTTTCCTGCAAATCAATATCCAGAGTAGTATAAATCCGGAGCCCTCCCTTAAATACATCATAATCAGTAAATTCTTGATCATATAGATTTTGTTTTATGTAATCTATAAAATAGGGAGCAATTCTACTGCTATATTGCCCTGTATCAGTTATTGAACTTTCGTTTAATATTACAGGTGCAGCAAGAGCGTCAAGATATTCATTTGTATCAATCAGTTCCTGTTCATACATCAGCTGCAATACCAGATCTCTTCTTAGTTTTGATTTATCTATGTTATTGAATGGCGAATATACTTCGGGAGCTGTTAGCAGGCCTGCCAGTAGAGCAGATTGGGGTAAGTCTAATTCACTCGCATTTATGCCAAAATATATTTCGGCAGCTTTCTCTACTCCATATGCACCGGAACCGAAGTTTATAGTATTCAGGTAAATTTCCAGAATTTTATCTTTGGTATAATGTCTTTCAAGCTGTATTGCAATCAGGGCTTCATTGATTTTTCTGCGTAATGTTTTTTCGGGGCTTAAGTATATGTTTTTTACACACTGTTGAGTTATGGTGCTGGCACCCTGAGCCCACTCACCGTATCTTATATCTGCTATAAGTGCCCCTATAATTCTTCTATAATCCACTCCCTGATGCACATAAAATCTTTTATCTTCAACTGCCACAATTGCATCCTTAATATAAGTGGACATCTCATTAAATGAAATAATCTCTCTATTTTCCTCAGCGTGGAATTCTGTAATTAAACTGCCATCCAGAGCGTAAACTTTGGAAGTCTGGGCAATCGGTGAGGGATTCAGCTCTTCGAGTGTAGGTAAAGTATTAATGTAATATAATACAAATACTATACCTATAAGTGTTACAAAAGATATAACCGTTACAGATGTAATTATAAAAAACTTTAAACATCCGCTTAGTTTTTTTCGCTTAGAATTCATTTTTAAGGATTCTCTTTAAAATATTACTAAATTATAACTTAAGAAATTTTATATAAAATTCAGTCAAATAACAATACGGTCATAATTTAATAGATACTACTTGAAAATTTTTAGATCTTCTTAAATAGACATAGGTATAAACATTATGTTAATATTTATTTTAATTTTTTAATTTTTAATAAGTTAATGGAAAGTAATAAATGGAAAAAGATTTACAAAGACAATTAGAAGTAATAATATCCGGGACTGATGATATTTTAACTAAAGAAGAACTAAAACCCTTAATCGAAAAAGCCATAGAGAAAGACAGACCTTTGAGGGTTAAATTAGGATTAGATCCGACCGCTCCTGATATCCACCTGGGGCATACCGTTGTTCTAAATAAACTCCGACAATTCCAGAATCTGGGCCATAAAGCTATTCTAATAATCGGTGATTACACCGTAAGAATAGGCGATCCGTCAGGCAGGTCTGCCTTAAGGCCGAAATTAGATGCTGATACTATAGAAAAAAATACAAAGACTTACGTGGAACAGGCTTTTAAAATCCTTACACCTGAAAAAACCGAAATTCTTAAAAATTCTAAATGGCTGCAGAATTTGAGATTTGAAGATATTATAAATCTAACCTCGAAATTTACGGTTGCCAGAATGCTGGAAAGGGATGATTTTAAAAAAAGATATAAAAGTAATATACCAATAGCAATTATGGAATTCCTTTATCCAATAATGCAAGCATATGATTCGGTTGCAATAGAAGCCGATGTGGAATTAGGCGGAACCGACCAGAGATTTAACCTTTTAATGGGTAGAGAATTGCAAAAAGAATTCTGTCAGAAACCTCAGATTGCAATTACAATGCCTATTTTGGTTGGTACTGACGGTATTGAGAAAATGAGCAAGAGCCTGGGAAATTATGTAGGAGTATTTGAACAGCCCGGAGAAATTTTTGGTAAAGTAATGTCTATCCCGGACAACATCATGATAGACTACTTTAAGCTTCTGACTACACTTAACAGTAGAGAAATCAAAAAGATTGAGGATAATATAAAAAATGACAAATTAAATCCCTCTATCGCCAAAAGAAGACTGGCTAAAATAATAGTAGAAAATCTTTACAATAATAAGGATGCATTAAAAGCTGAAGAAAATTTTGATTTGATTTTTAAAAAGAAGAAAGTTCCGGAAAAAGTTGAAGTGTACATTATAAATCAGAAAGACATAAAAGGTAAAAAAGCAGGTCTGGTTAAGTTACTGGTAGATTCCGGCCTTGTCAAATCCAATAGCGAAGCCAGAAGACTGATTGCTCAGGGAGGAATAAAAGTTGATGATAAGAAAATTAATGATCCGAATCTGGAATTTAATTTAAATAATATCAATGGAAAAGTAATCCAGAAAGGTAAAAGGTTTTTCAGGAAAATAATCGTTAAAAATTAAGTATGTAAGAATATTCCGTAATCTGTGTCATCATTCAAATACTAAATGACTTGATAGAAAAACAATATATAAAAAAATAAGTGTCAGTAAAAATAAAACCAGGTTAAATTGTGTTGACTTAAACTGGCGCTATAGTTAAAATAAAAATAATTAATATCAGTATTGAAAATACTTGATTTATAATTTAGTTTGCACTGATTATAAGAGGTATTATTAGCATAAAAAGGTAGTTTTATACAATAAAAGAAAAATAACGAATTTTGATAATAGATGTTGTATTAATTTTTTTTAGATGCTAATGATAATTATAGCTAAATAATAAACAGGGAAGCAGGTTAACAGCCGATTTAATATATATGTATTTAATGTTTATGTGTTGGTTTTTAAAGTAAAATAATTGTATCTACGATATATAGATATTAGATTTAATAAGTATTAAACATATTTAATTTAAAAATAACTAGTGCAAATTAATTTATAAGTCGGGTAATTGGCTCGACTTTTTTTATTTGAAAGAAAGGTTTTTAAAATGGATTTATTAATAAAAATAATTGCACTTGGAATTGCGATAATATTAGGTTTTTTCATAGGCTTTTTTTACAGAAAATACATAATAGATTCAAAACTGAGTTCTGCAGAGCAAAAAGCAAATCTAATGCTTAATAATGCTAAAAAAGAGGCACAGACTGTTAAAAAAGAAATGATGCTGGAAGGAAAAGAGGAAATTCAAAATTTAAAAACAAGCGCAGAGGAAGAAATTAAAAAACAGAGACTTGAACTTAGGAAAATGGAAGACAGATTGTTAAGCAGGGAAGATTCCATCGAGAAAAAATCTCATTACCTGGAAAAGAAAGAACAGGCAGTTAATCAAAAAAAAGAAGAACTTGACAGTAAAAATAAAAAATTGGATGAAGTATTAAATAAAGAAATACTAAAGCTCGAGGCTATTGCCGAACTCACCAAAGAAGAAGCAAAAGCAATTCTAATCAAAAAGATAGAAGAAGAAGCAAGATATGAATCTGCAAAAGAAATCAGAAATATTGAGGCCAGGCTAAAAGAAGAAGCCGATACTATGGCCAAAAAAATAATTTCACAGGCCATACAGAGGTGTGCGCTTGATCATGTGAGTGAAACTACTGTATCGGTTGTAAATCTGCCCAACGATGAAATGAAGGGAAGGATAATTGGAAGAGAGGGCAGAAACATAAGAGTATTTGAAAATCTTACCGGTATAAACATAATTGTGGATGATACTCCAGAGGCTGTAATATTATCTTCTTTTGATCCTGTAAGAAGAGAAATTGCCAGGATAACACTTGAAAATTTAATAATGGACGGAAGAATTCATCCTGCAAGAATTGAAGAAATGTATGAAAAAGCAAGTAAAATTATTAATAATGAGATTAAAGTAGAAGGAGAACAGGCTGTTTTTGATGCAGGAATATCTGAATTAAACCCTGGAATTGTAAAAGTACTGGGAAGATTAAAATACAGGACCAGTTATGGTCAAAATGTACTGCTTCACTCAAAAGAAGTTTCCTATATTGCAGGTATAATTGCAGCCGAACTTGGCATGAATATTAAAAAGGCAAAAAGAGCAGGACTTCTTCATGACATCGGCAAGGCACTAACACATGATATAGAAGGATCACATGCAATAATCGGAGCTGAACTGGCAAAAAGACTTAATGAAGATGAAGAAATATGCCATGCAATTGAATCACATCATAATGAAGTTGAAGTTAAATCAGTACTGGATGTGATTATACAGGCTTCTGACCAGATATCGGGTGGAAGGCCCGGTGCCAGAAGAGAGACACTGGAAAGTTATGTTAAAAGGCTGGAAAGCCTGGAAAAAATTGCTACTGAATTTAAAGGAATAGAAAAGGCATATGCCATACAGGCCGGAAGGGAAATAAGGGTTATGGTAAAACCTGAAGAAGTTAATGAAGAAATGTCTATTGTACTGGCTAAAGAAATAGCAAGAGAAATAGAAAAAGAAATGGAATATCCCGGGCAGATAAGAGTAACTGTAATAAGGGAAAGCAGAGCAGTTGAATATGCAAAATAGTTCCGATTTAAAGAAATTCCTGTCTGATTTAAAAATAAAAGACTCGCTGAATATCGAAGAAGATTTAGGTAATGGATATGTCAGGTTAAAAATTTCAGAAGCTGAAAGAAGACAGGCCTTTCAGGATATAAATTGCGTTGAAGATATAATATTGGAGCTACTCCGTAACAGCCGGGATGCAGGAAGTGAAAATATATTTATCGGAACAAAAAAAGTTGAAGAAAAAAGAAGAAAAATTTATTTCATAGATGACGGCATCGGTATTCCCCCCAAAATGCAGAATCTTATTTTCCAGTCAAGAGTTACTTCAAAACTTGAAGATGGAATAAAGGACCCCTATGGATTTCATGGCCGGGGAATGGCACTATTTTCAATAAAATTAAACGCAGATGATATAAGAATAATTTTTTCCGAAAGATCAAAAGGCGCTTCCTTTTACATAGATATAGATCTCTTAAAAATTCCAGAAAAAAAGGACCAATCCATGGTGCCGCAGATAATTAAAATGGATGGTGATATAAATATTATCGGCGGTGTAAATAATATAATAAAAACCATAATTGAGTTCCAGCTTCAGAACAGGGGTATTAATTTCTTTTATGGAAGTCCAACCCAGATACTTACTACTATGAGAGAATCTCTAAAAAAAGATGGCAAATACGACAGTTTTCCCAAATTTGACCGTTGGGATGAATTAAATAGCTTTATAAAAAAAAATAATATAAAAGTAACCGAAATTCCCATACTTACTGATAATTATAATCTTATGGATATTATTTCCAGAAACATATTCAACATGGATATATCCCAGAGAGGTATTCAAAGGATTATATATAATGAAATTAGGGCATTGGAACCTCTTAAAATTAATCTGGATAGTGACTTAAGGGAACAAATTAGCAGTCCGGATGAAAATAAAGAAAGTAAAAAGCCTGAAAGAAAATTAATTCTTTACGATGAATCTAAATTGGCAAGCAGGTTTAAAGATGAAGAGATAAGATGTATAATTAAAACCGTAGAAGATAAAATTAAAGAATTAGGCGATAAATATTTTATTACTACAGGTAAAAACACAGAATATAAGAAGGCAAATAATATTCTAAAACTATCAGTTGAATTGAAGCAAAAAGAATAAAAATTAAAATAGCAAGAATAATAACATGGACAATAATATTAAATTGCTTAAGGTTTCTTCAAAATCAAAACCTAATTCAGTAGCGGGTGCAATAGCGGGAATGATCAGGAGCAACATCAGGATTCAGATACAAACCATAGGTGCGGGAGCATTAAATCAGGCTATTAAAGGTATCGCCATAGCCAGAGGATTTATAGCTCCTACCGGCCAGGAACTTGTATGTATACCTTATTTTAGAGATATCGAAGTTAACGGCGAAGTGAAGACCGCTATTGTTCTTAATATTGAATCCAAATGATTTTCTAATTCCTAGTTAAACAGCCTTTTTAAGTTTGCCTATATCATTTTTAAGTAAGGTTATTCATAATTATGAAAGTATATATTGAAACCTTTGGATGCCAGATGAATGAAAATGATTCTGAAAGAATCATATATCTACTTGAAAATGAGGGATATGAAAAGACCTATGATATTGCTGCATCTGACCTCATTGTGATTAACACCTGCACTGTAAGGGAAAAAGCAAAAAACAGGCTGTACGGCCATATTGGAAATTTAAAAGTTTTAAAGAATAAAAATAGGGATATCATAGTCTGTATCGGTGGTTGCACCGCTCAAGACCTGAAGGAAAAATTAATAGAAGATTTCCCTTTTGTTGATATTGTTTTTGGTACACATAATATTGCAGAGCTCCCGGAGTTAATAAAAAGGCGAGTTTCAACCGTTAAAAGCATATGTTCTGTTGAAAATAATGGTTTTGACTCTGATCTTTATAAGGTAAAAAGAGAAAAGAATTTTAAAGCATTCGTACCCATAACCATTGGATGTGATAATTATTGTTCATATTGCATAGTTCCTTTCGTAAGGGGTAATGAAAAATCTGTAGAACCGGGAAAAATTATAAAAAATATTAAAGAACTGGTGTCCCGGGGAGTAATTGAAGTAACCCTTCTCGGTCAGAATGTCAATTCTTACGGAAAGAATCTAAATGAACTCTGTACTTTCTCAGAACTGCTGGAAAAAGTATCGGATATAAAAGGACTTAAAAGAATCAGATTCATGACTTCTCATCCTAAAGATTTTTCTAAAAGCCTCATCGACATTATCAAGGACAGAGATAATATTGTAAAACATATTCATCTTCCTCTGCAGGCAGGTTCAAATAAGATTTTAAAGGAAATGAACAGAAATTATACAAGGGAAGATTATCTTAATATTATAAAAGATATAAAAAAGAAAATTCCCGATTGTGCTATTACCACCGATATTATAGTCGGTTTTCCGGGAGAAGCGAGGGGAGATTTTCTAAAGACTCTGGATATGGTAAAAGAAGTAAGATTTAACAGAGCATTTACATTTATATATTCTTCCAGGGCAGGAACTAAAGCATCAAAGATGAAGGATTATACACCGCCTGATGAAAAAAGAAAATGGTTTAGAGAACTCGTTGAAACTCAAAATAAAATTTCTTATGAAAAAAATAAAAAGTTTGTCGGCAAAAATTTTGAAGTATTAGTTGAAGGTAAAAGTAGAAAAGATGGTTTGCTGCTGGAGGGCAGGATGGAAAATAACACTATTGTAAATTGTAAGGGTGATGACAGTCTTACCGGAAAAGTTGTACGGGTTATGATAACCGGCGCTAAAACATTCTATTTAATGGGAGAATTAACACATTAAAATTATTTTTAATAATAATAGTAAAAATGGAAATTATAAAAAATTCCGGATTGAAATCAATTAAAACCAGATTAAAGAATAACCATATTGGTTTAAATGAGCTGATCGGGAAACTTACAGACTTAAAAAAGGTTATTGTTATTTGCGGACCAACCTGCACGGGTAAGAGCAAAGTTGGAATTATAATGGCCAAATTACTGGGTACAGATATTATTTCTGTAGATTCAATGCAGGTTTATAAAGGTATGGATATAGGTACCGATAAATACAATACAGAAAATCATGGAATAAAGCAGTTTATGACAGATATATTTGAGCCTGATCATAACTTGAGTGTTATAGAATTTAGAGAAATATGCAATGATATAATAGATAAAAATTTTTTTAAGAAAGGTAAAATCCCGCTACTTGTAGGAGGTTCAGGACTTTATATAAAAGGAGTAATAAATGGCATGGACATGGTACCCGGTGAAAATAATGAGGTAAGAAAGAGATTAGAAGAAGAAATAAAGAGTAATGATATTAAGAAATACTATTTAAAATTAAAAAAGATAGATCCGGAATACGCAAAAAAAATAAGTGAAAATGACAGGAGGAGGATAATAAGAGCGCTAGAGGTTCATGAGATTTCAGGTTTGCCCTTTTCCAGTTTGCAGAATACCTGGAAAAATAAAAAATCTGCCTATGACGCTATTTTTATCGGCCTTAAGATGGAAAGAGAGAGGCTTTATAAAAATATTGAAAAAAGAGTGGAGGCAATGTTTGAAAAAGGACTTGTATCGGAGGTAAAAAGACTGGTTGATAAAGGTTTTGAAAACTGCAATAGCATTTTACAGGCTGTCGGATACAAGGAAGTACTAAAGTATTTAAAAGGAGAGATAACACTTGAGAGCTGTACTACCGAGGTTAAGAAAAATACCAGAAGATTGGCTAAAAAACAGATGACCTGGTTTAACTCCGAACCAAAAATCAATTGGATAAGAGTGGATAATTATGATAACATTTTTAACTTAACCGGAGATATTTTTAAAATAATACAGACGAGTATAAAAAGTGGAAAAAATTAAATTTTCAAAATTGAACGGTCAGGGTAATGATTTTATTATAATAGATGCAACGGAAAATCAAATAAAATTATCCGTAAGTCAAATAACCGAAATGTGCAATAGAAATTTAGGTATTGGAGCAGACGGCCTGATACTGGTAAAGAAATCAAAAATATCTGACTTAAAAATGGAATATTATAACCGGGATGGTTCAGTTGCAGAAATGTGTGGAAACGGCATAAGATGCATGGCAAGATTTGCCTATGAAAAGAATTTGATAAACAGTAACAATATCAACATTGAAACACTTGCAGGGATAAAGAAAATATTTCTGGATATTGAAAATAATAAAGTTGGAAACATAAAAGTAGGTATGGGCAGTCCTGAATTCAGGCCCGAAAACATTCCGGTAAAAATAAAAAATAAGTACGAGGTTCTTAACTATAAAATAACCGTAGATTCAAAAAATTTTTATATAAATTGTATTTCTTTGGGTAATCCTCATTGTGTAGTATTTCTGGAAGAAAAAGAAAACCTGGACACTTTTCCTGTAAATAAATGGGGTCCCAGGCTGGAAAACCATAATATTTTTCCCAATAAAACCAATGTAGAGTTTATTCAAATTAACAGTAACAAAGAATTGAATATGAGAGTATGGGAAAGGGGAGTAGGGGAAACCCTGTCCTGCGGTACCGGTGCATGCGCAGCAGGGGTTTGCGCCGTAAAATTAAAAAAAATTAAAAGAGAAAAAATAGCCGTTAATATGCCCGGAGGAAAACTTATTATTATCTGGAACTGTCCTGATTCAGAAGTCTATCTGGAGGGTAAAGTAGACTATAGTTTTGATGGCCAGTACTATTTATAAAATATAATTTTTATCGAAAGAGGGAAGTAATGCATTTTGAAGAGTCTGAAAGATTAAAATTGCTGCCTCCGTATTTATTTGCTGAAATTGATAAGATGATAAATAAGAAAAAAGAAGAAGGATTGGATGTAATTAGTCTTGGTATTGGTGATCCTGACATACCGACATCAGAAGATATTATTGAAGCCCTCTGCAGGGAAGCAAACAATCCGGAAAACCACAGATATCCTTCAAGCTATGGTTTAAAGATTTTTAAAGAAGCGGTATCCAGATTTTACTTCCAAAGATTTAATGTGATACTTGATCCGGACAGGGAAGTCATACCGCTTATGGGTTCAAAAGAAGGCATATCAAATATGGCGTATACTTATATAAATCCCGGTGATTATGCAATTATGACTGATCCTTCGTATTTAGTATACAAAATAAGCACTATATTTGCAGGCGGCATACCATATACAATACCCCTTGAAGAAAAAAATAAATTTTTATTTGACATAGATGTTATCGGTAAAAAAGTAGCTAGGAGAGCAAAGATTTTATATTTTAATTATCCTAACAATCCAACTTCAGCAACCTGCGATATAAGCTTTTTTGAAAAAATAGTGGATTTTGCAAAAAAGAATAATATCATCATCTGTCATGATAACGCCTATTCGGACACTTACTGGGGCGAAAATAAACCAATGAGTTTCTTAAACGCAGGAGGTTCAAAGAATGTAGGAATAGAATTAAATTCACTTTCTAAAACTTTTAATATGACCGGATGGAGAATCGGATACGCAGTTGGTAACCAGGCAATAATAGAAAGCCTGGGCAAATATAAAACCAACGTTGATTCCGGTGTCTTTAATGCTATTCAGTACGCTGCTGTTAAAGCCTTTGAAAATTATGAAAGACATACAGAATACAATAATAGAATTTATAATAAGAGAAGAGAAATGGTTAAAAGAGCACTGGATGATATCGGAATTGATTATTACAATTCCAATGCTACTATATACTTATGGGCAAAAGTCCCTAAAAGGTTCACATCAGTATCATTTTCTAAAATGATACTTGAGAAGGCGAATGTAGTAGTAACTCCGGGTAGTGCTTTTGGAAAGAACGGTGAAGGATATATCAGAATTTCATTAACTTTAAGTGACAGTAGACTGGAGGAAGCTTTAAACAGGATAAGGTGTATTATAAGGTAGTGACAACGACAAAATAACCCATGATAAGAGAAAAAGTAATTTTAGTTTTTATAAATTTTAAAAGTTTTAAAAAAAATACTATAGTAAAGCCTTTATACAATAAGACCATAAGCGAAAATATAGAGGAATTAAAAAATTTATCTTTTAGCGCCGGCGCTGAGGTTGAAGAAGTATTATACTGCAAACAAGAAAAGCCAAATCCCAAATATTTTATAAGTACAGGAAAATTAGAGGAATTAAAAAATATTATAGCTAGTAAAGAAATAGAACTGGTTATCTTTGATGACGAAATTACCCCTACCCAGCAGAGAAATCTTCAATTAAAACTTGATACAAAGGTTCTTGACAGAACTGCATTGATTCTTGATATTTTTGCCCAGAGGGCACACAGCAGGGAAGGCAAGCTTCAGGTAGAATTGGCTCAGTTAAACTATCTTCTTCCAAGACTAACCGGTAAGGGGATTGAACTTTCAAGATTAGGTGGTGGAATTGGTACCAGAGGCCCTGGTGAGACCAAGCTTGAAGTAGACAGAAGAAAAATAAGAAAGAGAATCAGCCAGCTTGAAAAGAAAATACACCAGATAGGTATTCAGAGAGATACGCAAAGAAAAAAAAGAGAAGAAAGAAAAGTATTTCAAATCGCACTGGTGGGATATACTAACAGTGGTAAAACTACACTTCTTAATTCTACTACTGATTCAAATGCTTATGTAGAAGACAGGCTTTTTTCTACTCTTGACTCAACTACAAGAAAATTAAAAATATACCATAATTCTGAAATCCTGATATCAGATACAGTGGGATTTATAGAAAAATTGCCACACCAGCTGATAGCATCCTTTAAATCCACTCTTGAGGAAGTAAAAAGATCGGACCTGTTACTACTGGTTATCGATATAAGCAAACCTGATTTTGAGAATAATATTTACAGCGTTAAAGAGGTACTGAAAGAAATTGAAGTAGGGCAAAAACCTATAGTACTGGTATTTAACAAAATAGACAAAATAAGAAGCGGGGAGTTAAACAGTTTAAAAATAAAATATAAAGACGCAGTATTTATTTCTGCTTTAAAAAGAAATGAGCTGTCTGAACTATATTCAAGGATAAAAAAAATAACTGAAAAACATTATTTACATATAGTTGTAAAAATTCCCTATAATGAAAATAAAATTATGTCTTTTATTTATAACAATTGCCAGGTTCTGGGACGCAGGAACATAGAAGACAGCGCTATATTAAACTTACATATGAATTCAAAATATTGTCCTATGTTATCCAGATACATATACAGAGGAAGGGAGAGCAGGAAAGCCAAAATTGTCTAGAAATATTTTCTAATTACCCCAATTACTTTTCCAAGTATTTTTACATCGTTTACCACAATAGGTTCCATATAATCATTTTCAGGCATTAATTTTATCTTTTTATCGGTTTTAAAAAATCTTTTTACTGTTGCTTCATTTTCCAGCAAAGCCACGATTATTTCCCCGTTTATGGCATTTTCCTGTTTTCTTACAATAATATAATCTCTATCCAGTATACCTGCATTAACCATACTGTCTCCTCTTACATGAAGAATAAATACATCTTTTTTCCCTTTTATAAAATCCGATGTAAGGGGGAAATAGTCTTCGATGTTTTCATCCGCTAAAATTGGCCTGCCGGCTGCTATGTTCCCAATTACAGGAACATATACCATGTTATCAAAACCGCGGTCAATTGTTTTATCTTCCTGTCTGGACAGAAGGGAAATAGCACGAGGTTTTGATGGATTTCTTTTCAGGTATCCTTTTTCTTCAAGTTTCTTTAAATGGGAATGAACTGTTGCAGAGGAGCTTAGATCAACTGCCTTTGCTATCTCTCTTATAGACGGAGGATACCCGGATTCTTTTATTTTCTTACTTATGAACTTTAATATTCTTTCCTGCCTGGAGCTGATATTCTCTTCCATAATTTACCTTAAGTAAATAAATAATTTTTCAATTTTAGTTATTATAACAAAAAAGCAAATCAAAAGCAAACATAGGTTCGCTTTTACATTCGATTATTTATTCTTCATCTTTTTTAATCCAGGTCATCATTTTTCTAAGTTCTCTTCCTACTTTTTCTACAAGATGATTTTCTTCCTTTTCCTTAATTGCATTATATACCGGCCTGCCGGCTTTGTTTTCCAGTATCCATTCTCTGGCAAAAGCTCCACTTTGAATATCTTCAAGTACTTTTTTCATATTTTTTCTTGTCTCAGCTGTAATAATCTCCTTGCCTTTTACCATATCACCATATTCTGCGGTATCGCTTATAGAGTATCTCATCCCGGATATTCCGCTTTCATATATCAAGTCTACTATTAGTTTTAATTCACTTAAAACCTCAAAATATGCTATCTCTGGCTGGTATCCAGCTTCAACCAGAGTATCAAATCCGGCTCTTATAAGTTCGGTTGTACCTCCGCAGAGGACAGCCTGTTCTCCAAATAGATCGGTTTCCGTTTCTTCCTTAAATGTAGTGGTTATTATACCCACTCTTCCAGATCCTAAGGCTTTGGCATAAGCAAGACAATACTCTTTGGCTTTTTTTGAGTAATCCTGATAAACGGCAATAATTGCCGGAACTCCGCTATTTTCCTTATACATTCTTCTTACAATATGACCCGGTCCCTTTGGTGCAATCATTATAACATCGATATCTTCCCTGGGAATAATCTGATTAAAATGGATATTAAAGCCATGGGCAAAACAGAGTATATTTCCCTTATCCAGGTTTGGCTCTATTAATTTATAATAAATATTTTTCTGCAGGGTATCTGGCGCCAGAAACATTACAATATCAGCCATTTTTGAAGCATTATCTGTAGTGTAAACTTCAAAACTTTTTTCTTTTGCCATATCCCAGGCTTCGCTTTCTTCCAGTTCACCCACAATTACATTTAATCCACTATCTCTTAAATTTTGTGCATGTGCATGTCCCTGACTGCCGTATCCAATTATAGCTATTTTCTTTCCTTTTAAAATATTCATATCAATGTCTTTGTCATAATGAATTTCTGCCATTATTCCTCCTATTCATATTTATTAAAATATTTATATCCGGGTAGGGGACTATATAAATGATTTATTTCCTATTCTAACAAATAACTAAAAAAAGTTATATAAAAATTGAATAATACCAGAGAAAATTCAAAATTTTTTAATTCACTATTGACACAAACATATGTTCGGTAGTATTATAATAACGAACATATGTTTGGTTTTTGTTTTTGGTTAAATTGAATAATAAATAATAACTAAAGAATTATTAATTAAAAAAATCGATAAAGAGGTATTAATAGTTGGAAATGATTAAGATAAATGCAAAAAAAATACTTTTATATATTCTTATAATAATTGTAGTATTTCTGGTTATAACCGCATTCTATTACAACAGGTACAAATTTAACGGCACAAGTACAACAAGATATACAAAAGTAAATCTGGAATATGAAACAAACTTGAATGAACTTGCTAATAAATATTCAGCTAATGAGACCAAAGAAAAATTTGTAAGCGAAATTAAGAGAATAAATAATATAGATTCTTCTGATTATATCCCTGGAAATTCAACTATAATTATTCCTATAATCGAAATTGAATAGTATAATTTAATATAATTTTTAGGTAATTAAATCTTAAACATTTTTTAAAAATATTTTTAATTGTTTTTTTATATAAATGGTAACCATTAAAATAAAAGTGCTTAATAAATCAATTCCTTTACCGCAGTATTCCCATATTGGTGACGCCGGACTGGATCTTTATAGTGCTTCTAACTGCGAATTAAAACCGTTTGAGAGAAAAAAAATACCCACCGGCATAAAAGTATCAATACCAAAGGGTTATGCAGGTTTTATCCAGCCCAGATCAGGATTGGCTTTTAAAAATGGTATAGGAATGGTTAATTCACCCGGTCTTATTGATTCCGGATACAGAGGTGAGGTATGTGCTATTCTCATAAATTATGATCCTAATAATACTTTTCATATAAAAAAAGGCGACAAAATATGCCAGATGATTATAAAAAAAATTGAAGAAGTTCAGCTAAAAATAGTAGAGCATTTGGATGAATCAAGCAGGGGATCGGGTGGATTCGGAAGTACCGGTTAATAAAATTTATAACACGTTTGTTTATTTTTAATTAATTATAGATTGAGTAATAATATTAAAATAATATTAATTTAGTAGATTCTTTATTAGCAACCACTGAATATTGTTATAATATTTATTAATTAACGCAGGACATCAGATATTATCCTATACCCGATATTAATAATCAAAATTTAATTAAATTGGCTATATTAGTAGCATATGAAAGTATTCTTTATTAAATAAACAACTTCCGATAATATATATTATGTAAACTTTAGTATTTTTAGAATAAATATACTATCTTCCATCTATTTATTTTAAGATGTTTTAATAACTTTAGCCGGATTACCTAATGCAAGACAATTAGCAGGAATAGATTTCAAAACTAATGAATGTGCCCCAATCGTTGAGTTATTTCCAATTTTTACTGGACCCAGTACCGTAACATTTGTATATAAAATTACATTATCTCCAATTTCAGGATAACCCGGTTGGCCGTGGTGGAAAATAGAATGTCCCAGACCGCCCAGAGTAACATTAGAAAATATACTTACATTTTTTCCAATCTTTACTCCCCTACCTATTATTACTCCGGCAGAATGCCATATTCTGCATCCGGAACCAATTTCAGCACCGGGATCTATTTCTGCTCCATTAAAAAAATAATTTATTCTACTGCAAATTTCAGCCAGAAGTCTTAATTTAATTTTGTATAGTTTACGATAAAACCTATAAAAAATTAAAGCCTGAACCCCCGGTTTAATCAGTATAATTCTTATAGCTCCCCAGACGCCTGGTTTTCCTTTCATTGTGCCGTATCTGCTTAATAGATGTCTTACATCACCCTTCAGACAGCCATTAGTGTTAATTTTCATTCTTTAAGTAGAAAATAAATTATTATTAATAAATGTTAATGATTATGAATAAAATAAAGATAATCACTTTGAAATCTTGTGCAACTGTAAAAAATTTCTATCTATTTAAATATTTAAACAATAAGCTATTGTAATCTTTTTTATAAAATAGTTTTATATTTATATCCGGGTATAATTCTTTTATTTTTTTTATCTTATAATTTTTCTTTGTAACTAATTTTTGATTAAGAGTTGTTAGTTCTATATATAAATCAAGATCCGGCAGGTAAAAATCCGGGGTAAAACTTATCCCTGGATTTCCTTTTTTATCAATTTTTAATATAAAGGTTTTTGGTTCATATTCCCATTTTATTCTGTAAAAATCTAATATCTTGGAAAATTCTTTTTCACTATCGTGTGCAAATTTTATATTTTCAGAACTTTTATATCTCTCACCTAATTTATTATTTTTATTTAGATTTTCTTTTATTTCTAATAAATTTTTACTCATACTGTTTTATAAAAAACCTTCAATTTTATTATTTATTTACTATAACTTCTTTTATTTTATCCCCAATTTCGTCTTTATTATTCTTTCTAATCAAATATCTCTCTATATCTCCATTTAAGTCTGAATATACTTTCCCCAGAGCAATTCCAAATACACCCTGGCCGCTTTTTAATGTATCTATTATTGCCTTATCGGAATTACAGGCATAAACAGTATTTCCATCAGATATTAACGTCAATTTTAAAAGCCCGTCACCGTTTCTGTGGCTACTGCTCTCATATTCATCCAGATATTTTTTTGTTTTTCTTAATTTTTGAAGACTTATACCGGCTTCCATCAACTTCTTTATAACCTTTAATTTCATTAAATCGCTAAAACTATACATTCTTCTGCTTCCATAACCCCCTGCCCCACTTATGGAAGGCTTAATAAAATTAGTTCTGTCATAATAATCAAGCTGTTTGTATGTAATGCCGATTATTTTACATACTTCTACCGAACTATAAAAATTTTTTATAATATTATTATCCATTCCAAAAATTTTTTCTTACTTGTTGTTTACCTTATTATAATTTTAATTACATTATTGTAATTACATTAGTGTAATTTTAAAATTTATATTTATTAAAGTCAATAGAAGTCTGCATGATGGTTTAGCCTTTCAGAATATAAATAAGATTTAAAATCTGCATTTTTTATATTATTTTGATATTATTTAAGGATTTTATGAAAAGAAATTAATAAAGAGTTATTTACCTATCTTTAAAATCATCAGGTTCCACATGATCAAGAAATTTCTTAAATTTTTTTACCTCTTCTTCAATTGATTGTATTCTTAATCCACCTGATTCTAAAACATGTTCTTCAACATAAATGTCGCATTTACTTCTAACAGCAGTGGCAATGGCATCTGATGGCCTCGAATCAACCCTGACAACTTTATTATCTGTATTTTTAATATTTATTATGGCATAAAATGTATTATTTCTTATATCTGTTATCTCAATGTTATCAATACTTATTTTTAGATTATTAATAATATTAATAATTAAATCATGAGTCATTGGTCTTGGTGTTTTTATGTTAGACATTTCTAGAGCTATTGCAGAAGCCTCAAAAGGTCCTATCCAGATTGGTAAGTACCTGTTTCCCTTCTCCTCTTTTAAAAGCAGAATTGGCTTTTGAGAAGGCAATTCAATCCTTACACCTTCTAACGTCATCTTTATTAAATTAGAATTTTTTTTAATTTTCACTTCAAAAAAAATAAAATATTTAGCTGTAATTATATAACACTTGATTGGATAAATCGATAAACTATATCTTTATAAGACTTTATGAATATAAAACTGTTAATTTAAAGCCGTTTATGGAAGAAGTATCGTTAAGAGTCAGGCCAAATACTGGAACTGCTTTTTAAAGATTCGATATCTTTTTTTACAGTATCTAATTTCAGCTCATATATAGACTGCAGGTTTCTAAATTTTTGTTTGTAATCCAGACCATAGCCGACTATATATTTCTCTCCAATTTTAAAACCGATATATTTAATGTTAATATCAGCAATTCTTCTAATATCTCTGTCCAGTAGTGTACATATTTCAATACTCTTTGGAAATCTTGATCTAAGGTTTCTTAACAGATAACTTATAGTGAGCCCGGTGTCAATAATATCTTCTACAATTAATACATCCTTACCCTCTATGGATTCATCAAGGTCTTTGGTAATCCTGACCACACCGGTAGAGGTGCCGTTAAAACCATACGCAGAAATACTCATAAAATCGATGCTTAGAGGAAGATCTATTTCCTTAATCAGATCAGCTAAAAATATAACTCCGCCTCTTAAAATACTGACCAGAAGAAGATTTTTATATTTATAATCCTCCGTGATATGCCTTCCCAGTTCGGAAATTCTGCCTTTAATATCTGAACTGGTAAATAATTCTTTTCCTAAAATACTACTTTTTACTAATTCTTTTTCAGTTTGTTCACTCAAAATATAGTCAATATAATTAAATATAAGCTTTTAATATGTAAGCCTCGCGGTATCCTGTATTAATGACACCCATGTAGAACCGCAATTAAAGAGTATTATATTTCCATCATTATCCTTATACTTAAACGGATCAAAAACTGATGTTCTTTCCCATGTTCCTTCTATTACATTCCCGTCCATAAAGAAATAGGCTTTACCTATATCGCTTGTTCCGGTTGTTCTAACAACCATATGACCGGATTCATCTATAGGTCCATCAATATTTGTTATCATTACAATAACATTATTTACTGCAATCTGCTCACCGGTTTCATAATCAGTATGCGGGGATCCTCCGGTAAACTTCAAATAATTATTATTTTCTTTATTATATTCGAAATCCACATTAAAATTATCATAAGAAAAAACAATATTTATATCTGAAATATCTCCCCTCTCTGAATCAACAGCGTCTATTTTAAATCTTAGAGGAGACTGTCCCCCATCAAGTGAGTACCCGTATTCCTTAGCATCTTCTTTTAACTTTAAAGTAGACATAAAAGCAGTATGAGCTGTATCTTCTCCAACATCAATTCTACTGTAGTCTCTCCAGCCTGAATCAGTATATTGAACATAAGCATCACTATTTCCATCTAGAAGGTCCATATCCATGATTTTTATTGCATCGTATCCTTCAGGATATGTTCCCCAGAAAGCATATATAGGGTCAAAACTTCTTGCTATTTCAGCATAATATATCCTGGCACTTCTTACGGGACCAATGATTTCCGCATCATTAGATGAGAATACAGCAACATATCTTGTTACTCCTCCTTCATCTACCACTTCATAAACCATATCAGCATATATCAGGCCTGACTGAGGTCTTGAATCGGGACTATTTTCAATCATTACCGCTATTGGCCTGCTGCTTCCCACTGTATCGGATATATTAAGACCGCTTAAGATATTTATATCGCCGGTTATTTCCATTCCTGTAATTGTATCTTCAACTTGTTCCTCTTCACTACTCTCCTCAGCTGTTTCGGAATCTCCTGCTTCTTCTTCCGGTTCCGAAATAACAGGTTCTTCTTCAGTTACCTGACCCGCTCTGCAACCTGTAAAGCTTAAAATAGAAATTAAGGTCATAACCGACAGTACAACCAGCAATATAAGTAAAGAATTTATATGTTTCTTATTATTTCTAAAATTCAATTTGATATACCTCCGCTCTTATCTTATGTATTTCTTTTTAATAATAAATTTCTAACCATTATAGTTATAATTATCAAAAAGTAAAATACTAATAAAGATATTAGTATAAACCTGGACTGTTTTTCTCCGGCATCAGATAACTGCTGATAAATGTACTCGCTGCCGATATTTTCTCTGGAAATTAAATTAATTTCTGTTATCTTTTTATCATTTATAAAAACATCCGTCGAGCCCAGAGCCTTATTTTTTTCAATAGGTAAAGTAATATTATTATTTACCTTATTTTTTATATCTACCATATCACTCTTTATATTTATGAGCTTTATATAATCAGTATCGGGATATAAATCTATATCTAATACGGTTTGATCACCGGTATTTACAGTTACTGCCGGCTGCTCTGAATCTATAATTTTTATATATTTTAAATTATTATAAGCCCATGCCAACAGTTTTAATGCATCTTTATCTCTCTTATTCTGAGAGCTATCATTTAAAATTACGGTAATAAGCTTTAAATCATCTTTCTCGGAATAGAGTGCTATACAGAAACCCGCATTATTAGTACTACCGGTTTTTATACCTTTTATGTAATCATAATCAAGAAGCATGTTTGTATTTGTAATATTAATTTCTTCGTTATTTTTTTTAATAGTGTCTTCTCTGGTACCGACAATTTTTCTGAATAATTCATTATTCATGCAGTAACCGGCAATTTTAGCTATATCCACTGCTGTCGATTTGTGGTATGGAAATCCATCATCCAATCCGTTTGTGTTTTGAAAGAAAGAATCATCTGCACCTATTTCCTTTGCCTTGCTATTCATCAGTTCTATAAAATCTTCTTCACTTCCGGAAACATATTCTGCTAGTGCAACTATAGCGTTATTATGGGAACTTATAAGAGAGGCTTTAAGAAGATCCATCAAGTTTATTTTATCGCCAGCTCTGAATTTAAACGCGGAATGATTTCTTCCTGAAGCATTCTTAGAAATCTCAGTAATTTCTTCTAAATTTTTTATATTTTCAATAGCGACGATCGATGAGAGCATTTTTGTTAAGCTTGCCGGATACATCGACTTTGAAGAATTCTTCTCCCATAGAATATCTCCTGTTTCATAATTAACAATTACTGCCGACTCGGCAGCTATGTCAATTTTATCATTATAAAGAGCATCATATGAATCACAATAAATTTTATAAGGGTTTATAAAAAAGAAAAAAGAAATAAGTAGAAGAAAAATAAGGAAATATACAAATATACAGTATGCCTTTAAATTTTTATGAACTGAAACCGAAGGTCCGCTTTCTATCATTTATATTTTTCCAGAAACTTCCTATTTTCTTTTTTTACTAAAAGCTCTTGAAAGTCACAAAGTATTTTTTCCAATTTATTTATAATTTTGATTGCTCTGGTATGAGCATCTTTTTTACTGGACATAAGCAGTGGGAAAATTATTTGTTGAATGAATGAGGAATGACGGCTGGCAAAATTTTCAAATAATTTTAAATGTTTTGCCTGTATTCCGTATTTTGACAATTCACTTACCAGATTTAAAATATCAATATCATCTTTCCCTAAGACATATTTTCCATCTTCTTCACTCCAATCAACAATTTCATTTTTCATTAAGTCATTTATAAAAGATACTGATAATTTAAATTTCTTGCTGATATCATCCGGAGAAAATAATTTTGGTCCATATTCAGGCTTGAATTCTTCACCCAATTTAAGCTGAAGATTTTCTATAGACTTACCTTCACTAATAAACTTTTTAAAATCCCTTGATTTCAGCTTCTCTTTAATAACATCTAAGGGCATATAAAGATCCTTTTGCATCTTTAATATAAAACTTAATTTTTCTATATCATACCTGTAAAAGATCCTATATTTGTTCAATGCCCTTTTAGGTGACAGGAGACCTTCGGATTCTAAGAACCTGAGCTTACTATCAGTTAAACCAGGATATAGTTTTTTTAAATTTTTTACTACCTTACCTATGGTAAGATATTTTTTTTCCGGTACTTCTTTATTCATTTAACCCTTCTTGCCAGGACTGAAAAATAAGAATATATATTTACCAATCTGTATTCTATCACCGTCTTTCAATACTGCATCATCAACTATTTCACCATTTATATAACTTCCATTCAAGCTTCCTGCATCTTTTATATTAAAATATTCACCATATTTCTTAAGCACCGCATGCTTCCTGGAAACAGTTATATCATCAAGAAATATATCCGATTCAGGGTTTCTTCCAATAGTGAGTTTGGACTTATTTATTAAAAACTTATCCCCTATGTTGGGACCCTTTATAATTACCAGACCACTGCTTCCTGCCGGTATCTTCTTTATATCTTCTAATATATTGCTGGATACCTCCTCAATATGTTCGATTCTCTTATCTTTAATAGATTCAGTTTTGTTACTCTCTGATTTATGTTCCATAATTTTTCCTAACCTATTAATTTATTAATTTTATTTTTATTAGTGGACTCCACATAACATCTAATAAGTGGTTCCGTACCGGACGGTCTTATCAGAAGCCAGCTTTTATCTTCAAATAATAATTTTGATCCATCCACTGTGTTAACCCCTATGACTTTTTTATTTTTGATCAATTCGCCTTTTAGACTTGAAAAATAATCAATGATTTTTTCTTTTTTAGACTCATGTACCATTATATCTAATCTGGTATTATAAAATGTGCCAAAATTATTATAAATCTCATTTAAATAATCAGATAAATAAAAATTCCTTCTGTGCTTATTAAGATATGATTGAATCTCAATTAAGAGAAGACCTGCAAGAAGACCGTCTTTTTCTGGAATATGGCCTTTTACGCTCAATCCCCCGCTCTCCTCTCCACCTATTATTATATTACCTTTTAACATTTCTTTCGCTATATATTTAAATCCAACTGGTTTTTCAATTACTTTTATATTATTTTTAGCTGCAATCTCATAAATAAGGTGCGTGTTGGCAACAGTTCTAACTACTGAATTCTGCACATTGTATCTCCCAATTTCTGTAAAGTAATTATTTTTTTCTTCCACTCTTCTTGAACTGACAGGTAAATTTAAAATATTGAAATTTTTAATAAAATAATATTCTTTATTTTAAATATAATATATGGTCGGGACGAGAGGATTTGAACCTCCGACCCCCAGTACCCCATACTGGTGCGCTAGCCAAACTGCGCCACGTCCCGTCTTTTTATATTTTAGGATAATACAAATAATTAGTAAAGTTATCAGACTAAGTAATATCTTCAACCTCAGATTTAAACTTCCTTTTCATCAGTTTGTTAACCGATTCTGCAGGACTTAAATCTTTATAAATAATCTCATAAATACATTCAGTAATTGGAACCTCTATACCCATTTTTTTAGAAATATTATATACAGCTCTGGTGGTATTGATGCCTTCGGCAATCATGTACATACTTCCCATGATTTCATCTATTTTTTCACCTCTGGCTATTCTCTCACCAACATATCTATTCCGGCTGTTTTCACTTATGCATGTTGCTATAAGATCACCCATTCCTGCCACTCCTGAAAAAGTCATTGGATTTGCACCCAATTTAATTCCCAATCTTGCAAGTTCATATAGCCCTCTGGTTATAAGAGACGCCTTGGTATTTGCTTTGTATCCCAAACCATCGGAGATGCCTGACGCGATTGCTATTATGTTTTTAACTGCTCCGCCAATCTCCACTCCAATTACATCTTTATTAGTATAAACTCTAAATTTATCAGTAGATAATATAGGCTGGATATATTTTAATACTTCCATATTATACGATGCTGCTACAGATACACTCGGTAAGCCACTTGCTATCTCTAATGCAATATTAGGACCAGATAGCACACAAATTCTGGGGACCAGTTTTTCAGGAAGTTTTTGTTCCATCACCTGTGACATTCTGAGGCTTGTTCCAATTTCCAGCCCCTTGGCCACATTTAATATACATTTTATATATTTAATGTTTTCCTTAAGAATTTTATAAAATTTATTAATTATCTCCCTCAATGCATGTGAGGGTACTGCAAAAATTACGATTTCGGGATTGCCGAAACCCTTTTCCAGTTCCGTAAATGGTGTGACATTTTCAGGTATACTTAGATCACCTGTATATTTTGTGTTCTTCTTAAATTTTTTTATATTTTTATAAGTGCTTTTACCTCTCACCCATAAATTGATAAAATAATCTTTTTTAGCAAGAATTACTGACAATGTCGTTCCCCAGCTTCCGGCACCAATTATAGTTATAGTAATTTTTCTTTTCATAATTTCTTTAGTTTTAATTTAATATTTGAACTTTAAATATATAGGTGTACCAATAAAACCGAACTCTTTCCTTATATTATTTTCTATATATTTTCTCAAATTTACTTTTCTTTTTGCATCCATATTTGAAAAAATTAAAAAAACCGGAGGTGATGTTTTTAACTGCCTTATAAACTTAATCTTAAATTTCTTACCCTTAAAATAAATACCGGTATTCTCATGTTCCAGCTCCTTAAAAAAATTTGCAATTTTACTGTCAGGGACCTCTCTATTTCTCTCTATAATAAGCCTATCTATCATCTTTATAATGTTTCCAATTCCTTTCCTGGTCAAAGCACTTACTTTTAAAAGGGGTATATAACCTGCAAATTTAAGCTTCCGGTTAAACATCTCAGTAACATTACTTAAGGTATCTTCATCCACTATATCAATTTTATTAAAAATAATGCAAATACTCACACCCTTTTCTATGCAGATCTCTACAATTTTCAAATCCTGAACGGTGATCTCTTTGGTACAATCTATAAGTATCAAACTTATATCCGAATTTTCTATAGAACTTATTGTTCGGAGTTCACTGTAATATTCTATATCTCCTCCCTTCACCTTTTTCCTTCTGATTCCAGCAGTATCTATAAATTTATAATCTCTGTTATTTATTTTTACTATACTATCAATACTATCTCTTGTTGTTCCTTCTATTTCATCGACTATTGCTCTCTCATCTTTGATTATGGCATTAAATAGCGTCGACTTACCGGTATTCGGTTTACCAAGAATACAAATACGCGGAACAGCCTCTTCTTCATGTTCCCCTATTTTTATAGAATCTTCTTTGAATTTAGAGACTAGTTCATCCAGCAGATCACCTGTATTTATTCCATGCAGTGCGGATATTTTTACAGGGTACCCAAAACCAAACTTTAAAAAGTCTTCTATATAGAAATCTCCTTTTTCGTCATCAAATTTATTTCCGGTAAAAATCACTTCTTTGTCGGTTTTTCTCAGTAATGCCGCTATTTCTTCATCTAAAGGAGATACAGGTTGTTTTAAATCAACCATAAAAATAATAATATCCGATTCATCAATTGCTTTTTTAGTTTGTAAAAATATCTGCATATTCATCCTGAGTTTTGATTTTAAATCTATACCGCCTGTATCCAACAAATAAAATATTATGCCATTCCAGTCAGTTTTATAATATTTCCGGTCCCTTGTAATCATAGGTTCCTTATGCACTATTGCTTCACTTTTTCTGCATATTCTATTTATCAGAGTGGATTTACCCACATTTGGCCTTCCGACAATAGCAACTTTTGGAATATTTCCGCTCATAGCTTACCGCCTATACCTAATTAGGATGTTACCTCTTTTATAAAATCAAGACCTTCTTCAGATATTACTTTTATATTACTGCTAATTTTTTCAATATCCTTTCTGGCATAGTTATCAATAGTCAAATTTTCTTTATTAAAAATGCCGTCAGGGACCAGTATCTTCTCATATATTTCTATTTTCTCTTTACTTAAGTTTGATATTATATCTTTCCCTCCTAAAAGTCCTGTTATTTTTATATTTCCGCCAAAGAATTTATTCTCTACTACTAATATTTTAATATAAGAAACTATCTTTTCTCCAATACTGCTTAATTTCTTTAAAATAATATTTAAAGTGTGATTAATTATAACTTCCCCATATTCTGATGTGATTATTAATATATATTTTTTATCTTCATAAGATTTGTCAGGATTATAATTATATTTTATATAATCTTCCACTTGTTTTAAAAAACCAGCACTTTTCCCAATTCCATTTTCTATCTGATGAAAATCTCCGTAATATCCATATCCGGGAAAACCGACCCCTGCCAGTATATAAAACTCATCAGAAAGATAAATATTACGAGCTTTCTTTAACGACCCGTGATCCTTCTTAAACCTATTTACATCTTTTATAATCCTTAAGGCACTTTTTCTTGTATATGGTCTTAAATTATCGTTATTATTAAATCTGGTAATTCCTACCGGAACAATACCTATTGATAATATATTCTTAAAATCGTTAATTAATGTAAAAAGTGTGTCTTTTAAATCCTTTCCGTCATTGATTCCAGGGCACAGTACTATCTGGATATTTGTTTTAATGCCGTTTCTATCAAGAATTCCAAGATTTTCCAGTCCTGACATATTTCTTCTATTGCCAAAAATTACTGCCCTTATGTCCTCGTTCAAGCTGTGTACTGAAATATAGAGTGGCTCTAATCTATATTTTATTATTTTATTTAAATCCTCTTCTGTAATATTGGTAAGAGTTATAAAATTGCCGTATGTATAAGAAAGCAGATAATCGTCATCTTTTACATATAAAGAAGACCTTAGGTTTTTAGGAAGCTGTTTTATAAAACAAAATATGCAGTCATTTTTGCAGGTTTTTATTTTTTTTAGTAATTTATAATTTTTCAACTGCTTTTTTTACATCTATTATATCTTCTATCGGCGTAGATGCACCACCGCTTATTCCAACCAATTTTACATTTTTAAACCATTGCGGTTTAATTTCCCTGTAATTTTCAATATGATAAGTAGACGCATTAAACTTTTTTGATATATCCATCAGATGTCTTGTATTTTCACTGTTTTTCCCGCCTACAACTATCATCATATCAACGTTTTTTGCCAGCTCTTTAGCTAAATCCTGCCTTTTTTTAGTGGTATTGCAGATAGTGTTATATATGACCAATTCTTTAGTTTTTTCCAGTAATTTATCCGTAATCAAACGTAGTTTCTCTATTGTTTGTGTCGTTTGAACAACTACTCCTATTTTTTTCTTATCAACTAATTTTTCTGCATCCTTTTTGCTTTCTATTACCATATAATTTTCATTTAATATATGATCTTTTATTCCAATTACCTCAGGATGGTTTTTATTACCAATAATCAGAACAAAGTATCCGTCCTTGCTGAGAGCTTCAGCTCTGGCCTGAGCCTTTTTTACAAAAGGGCAGGTTGCATCAATAATCTCTACACTCTTTTTTTTAATCTCATTTATTAATTTTGGGGACATCCCGTGTGATCTTATAATAAAAATGCTGCCAGGTTTTATTTCTTTTAATTCTCTAGCTGAAATCAAACCTTTTTTTGCCAGCTCACTTGTTACTCCTGAATTATGAATAATAGAACCAAGGGTAAAAATTTTAGTTTTTTTATTTTGATTTTCTTTTAATATTCCGTTTAATATTTTTAGAGCCCTCTTTACACCAAAACAATATCCCGAATGTCTTGCAGTTTTTACTTTCATATTTATTCTTAAGAACCTTTACTTTCTATTTTATCTTATTATATATTTTACTTATTTCTTTCATTGTTCTATCAACTATTATACTTACTGCTTCTTTTTTATTGTGCTCTTTTAAAATATGCTTGACATCTATTATATCTCCAATAATCAGTTTGATTTTTGGAAAAAATACTCTCTTGTGGGGTTTTTGAATTATTTTATTCGTTCCACTAAGAGCTACAGGTAAAATGGAAGTACTGCTAACTGCCGATATAAATCCTAAACCTTTCTTTCCCTTTCTTAAGATACCATCAGTAGATCTTGTACCTTCCGGGAATAAACACAGAACGTTTTCGTTTTTTAAAATTTCAAATGAGGTATAAAATGCTTTTCTGTCAAAAGCCTGACGGCTCACAGGAAAAGCATTAAAAAATGTTACTAGAGAGGACAAAAACTTACTGCTGTATAATTCTTTTTTTGCCATAAAATAAATGCACCTTGGAATAAATGCCCCTATTATCACCGGATCAACATAACTTATATGGTTTGAGCATATTATCAGACTGCCTTTAACGGGTACTTTATATAAGTCTATCTTCTCTACCCTGTATAAAAGCGTAAAAATAACTTTTAGCACGAATTGTACTATTCTGTATAAAATAAAATAGGATTTACTGTGCTTTGTTTTTAACATTTATTCTCTCAAAATATAATTTCTTAATTTCATCAACAACTTCTCTTACTGATAATCTGGATGTATCAATTATAATTCCGTTTTCCGGTATTCTCAGTGGACTGTCTTTCCTGCTGCTATCAATCCTATCCCTGCTAATAATTTCATTTTTAATTACTTCTTTTTTTAAAAACTGCCCCTTTTCTCTGACCTGCAAATCTCTTCTCCTTATTCTTACGCTCAAGCTTGCAGTCAGAAATATCTTTAATGTTGCATCCGGACACACCACACTTCCTGTATCTCTTCCCTCAAGGACAGCATTACCATCTTCTATAAACTTTTTCTGGAGACTTACGAGGTATTTCCTAACTCCCGATAATTTAGAAACAATAGAAACTGCGGCTCCCACTTCAATGCTTCTAATTTTATTAGTTACATCTTTTCCATCGATTTTTACTTCAGTATATTTATTTTCATCTGCTGAATTGCTATCAAGCTCAAGATTTACATTTCTGGCAAGCTTTAATATGGACCTTTCATCCTTATAATCTATTTTATTCTGAAGGGCAATAAGGGTAATTGCCCTATACATGGCACCGGTGTCAACATATTTTAAACCCAATTCTCTGGCTAAAATTTTGGCTACTGTGCTTTTACCGCTTCCGGCAGGTCCATCTATTGTAATAATGTTTTTAGGCATTATTTAATCAATATACATTCTTTTAATATTATACTATTCTCTCCTATCTTACTGTGCCAGGACTTTTTTTAGATTATATCTAAAATCGGGAAAGGACGTATTGATACAATCAGAATCAAGGATGGTTACATTTCCGGTTGATAGCAAAGCCAGTATCGAAAGAGACATCGCAATCCTATGATCACAAAAGCTCTCCACTATTCCCTCACCTGCCCGGAAATTTTCATCTCCTTTTATTACCATACCATCCTCTTTTTCCTCTATGTTTACCTTTAATTTTTT
This sequence comes from uncultured Actinomycetota bacterium, assembly GCA_964558475.1. Lineage (GTDB taxonomy): Bacteria > Actinomycetota > Humimicrobiia > Humimicrobiales > Humimicrobiaceae > Hydromicrobium. The sequence goes on from CAZLEB010000004.1 coordinate 30,110, forward strand.
AAACTGGCTTACAATAGACCTTATTCTGTCACTTTCCTTATATCTTAGTTCTTCGGCACCTCTAATTACTGTCTTACCCCTGGCAACAGCCGCAGCCACACACAATATCGGTATCTCATCAATTATAGTAGGGATTTTTTCTTTTTCTATTTCTATAGAATTTAATTTACTGGAAAAAATTTCAATATCCACAACCGGTTCATTATTTATAATTCTCTTATTTTTAATAACTATCTTACCACCCATCTTTTCAAGAATTTCTACAAAATAGCTTCTGGTGGGATTCAAACCGATATCTCTTATAATAGTATGTGAATCTTTTAAAATTAGAGTTGCAACAATAAAAAAAGCTGCTGAAGAAATATCGCCGGGTATATAAATTTTTCTGGCGATTAACTTTTTACCCGGATTTAATTTTGTGTATTTACCATCATATGTAATATCCGCTCCAAAGTACTGGAGCATACGCTCTGTATGATCCCTTGAAACTTGAGGTTGAATTATTTCGGTGGTACCTTTTGCGTTAAGCGCTGCCATAAGTATACAGGATTTAACCTGTGCACTTGACACCTTAAGTTCAAATTTTTTTCCTTCCAAATTATTATTTCCAAATATAACTATAGGAGCTTTTGAATTATTCTCTCTTCCACTTATTTTTGCCCCCATTTCCATAAGCGGCTCCATTATTCTTCTCATGGGCCTGTTGTTTATTGACCTGTCACCACTTAATACAGACATGAAATTAGTTGCAGCCAGAACACCGCTCATTATTCTTATTGTGGTTCCTGAATTTCCAACATCCAGTATTTCATCAGGTTCCTTGAGGTTTTTAATACCCCTGCCGTATACTATTAAATTACCATTTATTTTTTCAATTTTTACCCCTAATTTATTTAAGATATCTATAGTTTTTATACAATCCTGACAGAACAAGAAATTTTCTATTGCAATGTTATTATTAACTAGTGATGATATGATCACACTTCTATGTGAAATCGACTTATCACCTGGAACTTTTAATTCCCCTCTTATACTTTTTGCCCCATGTATTTCCATTTTTACTCACTTAATACTTTTTTTACACTCACTTTATAACCTGCTTTTTCAATTGCTTCCTTTGTAATTTTACCAGCATCTTCACCTTGAACCAGCACTTTAAGGATACCACCACCGCTAAACTCTGTTGAATGAAAAATGGATATATCTTCAATATTAATTCCATGAGAACTTATAGCCAGCGTTATTTCGCTTAAAACACCTGCTTTATCAGGTATTGCAACCATGAGTTCATATAACTTTGAAATGTCCTTTTCCACATATTTTGGCAGATTAATTCTTGCTTTCCGTGCTTTTAGGTAATGTTTTTTTATTGATTCTGTATTTTCTTTCTGGAGGTTACTTTTAAATTTTGTCAAATATTTTATATATTCATCTATCGATTTCATTAGCTTATCTTTATTTTCCAGACTTATATCAAGCCACATTTTTGTATTTGCAGCAGCAATTCTGGTCATATCCCTAAAACCTCCTGCACATAATTTAAATAAATTCTTCATCTTCTTTTGCTTGTCATCAACCATATCGACCAGATTTGTAGAGAGAATATGAGGAAGGTGGCTTATCAATGCTACATTTTCATCATGTTCCTTAGGCTTCATAGAGATTACTTTTGCACCGATTTTTGTAAATAAAGAATGCAATGTAACCAGAGGTTCAGATTTAGTAGTATCAGTAGGAGTTAAAATATAAAATATGTTTCTGAATAATTCCGGAGTAGCACTTAAGATACCTTCGTTTTCCGAGCCAGCCATAGGATGACCTCCTATAAAAAATACTCCATCAGGCAATATTTCACTGACCCTTTTAACTATTTTTTCTTTAGCGCTGCCTACATCTGTAATAATCGCTCCTTTTTTTAAATAATCTTTAATATGCTTTACAACTTCAACTATTTTACTTATAGGTGTTGCTATTATTATCAAGTCAGCATCCGTTACTGCTTCTTTATAATCCTTGGCAATAATATCTATTATATTTCTATATTTGGCTATATTCATTGCTTCACCTTCAATATCATACCCAGTTATAATAAAATCCTGGTTAATATTCTTTAAAGATAAAGCCAATGATCCTCCTATAAGCCCCAGGCCTATTACTGCTATTTTTTTAATAATTCTCATCTTGTAAAACCT
>CAZLEB010000005.1:0-17792 GCA_964558475.1 uncultured Actinomycetota bacterium
AACCTTTTGACTTACCATCCAGACTTTTAATTACTTTTGCATAGGTTACACTTCCCTCATTGGAGAATAATTCCTCCAGATCTTTATCTGTGATAGAGTATCCCAGATTGCCTATATATAGTCTTTTATTCACTCCAATTTCCTTTCATTTTGTTAAAAATTATATTTATATAAGAAAAAACAGAAATAGTATAAATAATGTAAAAAACACTGACTTTATTTTGGAAGGTTCACCAAAAAATGCGGACTCTTTATATCAAAACATTATTTAATAATAACCTTGCTGTTCTTTTCCATTATACCATAAAAGCATTAGCGCGTATTTATTATATATTATATTCATTATTATACAACTTTAATTAGAGATTAATGTAAAGTATATTTTAGAAACATCTGGCCTCTAAAATAAAAATTTAGATCTACTATCCTATTCTAATAAAGAATGCTTGCATATAAAATATTTTTAGACATCCATATATACATTGAAAAAATTTATAAAAGAGATTATAATTAAAGCTCTCTTTCGTTTAATGATGTTTTGATTAAGAGTTAGGATTTGTTACGCGCAATTACCTCTCTAAAAGAAATGTTATAAAGCTTAGAGAAACTATAATGATTAAAAGGAGGTAAGAATGCAAAGTAACAAACTTTATGTAGGAAATTTAAGCTACTCTGTTACTGATAAGCAACTGGAAGAACTTTTTTCCCAGCATGGTCAAATTAAACAAGCCAATGTAATTGGAAATAAAGGATTTGGATTTGTCGAAATGTCAGATGCATCAGAAGCGGAAAAGGCAAAAGAAGCTTTAGATGGCACGACCTTTGAAGGCCGTACTTTAAAAGTTGATGAAGCCCGTCCTCAAAGAGAAAGAACAGACAGTAGCTATAGAAGATATTAAATTAATTGAATAGTAATCAAATTAATTTGATGATCTAATAAAGACCCCACCTAGGTGGGGTCTTTATACATTAAATGAAAAACTGCAGTTATTACATTATTCTTTCAGAGTATAGAAACCTTCCTTTATAAGATAACCGGCTATAAGTATGCCTGCTATTGGATCTGCCTGCCAGAATCCATATAGATAATTTAGCCCTATTCCAAATAGTACCGCAAAAGACAACAGTACACAGGCAAGAGTTTCTTTGGAATCTGCTATCAGGCTTTTGCTTTTTATAAGCACACCTGTTCTATATTTTAGATAAAACAATACCGGCATCACTATTATGGATAAGATAACTATAATCAGGCCTATAATACTGGGGTCCGGGATTTCCCTGGAATATAATTTTCTTATGGATTCATATAGGATATAAGCAGCTAAAATGAAGAATGAGATTGCTATTAATTTTGCCGCTCTTTTTTCTACCCTCTCCTCTTCATCTCTGGATATCTTTCCATATTTCTTAAATCTCCAGATCATAATTGAACCGGAGAGCGATTCTATAAAACTATCCATACCAAAACCCTCCAGTGCTATGCTGTTTGCCAGTATCCCGGCAATAATGGATACTACTCCCTCAAAGATATTGTAGCCAACTGTAAAATATGAGAGTATGAGGGCTCTTTTTTTATACTTTGAAATATTATAATTTTTTTCCACGACTTTTTAATAGTGGAATTTGACGTTTATCTAAGTTACGTTTCTTACACTCATCACCATAGGGGCATCCAATACATGCATTTTTTTTCTTTGACTGCATTATAAAAAATATTATTAAATAGGCCAGAGCAGCCAGCCCTATAATTGATATTATAATTATTTCCCACACTTGATATCACCAACTTCATATAAAAATATCCTTCTTCTTTTGCTATCCTTCCTCTTTATTATACTGTTAGATAAAAATTCTTCCTATCTGAAATACCAGAAAAGACACGGTCCAGGCAAGCAGCAAGGTATATCCTATCTGGAATAACATCTCTTTTGTCCCTGCTTCTTTTTTGAACATAACCATACCAGCCATACAGGGAAAATAAAGCAGGGTAAACAGCATAAAATTATATCCCACCAGGGGATTGTAATGTCTGGATAAAGCTGTCTTTAAAGATTCAGACTGCCCATCTGACTCCTGAATGCTGTAAAGAGTACCCATAGTAGATACGATTACTTCTTTTGCTGCAATCCCTGAAATAGTGGCAACCACCATTTTCCAGTCAAAACCAAGCGGTCTGAACACCGGTTCCAGAAAACGTCCTATTCTCCCTGCTGCCGAATATGCCAGCCTCTCACCGGCCATCTCTGCTTCTACCGCAGCTATCCTGTCATCATGTTCCACACCCGTTATTTCACCGGACTGATATGACTGCTCAATTTCCTCAATACGGCCGGTATAATCCTGTGAGTAATTGATTCCTATCATTGGAAAAGTAAAAAGTATCCACATCAGTATCGATATTGCCAGTATTATGGTACCCGCCTTCTTAATATACATCCAGGCTCTTTCCCAGGTATGGATCATTATACCTTTAAGTGTTGGTATACGGTAAGGCGGCAGCTCCATAACAAAGGGTTCTGATTCGCCTCTGAATCTGGTTACCCGCAGCACCCTGGCCACGATAACAGCCATCACTACCCCTATTAAATAAATTGAAAATATTACATTTCCGGCAACAGCTGGAAAGAATGCTCCCGCAAAAAGTATGTAGACCGGAAGCCTGGCACCACAACTCATAAAGGTATTTATATGCATGGTAACCAGCCTGTCTTTTCTATTCTCGAGAATCCTCGATCCCATATATGCCGGGACTGTACAGCCAAACCCGATAACCAGAGGAATAAAGGATTTTCCATGAAGCCCTATTTTATGCATTATTCTGTCCATAACAAACGCAGCTCTTGCCATATATCCCGAATCCTCAAGAACAGCTATGGCAAAAAACAGCAGTATTATATTAGGGGTGAATGTGATTACACCTCCCACCCCACCTATTATCCCGTCAACAAGAAGCGACCTTATCAGTCCATATGGTACAATATTAGTTATGAGAGCACTCAATTTTTCAAAACCCAACTCTATCCAGCCCATAGGATATTTTCCAACTGTGAACACAAATTGAAACATAAGCCAGATTATAAGTGCAAATATTGGTATTCCCAGTATCCTGTTTGTAAGTATCCTGTCAATCTTCTCACTTCTATCCAGTTTTACTGAACCAGCTTCTTTATATGCCTCCAGAAGCGCTCCCTTTATAAATCCATATCTTGCATCAGCTATTATTACCTCAGGAGAATCTCTCAATATGCTGGCTAGATGATTTATTGAGCTACTAACTGTTTCTTCTACTTTTAAATATTTTGCGCCTGATACCTTTTTAATGTTATCAATTACTTCTTTATCCTGTTCCAGGAGTTTTACTGCAATCCACCTGATATCGAATTTAAATGTAGGAATTTTTTGCTTTTTTAAAACCGATATAATCCTGCCAATCTCATTTTCTACTTCCTCACCATATTTTACTTCTACTTTTTTTTCTTTCCCGCTTTTTGCAATCCTTATCACTTCTTCCAGCAGTCTATCACTGCCCAATCCCCTGGAGCCTACCGTTTCTATAATGGGCATCCCGAAAAGTTCAGAAAGCAGGCTGATATCTATTTTTTTACCGCTTCTCTGGACTATATCAGTCATATTAAATGCTAAAATAAGAGGCACATCCAGTTCCATAAGCTGGACTGCAAGATAGAGATTTCGCTCCAGATTGGAGGAGTCTACAACATCAATAACTACATCCGGTTTCTCATTAACAATGAAATTCCTGGCAACAATCTCTTCCAGAGAATAAGCTGTAAGACTGTAAATGCCCGGCAGGTCGACAACATTTATCCGGTATCCTTTATATTTAACTATACCGGTCTTTTTTTCGACAGTAACTCCGGGATAATTACCTACATGCTGTCTTAAGCCGGTTAAATTATTGAAGATTGTTGTTTTACCGGAATTGGGATTACCTGAAATAGCAATTGTTATTTCTTTTATTTCTTTTACTATTGTTATATCTCCCTGATTTGAATTTTTTCGGCCATTCCTTTTCCGATGGCAAATTTGGTTCCTTTGATAAAAACACATAAAGGTCCGCCCCTGGAAGCGCCGGAAACATAAAAGATTTCACCGGGAATAAATCCCATCGCACAGAGCCTTGAATTAAGCCTGCATCCGCTATCAATTTTTATTATCCTATATTTTTTCCCGGGAACAGCATCAGCCATACTAAAGAGACCCTCATCTGTTAGAAGCGTCCTCCTGGCACCTGTTCCTCTTTCTCTTAAACCCCATCTTCTCATTTTACTAGCCTCACTAATAATAATTAGATAAGTCTAACTTTAATAGGTTTATATATATTTGTCAAGATTTATTAATGAAAAATTTTATAGAAAATTTAGAATATAGAATATGCTATTTACGCGTTCCCTTTTCATAACGATCTTTGGGATGCCGGCCATACTTTGCATAATAATTAAAATTCTTTAACCACTGCGGGTATCCTTCAGGGCAGGTATCTACAAACTTTGTAAGCTTTATCATTTTTTCCATAGCTTCCTTGCTTATATAATGTTCAATATTGCAGGCATCTTTTTTAGAAACGCTTCTACTTACTCCAAGGATTTCAATTAAAAACTTATATAGCTTTTCGTGTTTATCATTTACACCCTTTGCCAGCCTATGACCTTCATCAGTCAATTCCAGATATCCATATTTTTCATGAATTACCAGTCCTCTTTCAGTAAGTTTTCCTACTGCGTCAACCACCGACGGTGTTTTTACATCTAAAAATTTTGCAATTTCTTTAACTCTGATAACTTTATTTGTAAGATTTATCACATACATTGCCTCAAGGTAATCTTCCAGACTCTGGGTTAATTTTTTCATATTATCATCACTTTTTATTTTATCTAAAAATGTTAGATTCATCTAACTATAAACACAAATATAATCTTTGTCAAATTTTAAAAATTGATTCAATTTAGGGATGTCTAAAAAATTATGCCACCACCCTGTTCCTGCCTTCGGCTTTCGCTCTATACAGTGCGTCATCAGCATACTTAATGAGATGATCAATTTTCGTTGCATCAAAAGGAAAGTTAGAAACCCCAACACTTATTGTAAGATTACCTCCGGGTCTTATTTTCTCCTCTCCTTCAAATTCCCCCTGGTCTATAACTTCGCGTAGCCTCTCGGCAAAAATTCTGGCATTTTCTTTGTTGGTCTCACTACAAATTACAGAAAATTCTTCTCCTCCGTAACGGTATATTCTATCAGTGGATCTTTTACTCTCTATAAAGATCCCTCCGATCTTTTTTAAAATCATATCCCCCATTTGATGTCCGTGATAATCATTGTATTTTTTAAAATAATCAATATCTATCATAAGAAGTGATAGACTTTTTACATACCTTATAGCTTCATTTAATCTATCCTTTAAATCTATATCGAATTTTCTCCTGTTAAATACACCGGTTAGCTCATCAATGACAGTTAACCTTTTTATCTGCTCATAATTTAACGCTCTCTCTATCGCAATAGAGATTTCGTGAGCCAGTATATTTAAAAAATACTCGTGCCTGCTGGAAAAAGCGTTGGTCCTTTTTGAGTCGATATAAATAATCCCGCTTACTTCCTCTTTTACTATAATAGGTATACATATCATAGAAGTTGTCTTTTTTCCTCTGGGAATACTGTATTTAAAATATGAATTTTCTATATTGCCGATAAAGAGTTTATTTTTTGTGGATAATATATACTTTATTAGGGGCATCTCCCTGCTGAATTCTACCTCTCTAATACTTTTCCCAAATCCAATCTCACTCTGCAGCCTGACTCCATTATCACCTATTAAAATTATGGCGCATCCATTACAATTGATAACCTTAAAAACCTTTTCTACGATTAAATCGCAAACTTTTCCCAGTTCCAGTTCAGAGCCTACCGAACTTGTTATACCGAAAATAGCTTTTAGAATTTTTAAATCAATACTGTCTTTATGATCCATTATCAATTTAAAATTTAACTGTTATATTTCTACATTCTAGAATATAAAAAAAACCAAATATAAGCTACATCTTTTTTACAAACTTCTAAAGATTATTAATTCCGCTTATCTGATATTTATATTTAGTATTATAATTATATACCGAGGAGAGTAAAACCAATATATTATATAATAATATTATTTATTATATAATAAATGTTTAAATTATTTATTTCGACTATAATATAACAATGTAATTATGTAATCTAAAATACAGATATATATTAGTTTATTATTACTATTATTATTAAAATGGACATTTATAATCTTAATATATATAAAAAAGGAAGGGGATTCACTCTGGTTGAGCTTCTGGTAGTCATAGTTGTTCTGGTGGTACTTACAGGAATTACTATTCCCACTTATGTGTTAATAATTGGCAGAGCCAGAGAGACAGCTACTGAAAATGAAATGAATAATATTGCCAGAGGCCTTGAAATATATATTACAGACAATTTTACCTACCCGCTTGAAGATGATTTTCCGGACTCATTAAAAACAAGCGGCATTATGACTAATATCACAGGAAATGATACATGGGGAAATCCCTATCAATATACTTCTTCTAGTGGAAACAATTACATCCTTAAAAGTTATGGGATAAATAAGATTGATGGCGGAAACGATGATATAGTCTTTACCAATGGGAAAATGACCGAAAACGGAGCATATCCCAATCGTTAAAATTCTTATAATCTTAAAAAATATGCCGGTTTACATCTAAAAGCCTTATATTTTAAGATAAGTAAAAATAAATCTGTTTTTAACTTATGGCTTTTTTTATTTTCTCTACAATTGCCTCCGCAAACCTTTTTGTGCCAACAGCTGTCGGATCATCCCTGTGGGGTTTCAAATCATAAGTTACGTATTTTCCCTCTTTGATATTTTCAGCAATGGTGGATTCCAGTAAATCAGCACTTTTTTTTTCTTCTATATGCCTTAGCATCAGTACTGCTGATAGCATCATAGCGGTCGGATTTACCTTATCCTGGCCTTTATATTTCGGAGCGCTGCCATGAGTAGGTTCAAACAATGCAATGTCCTCTCCAATGTTTCCCCCGGGGGCTACACCCAGCCCTCCAACCAGTCCAGCGGCAAGGTCGGAAACTATGTCTCCATATAAATTCGGCAAAACCAGAACATCATAAAGCTCCGGCTTCTGCACAAGCTGCATACACATATTATCTACAATTCTGTCTTCTGATTCTATATCATCATATTCTGATGCAACTTTTTTAAATGTTTCCAGAAACAGACCATCGGAATACTTCATTATATTTGCCTTATGTACACCGGTGACTTTCTTTCTATTGTTTTTCCGGGCATACTCAAAGGCAAATCTGATTATATTCTCCGATCCTGTTATGGAAATCGGTTTAATACTTATTCCGCTGTCACTTCTAATCCGGATATCTTTTTTTTCTTTTATGAAATTAATAAGTTCTTCTGTTTCCATTTTCCCTTTTTCAAATTCTATTCCTGCATAAAGGTCTTCAGTATTCTCCCTGATTATAACCAGATCTATATTGCTGTATCTGCTTTTAACACCCTGGTAACTTTTACAGGGCCTGACACAGGCATACAGATTAAATAATTTTCTCATTGCCACATTTACACTTCTAAAACCGGTTCCTACCGGTGTGGTAATAGGGCCTTTTATTCCCACCTTGTTTTTCTTAAGTGAATCAATAACCCTATCGGGCAGAACCGTTCCTTCCTTCTCATAAACATCGGCACCTGCATTTACAATATCCCACTTGATGTCTACTCCAGTTGCTTCAACCACTTTAACCGTAGCATCGGTTATTTCTGGTCCTATGCCGTCCCCCGGTATTAAAGTTATTATATGTCCCATAAATTAAACCCCTTATTTTTGGCAATATGGTTGGCCAGTCCGCCATCATTTAAAATTTTTATCATCACTTCCGGTAAAGGATTGAATTTTAATTTTAAATTTTTGGTCTTATTGTTGACTTCTCCTCTTTTTAAATCTATCTCCAGTATATCCCCGCTATTAATTTTATCTGTGTCGCAGATTAGAACAGGCAGTCCTACGTTAATACTGTTTCTAAAAAATATACGGGCGAAGGACTTTGCAAGAACTGCTCCCACACCGGCAATTTTCATAATTAGAGGTGCATGCTCCCTGCTGGAACCAAGCCCAAAATTCCTGCCGCCAACAACAAAATCTCCGGGTTTTACCTTCTTTGCAAAGCCGGGATCAGCATCTTCCAGGACATGTTTTGCCAGTTCAACCAGATTGGACCTAAGATGGAATAATCTTCCGGGAGCAATTAAATCAGTGGAAATATCATCGCCAAACTTGAAACTTCTTCCAACCAGTATCTCAGAGTTTCTTTTACTTACGGACATTATCCTAAAACCTCCCTCGGATCGGCAATATAGCCCTTAACCGAACTCCATGCAGCGGTTGCTGGGGAACAAATATAAATAAAAGAGCTGGTATTTCCCATCCTTCCTTTAAAATTCCTGTTCTGGGTCGAAAGACATACTTCTCCATCACCAAGTATTCCCTGATGTATCCCAACACAAGGGCCGCAGCCCGGAGATTGAACTACCGCGCCGCTGTCTATCAATGTTTCTAAAACTCCCTCTCTTAAAGCCTTTAAATATATATCCTTTGAAGCCGGAACCACAATAAGTCTTACCCCGCCTGCTACCTTTTTACCCTTAAGTATATCGGCAGCTATTTTCAAATCACTGAACCGGCCATTTGTGCAGGTTCCTATAAATACCTGGTTAATAATAATTTTTTCCAGGCTGCTTACAGGTAAAGCATTGTCCACAGTATGGGGCTGGGAAACCATTGGTTCAATAACCGAACAGTCGATATCTATAATTTTTTCATATTTTGCTCCTTTATCTGCAGATATTTCTTTAAAACAATTCTCTCTTCCCTGCTTTTTTAGATACTCCCGTGTAATATCATCGGAAGAAAAGATACCTGTTTTTGCGCCTGCTTCAACTGCCATGTTTGAAATAGTAAATCTGTCATCCATACTTAACCTGCTCCCAACCTCACCCCCGAACTCCAGAGCTTTATAAGTTGCGCCATCGGAAGTAATTTTTCCGATTAAATAAACAATCAAATCTTTTGCAAATACTCCCTTATTAATCTTCCTCATAAAATTTACTTTTATTGTCTGGGGAACCATAAACCAGGTTTTAGCCAGTGCATAACCGACAGCAATATCCGTTGAACCCATCCCTGTGGCAAAAGCTCCCAATGCGCCAGAAGTGCAAGTATGAGAATCTCCCCCTATAATAATATCGCCGGGACAGGTATATGATTCCAATAAAATCTGGTGACATATTCCTTCTCCCACATCACTCACCACTGCTCCAACCTGCGATGCAAACTCTCTTAAAACAATATGAGAGTTAGAAAATTCCTTTCTTGGACTGGGTGAAGCATGGTCAATAAAAAAAATAGATCTCTTAGGATTTTTTACTCCGCTAAAACCCATTTTTTTAATCTGACTGACTGCCAGGGGTCCGGTTCCGTCCTGGGACATAACTATATCCACATTTACCACTGCAATATCACCGGCCTTAAGATCACTGCCGGTATGCTCGCTTATTATTTTCTCAGAAATTGTTTTATTCAAGAAACTTCCCTCCTGTCCTGCTCTCCAGCTCCCTACTCTTCTTTCCTGCCTTTGTTTTTCTTTAAAAAATCATTGTAAATATACATGAGCTCTTTATCGAAAAGATGCCTTTTAAGATCTATTGACATGATCCTTGCCATATTAAGTATTTCATTTGCCTGTTTATCCGTAAGTTCTATATCAAACTCTTTAAATTTATGAAGAATGGTATGTGAACCAGAATGTTTTCCTACAACAATCTGTCTGGTTAAACCCACTTCACTGGGATTAAATACCTCATAATTCTTTGGATTTTTAATAACCCCATCTGCATGTATTCCCGATTCATGAGCAAATACATTGGTTCCCACAATAGCCTTCCAGATAGGAACAGCTCTGGATGAAGCTCTGGCCACATATTCAGCAATTTCCCTGAATTTTGATGTCTCTATACCCAGTTCTATATGCTCAAGATATTTAAGAGCCATCACAATTTCTTCCATAGCCGCATTTCCGGTTCCCTCCCCCAGTCCGCCTACACTGACTACGAGACTTGATGCACCGCCTCTTATTGCCGCCATTCCATTGGCAGTTGCCATTCCAAAGTCATTATGGTTATAAACCTCAAGCGGAAAATTTGTGGCACTTGAAATAGTGCTGATATACAAAAAAGTCCTGAACGGATCAAATTTGCTTACAGTATCACAAATCCTGAATCTATATGCGCCTTTTTTCTTGGCAATGGAAATTAATTTTAATAAAAAACCAAGATCGGTACGGGTGGCATCTTCGGCACTTATAATGAAATTCAGGCCGCCCTGTCTTGCAGTTCTTATAGTCTCTCTCAATTTATTTATAACCCACGTTTTATTCCTCTTATATTTCTCCTTAAGATGTATATCAGAAGTAGAAATATTTATAACCACATTTTCAGCACCGCACTGAACGGCGTATTCTATGTTTTCGGGTTCAGCTTCACAATAAACAAACAGTTTGGAATTAAAATTATCCTTTACAATTTCTTTTATTATTTCCCTTTCAATAGCCCCCAGCGAGGGTGTCCCAACTTCAATTTCAGAAATACCTATCTCATCAAGCATTCTGGCTATTCTAATTTTTTCGTGTTTTGAAAAAACTACTCCGGCTGTTTGCTCACCATTCCTTAAAGTAGTGTCAATAATATTTATATATCTTTTACTTTTTGCTATTGCCATTATTTTCCACCCCTATTACCTGCTTTGTCTTTATCTAACCGGTCCTTATAAGATTTATAGGTATCAATAATTTCACTGTCAAAAAGAGCCCTCTTAATCGACATTGTTTTATCTCTTATAATTTCTGTTAACTCTTCTGCCTCTTTCAGACTGATTTTAAAACCTAATGTATTTAGCTTATAAATTATAGTATTTACCCCCGAATATTTCCCCAGTACCACCTTTCTTTCAAGCCCGACATCCTTTTCCGAAAATAATTCATATGTCTCAGGGTTTGCCAGCACTCCCGAAACCTTACTTTCACTCTCGTAAACAAACAAATTCCCTCCCACAATCGGTTTCCAGGTGGGAAGAATTCTATCGGAAGCCCTGGCGACATATTCAGATAGCGCTCTGAAAAAAGTGGTGTTGAACCCCATGTCAACTCCTTCAATATATTTCAGGGCCATAACCAATTCTTCAAATGCAGCATTTCCTGCCCTCTCACCAAGCCCGTTAATAGTAGTGTTGACATAAATCGCTCCTGCCTTGATACCGGCTATGGCATTGGCAATGGCCATACCGAAATCATTATGGGTATGCATTTCTATATCTATTCCTATTATATCAATGATATTCCTTACCCTTATAAAGGTTTCAAAAGGATCAAGAATTCCCAGGGTATCGCAATACCTTAATCTATCTGCACCACTATCTCTTGCTGTCCTTGCAAACTGCAGAAGGAATTCCATATCGGACCGTGAAGCATCCTCCGCATTTACCGATACATAAAGATTAAAACTCTTGGCATAATCTACACTGGTTTTAATACTTTCAAGCACCCATTCCCTGCTCTTTCTAAGTTTATGTTCAATATGTATATCAGAAGAAGATATGGAAATAGCCACTGCATCAACTCCGCATTCGACTGAAGCATCTATATCTGACTTAACTGCCCTATTCCAGCCCAATATACTGCAGCCAAGACCAAGAGAAACAATCTTTTTAATTGCTTCCTTTTCATCTCCTCCCATGGTAGGTATACCGGCCTCTATCTGGTGAACTCCCACTTTGTCCAGCATTTTAGCTATATGTATCTTTTCATCATTTGCAAATACAACTCCTGCCGTCTGTTCTCCATCCCTTAAAGTAGTATCATCAATTTTTATATCCTTTGGATCAATTTCCGTTCCTGCTTTCTGTGAAAATTCAGTAAGTAAATCTATTTCTCTCAACAATTATCACCTCTTACTACCGATAAATATTTATAAAAATCATAAAAAAATAGAAAAAAATTATAAATTTTCAAATTTTTGCTGTAATTATATCATTTTTCTAAAAAATATAATATTTATAACAAAAAATTTCAATTTTTGTAAAAATAACCTAAATTTTTAAAATATTTATTATTACTATTAGTAAATCCGGTCTCTATCATCTTAATTTTTTAAGCTTATAGAATAAAGTATAATGTTATTTATCACTATTCAATCTATCTATTGCTTTTTCCAAACTTTAAAAATACAAGCATTATAGATGCAATAATCGAAATAAATGCTCCGGTTAAAAAAGCGGCCCTAAAGCTATAAGCATTCCAGATTAAACCAAATATTATGGAAGCAGGAAGAGTAGCAATACCCAGGGATAAATTGTAGAATCCATAGGCCGTACCTAGATTCCCTTTAGGAACCATATCTGCCACCAGGGCTCTTTCAACACCTTCTGTCAGACCAAAATATAATCCGTAAATTATAAATAATAGGTATATAAGATAGTATTTATCAAAATAAGCAAAACCCAGATATGTAAGAAAATAGACAAACCAACCCGATAAAATCATTACTTTTCTTCCGATTTTATCTGATATGTGTCCCCCTAAAACACAAAAAAGAGCTTTCGATATATGCAGAACTGCCCACAAGAGAGGAATGACTGTAATCTGCAGTCCCAGCTCTGCCGCTCTCAGCAGCAGGAATGCATCGGTTGAATTTCCTAAAGTAAAAATTACCAGAATAACAAGATATAGAGAAAATTGCTTTCCCATTTTTTTGAAGTCGGAGAACTTTAAAATTTCCTTTTTACTATTAGTGGTTTCATCTTTAGTATGATATTTTCCTGAAATTTCTATTTTATCTTTTAAGATGCCATCCTTTTTATGGATACTCCTTACTCCAAATATCATAAGCAAAACCGCTATAGTGCCCGGTATTGCCGATAGCAAAAAAATGGTTTTAAATTCAGTGGTAAAAAAATATAAGAGCAGGCTTGCCGTAATCGAACCCAGTACCGCACCCGCATGATCCATACCCCGTTGAAACCCAAAAGAAAATCCTCTCCTGTTAGTTGGTGAGTAGTCCGCTATCATTGCGTCCCTTGGGGATGTTCTTATCCCTTTTCCCACCCTATCCGAAAATCGCAAAAAAAGCAGCACACCCCAGGATCTGGTTAAACCTATCATAGGCCTTAGTAAGTTTGATATGGCATACCCTGCAACCACAAAAGGTTTTCTTCTTTTCATTCTGTCTGAAAAGTAACCTGAAAATAGTTTAAGGATGCTATTGGTGCTTTCTGCGATACCCTCAAGGATACCAAGAAACGCCGGACCTAACCCGATAACAGATTTGACGAATGATGGTATTAGAGGGTATATCATTTCAGAAGAGAAATCATTAAGAAGACTTACGGTACCAAGAATATAGATATTTTTTAATCTACTATTTCTCCTGGTATTTCGTCTTCCAGGATTGGGGTATTTGAACATTTTTTTATGAATCTTTTAAAAAACTAATCCGATAAAACTGATAATTCTACTGCTTTTTGCGAAATTCAAATACTAGAAGAACTATACATACTACAAAAACCACAAGCAGTATACCTCCGGTAAGGTAAATATTCAGACTCGCTACCAGACCTATAGCTTTATTTGATATTTTGGCCCATTCAAAAAGATTAGTAAATTTATTCACTACTACAGCAATTGAGAATAAGATTATTTTAAGTAATACTATAATCACCACTACTTTATTAAACTTATTCATCCTTAACCTCCTTTCCTGTTATTTTATAGAAGCCCTTATGAATTCCCTAAAACTTTTTATAAACTGTAATTATTATTAATTGAATATAAATATATACTATTAGTTTCTAAATTTAAACATATATTATTATTTTGATTATATACCGGGCTTGTTAAAAACATCTATTTATATTATTATAATTTCCATTTCGCTGCAGAAAGACTATTATCATGAAAAGTTACAGTTATATAATTAAATTATTTGTTATACTGTTACTTATTCTTATTTTACTTTTTAGCCTCTCCGGCTGTAAGAGCATTGCAGCTAATGAAGCACCGATACAGGAAGAGCAAGATATTATTAAAGAAGAAGAGGCGGCGGAGGAAGACGAGGATACACTGGCTGATGAAGAGGAGGAAGTAAAAAGGGAACTTTTCCTTATCCTGAATAATTTCTTTCAAGCGGTAAAAGAAGATAAAGAATATGAATTTTTTGACAGCTATACCAGAGGTATGGTTGGAAGCGAAGAGGAATATAGAAATGGTACAAAATCCGATATTTTTTATATCATACAAGAGTCGCATTCCAGCTGGAAGAATCTAGAGGCAGAAAGTTTAATATTAGAGGGCGATAGAGCAATACTTGCAATCACAGGAGACAGGAATGCAGAGGGAATCGAATCCATAGATGAAAAGATAGGATTTAAATTTATAAATGAAGAAGGAAGCTGGAAGATTGATTTCTATTACCCGCCAATTATTGCGATCATACCTGTAAGTCCTGAACCGGACATAGTAATAAATTCCGCTGAAATAACCACACTTACGATTTCTGCCAATATAAGATCCTTTTTCTACATTAGAGATATAAGACTGGAGTTGAATGATGCGGAGCTGGATACTGGTATTATTGGAGAGGAACAATATGAACTAGTTACATCTACTGAAATTCCGGCAACCAGCCTTATTAAAGGTTTAAATCTAGTAGAATATTATGTTTCCAATATAGGTGATCAGAAGTCAGATCGCAGCTGGAGTTTTACCACAGAATAAATATTACAAATAAATATTCCAATAGTTACCCGATCTTTAAAGAATATACATTTATTTAGTTTTTAACATTGACCAGCAGTTTAACCCAATATTCTATAGGTCTGTCCTCTGCTATGCGCCGTAATTCAAATATTTTTTGGCCAGAGGGTGATTAATTCTCTGCCATAGAACCGCTCCGATTATAGTGCCTATAGGAAAACTAAACATAGTAAGAATCAGCATAACCCTGGTATAGATAACAGCAAATGGTTTTCTTTTAATAATTCCCACCAGAGGAATTATATAAATAGCCATGGCTATGCCAAAACCAAATATCATTATTAGCATATTCTGAATGGTGCTAAATACTGTATATATTCCTTCCACTGTATAGGGTGAAAAAACTATTATAGGAATAAAAACCATCATATAAAGAGCCATAACCACAATTACAAACCAATAATATGCCCTTACTCCACCTAACTGTCTTTTACCTTCCTCTAACTCCTGTTCAGAAGTCATAGTTGTAACTTCACCAGATACTTTCAATTCTTTTACCTGTACTCCGCAATTTGGGCATATAACCGCATCTTTTTTTATTGGCTTTGCACAACTGGGGCAATATATCTCATCCGGTTTTTTTTCTTGAACTCCTCCCTCATTCATTCTAATTTCTCCTTTCCCGATCTTAATAAAATATAATTTATTCCTTTTCTAAAATTTTTTCTATTGCCTCTCTGTAGGTTTCCTTATATCATATTACGATTTTCATATATTGGTAAAGAAAAATATTTTAATTTCTTATTTTTTTATAATATTAATATAGCTTTTTGCCATAAAAAATATATAATTATTATATAAATATTTATACAGTACTATGATTAAATACTATTTATGGATCATAAAAAGCCGGCGCGAATTGGGACTTAATAGCTTCAACCAGAAAAATAATCAACAAAAGAGAAAAGATGCCTTTTACAAAAACTAACAAAGATAAAAACAACAATACTTATAATATTATTTCGCAGGGAACCAATATAGAGGGTAAGATTTATTCTCCCCGCTCCATCCAAATAGAAGGTACGGTAGCAGGAGAGATTATATCTAAGAAAGAACTGGTAATCGGAAAAGAAGGAAAAGTAAGAGCAAACATCAAGACTAAAAATACAATAATAGAAGGAAGTTTTACCGGTAATATAATTTCATCGGGAGAAGTTAAGATTACTTCTACCGGAAAATTGGTTGGCAATATAATTCAAAGAGATAATCTTATTACCATAAATGACGGCGGCCTTTTCAATGGTAAGAATATTATTATAGATAATAAAGAAACATTTAGAATAATTGCTAACGAAAAAATCTCTAATATTAAAATAAGACCTAAAAAAATATTAGATTATTAAAAACTCAGATTTAATCAAAATATAAAAACTATAATTAAACACGCTTAATTATTAAAACAGAATTCTTCTGTTTTAAATTTATAATTTCATACTGTCATCCAAATCACCCAGCTGGAATTCTTTTATTTTCTCTTCCTTTATTTTTTTTCCAGCCTTGCCACTTACTTTTTCTTCTTCCGGCCACTTTTCTTTTGATTTGAGCTTTTTCTTATCCTTCTCTTCACTCTGAGTGATTCTGGTAACCTTTCCGCTGAAAATTCCTCCTTCGTTTATAATCAGTGAATCTGTTTTTATATTACCATCCACTATACCTGTATCCGTAATCTCAATTTTACCTGTACCTTTCAAATTTCCTTCAAATTTACCGATTATTTTAGCATCAATGGTTGTAACATCGGCACTTACAGCTCCCTCTTTCTGAATCACCATCTGGCCATCAACGATTAACTCACCTACAACTTCACACCCAATCTCTATAGATTGAGAAACATCCAATTTCCCTTCTACTCTTGCCTTATTTCCAATAATAGTCAGCAATGTTCTGGGTTCTTCTTTACCTGAGATTCCTCGATCCTCCAAGTCTTTGCCTGAAAAAACCATATTCCCCTCCTTATACTTTTTTAATATATAATTATTAGCCTAAACTGCCTACTTTTCTTTCAAGTTGAGAAAATAATTTTAAGATATCATCTGATGCTTCTGTATCCGGAAATGATATGAAAACCGGTTCTTTTTTTGACGATATAGATTCTTGATAATGCACCAGATATCTTATCTTCTGGTTAAATATGGTTAACTTATTACCATATGTTTCCTGAAGAATATTTATCACCAGCTCCGGAATTTTCTTTCTTTTTTCAAATGCATTAATTACAATTCCGGCAATCTTTATTTTAATATTATATTTTCTTTCCAGGTTTTTGATTATCCTTGAAAGATAGTTAATATCAAGAAACGAAAATAATTCCGGCTTTATTACCACAATCACTTTCCGCGCATAAATTATCGATGTAGTTGAAAGAAGAGAAAAATTGGGCTGTGAATCTATGACTATATAATCATAATCACCCTCGCTAATATTTTTTTCAAATATATCTTTTATTATTAAATTTCTGTAAGACGCTTTATAAATTTTTTGTTCGCTTAAAGTTTTATTTAACAGATAATCCGTCAGGTATTCCTCAACAAGTGAAATGTTATTGGAAGACGGCAGCAGATCAATATTATCTGTAATTTTTATAACATAATCCTTAAAATTTATATCTTTTCTCTTTAAATAATCCATTATAAGGTTATCAAGATTCGTTTTGCTGTTATCCGATTCTTTACCAAAAGCCTGAACCAGATTAGTCTGCGGATCAAGGTCCATAAAAAGAACTTTCTTACCCTTTTTTTCGGCCAGATACCAGCCGTAGTTATAGCATATAGTTGTTTTTCCGGTTCCACCTTTTGTATTAAAGAAAACAATTTTTTTCATTTCCAATCCTCAATATACAATTTAGAATCAGGAGG
>CAZLEB010000005.1:17892-26367 GCA_964558475.1 uncultured Actinomycetota bacterium
TACTAATTTATATATTAGCTACATTATAATTATATTTTAGATTAAAAAAAAGGTTCACTATTAAAATATTAGTGCAATAAAGATAAACTTTCTACAGGGGAAATTTGTGCAGAAAAAAATTACTACGATATAGATGTGTTAGTGAAAGAAATGAACAGTAAAAACATCTACAGAATAGTCAGATTTGTTTTTTTTATAAATAATATATTGCGAGAACCAGGCTGGAATTAGCAATTAACCCTTTAATACTCCGAGGGGCCTTAGCCTTACTGCTTTTTTTGATATTCCGGCATAATGAGCTACATCCACCACCCTGGTTACATCTTTATAAGCCTGAGGAGCTTCTTCTGCCAATCCGGACATGCTTCCAGCCATTACCACGATTCCTTTCTTATCAAAAAGCTCCTTCTTAAGTTCACTTCCCTGTATATTTCTCTTCGCTTTCGATCTGCTCATAAGCCTTCCTGCCCCATGACAGGTGGAACCAAAGCTTTCGCTCATCGCTTTCTCGGTTCCCAGCAGTATATAGGAATAACGGCCCATATCTCCCGGAACTATTACCGGCTGGCCAATATTTTTATACCGGTCAGGAATATCTTTGTGCCCCGGAGGATAAGACCTGGTAGCACCTTTTCTATGCACACAGACTTTATTTAATTTACCGTCAATATTATGCTGCTCAATCTTGGCTATATTATGTGATACATCATAAATAGTACCGAGACCCAGTTTTTCCGAAGACTTCCCAAAAAA
The DNA here is from genome assembly GCA_964558475.1 of uncultured Actinomycetota bacterium. GTDB lineage: Bacteria > Actinomycetota > Humimicrobiia > Humimicrobiales > Humimicrobiaceae > Hydromicrobium. The sequence continues at coordinate 18,646 of CAZLEB010000005.1, forward strand.
TCTTTCAAATACCACTCTTACCCAGTGGGCAAGGCAGTGCCTGTTTACCATAGCATAATTAATGGCGCAGATCATAGCTCCATAGTATCTTCTTCCCTCAGGGGAAGATAAAGGGGCACAGGCAAGCTGCCGGTCCGGCAATTTTATTCCATACTTTATGGCAGCCTGCTGCATCACTCTTATGTAATCACTGCATACCTGATGGCCGAGCCCTCTGGAGCCTGAATGTATCATTATGGTTATCTGGTCTTTCTCCAGGCCCAGAGACTCTGCCGCTTCAGTATCATATATTTCGTCTACTGCCTGGATCTCTAAAAAATGATTTCCGGACCCAAGAGTCCCTACCTGATCCATCCCTCTATCTATAGCAAGACTGCTTACAAAATCAGTATTGGCTCCCGCCATACAGCCATTTTCTTCTATGAAATATTTATCTTCTTCCCATCCGTAACCATTTTTAACGGCCCAACCAACACCTTCCTTCAGTAATTGCACCAGCTGATTTTTTGATAATTTAATCTTTCCCTTGCTGCCCACACCCTTGGGTATATTAAAGGATAAAGTACTCATTATGTCCTGCAGCCTGTCTTTTATGTCCCCAACACTTAAATTTGTGCGCAGTGTTCTCACACCGCAGGATATATCAAAACCAACACCTCCGGGTGAAATAATTCCTTTTTCCTCATCAAAAGCAGCTACTCCTCCGATAGGAAAACCATATCCGAAATGTATGTCAGGCATGGCATAAGAAGCTTTAAGGATTCCGGGAAGAGTTGCAACATTTATTACCTGGTCTATAGTCTTTTCGCTGACTGCATGGTCCAGTAACTGACTGTCCGCAAAAATTATCCCCGGAACTCTCATGCCGTACTTTTCATCTTTTTCTATTTCCCACTTGTAATCACTTATTTTTTTTATTTTATAATCGCTCATGGCAAATCCCCCCCTTCTCAGACATCAAAAATAATCCTGCCTTCCCATTTATGGCGCCTGTTATCTTTTTTTATTTCAAGCATGTGATAAGTCGGCGCTTTGACGGATACCGTTATTTTATGCTTACTAAGATCTATTTTTTCTCCGGAAATCCCGGCATCCAGTATAAGATTGTGGTTCTTCATATCAATCCTTCTTACTTTAAATTCCGAAAATAAAATATTATCGACTTCATACCAGTAAAGTAATCTCTCCAGCCACAATATCAGTAAATCCTCATAACCTGCGTTTTCTGATGTTATCTTAATATTTCTCTTTTCCAGAGGTTTTACCAGCTTTAAATCACTCATAACAGAAAACATACCTTCCGCTGCATTCTCGAATAGCTCTTCTACCGTATTTCCATAAAACCTCAAACCTATATCAGAGAGATGTTCAATATATTTATATTTTTTATCTTTCAATCTTGAGTCCATTATAAATCATACCGGGTTTACAATCTAATCCTGTAAAATTTGTAACCTCTAACTTTTCTACTTTTAAAATATTTAATACCCTGTACCACATATTTTATCAGTAAATTAAAAAAAATATATTCTGCCATAAAGATAGGGGGGAAATAAAATTCCGCTAAATCTTAAAATAATTTAATGTTAATTTAATTGAAAATAAATACTATTTTGTTTAAAATAAGACAGGTTATTTTTTATAAAATTATATAATCAATGTCTGAATCCGGATATAAGGAAAATATAAGCCCTTTAAAATCCACTAACTATTCTGAAAATAGTGTTTTACTTCCACCCAGATTTACCTGTTTTAAAAATATAAGAAAAATTATTTTTTTAAGGAGATGATATGAATATTAAAAAAAGCACTTCCATACCCGTTATTAATATTCAGGGACAAAACTGCACCGGCTGCGCTACATCTATACTTTGTTCTGAGTATCCCTCAATTAAAAATGTTCTACTCCAGGATATAATCCCAGGCTTTAAACTCGAATTTGTATTCCACCCAAATATTATGACCGCGAGCGGAAATCTCGCCATGGAAATACTTGAAAATATGGCAAAGAAAAAGGGGTATGTTTTAATTATTGATGGCGCCATCCCAACCGATAGTAACGGTATCTATTGCATTACGGGTGAAAAAGACGGCAGGAAATCTACCATACTGGAAGAAACATTAAAACTGGCACCAAATGCACTACTGGTAATAGCTCTGGGAACCTGTGCGTCATTCGGAGGAATTGCTGCAGGAAATCCAAATCCTACCGGAGCACAGAGCGTGGGAGATATCTTTCTAACCAATAGCATCAAAACACCTTTAATAAATGTACCCGGCTGTCCCCCCCATCCCGACTGGCTATTTGGAACCATAGAAGAAGTACTTACAAAAGGCCTGGAAAATGTACAGCTAGACGATTTTAAAAGACCTAAAACATATTACGGAAAATTGATACATGAAAACTGCCCAAACAGAGCCTACTTTGACGAAGGTAAATTCGCCAAAAAGCTGGGGGACGAGGGCTGCCTTTACGAGCTCGGGTGCAAGGGACCCATAACCTATGCTGACTGTCCAAAAAGACAATGGAACAGCAGAACCAATTGGGTCATTGGAAGCGGAGCTCCATGCAACGGCTGTACCTCGCCAGAATATCCCGATTTTTTAGGAGATTTTTATGAAAGAATCATTGACCTGGAAGTGCCCGCAAATGAAAAGAAGGCTAAATCTAAAAAAATAATTATTTAGGAAGGTGAAATCGTGAAAAAAATTGTAATACACCCCATAACCAGAATAGAGGGCCATTTAAGAGCTGAAGCAATAGTAGACAATGGCGAGGTAAAAGATGCCAGCATCAGCGGAACTATGTTCAGAGGCATAGAAATCATGTTAAAAGGCAGAGATCCAAGAGATGCGGTTATGATTACCCAGAGAATATGTGGTGTATGTCCGGAACCTCATGCTACAGCTTCGGTTACTGCAGTAGAAGACTATGCCGGTCTTACCGATAAAATTCCTGAAAACGGGATTCTAATGAGAAATTTAATTCTGGGTACCAGGAGTGTTAGTGACCACATTCTTCATTTCTACATTTTAAGCGGGCTGGATTATATAGATCCCGCCAGAGTGCTGGAATACAATGGCAGTGACAGGGATTTAAACACATTAAAGCAATTTCTCCAGCAGGGGTATTCCACACCATTTCTGCCTAGAGATGACATAGATTATAAATTTGATGCTAAAACCACAAATATGGTGGTAAGCCATTATATCAAAGCCCTGGATATTTACAGGAAAGCCCAGCAGGCAGCTACCATTTTCGGAGGGAAATGGCCCCATGATGCTGCAATTGTATCCGGCGGTGTATCCGAAAAGCTGACTGCCGATAAAATAACCGGATTCATTTGGAGATTGGAAGAAATTATTGATTTTGTTAAAAACTATTATTTACCTGATGTTATAGCAGTGGCAAAAACATACAGCGAATATCTTGAAATAGGAAAAGGGTGCCAGAACCTGCTGGCATATGATTCATACAGAACAAAATCTAATGGAAGTTATAACGATACTCTTTTTAAAGGAGGCCTTGTAAATAACATTGATAAGTACAGTGAAATTGATATAAGCAACATAACCGAAGATGTAACTTATGGCTGGTATAAAGACTCGGAACCACTGCATCCCGCCAGTGGCAAAACTGAACCAATGGCAGACAAGGAGAAGGGTTATTCATGGTTGAAATCTCCCAGATACAATGGCGAAGTTTATGAGGTTGGTCCTGTGGCAAATGTCCTTTCAACTTATCTGGGTAAAAAGGATCCTCATATTAAAAATATGGTTGATAGCGCTCTATCAGAAATCGGAGGAAATATTTCCAATATGTACTCGGTAGCAGGAAGACATCTTGGCAGGGTGCTTTCGGCAAACATAATAGCCGACAAGTTATTAGACTGGGTAAGGCAGCTTAAAGCCGGGGAACCTACCACAGTTGAATATGATCCTCCGGCTGATGGGAAAGGAGTGGGACTATGCGCAGCACCAAGAGGTGCTCTTGGGCACTGGTTGAGCGTAAAAGACGGCAGGATTTCAAATTACCAGGTAATTACTCCCACTGCCTGGAATGCATCACCTAAAGATAAAGAGGGACAGCCGGGCCCATATGAACAGGCACTTATCGGTCTTAAAATTAAAGAAAGCGATAGCCCGATTGAGATTTTAAGAGTTATCAGAAGTTTTGATCCGTGTACCGCCTGTGCGGTCCATCTGGTAACACCAAAGGGAAATCTAATAGGAAAATATAAGGTGGTCTGAAAGCTTTAAACATTTTTTTAGGAGGTCTTATGATATTAACCGAATTTAAACCTGCAGAAGAATTACTTAAGAAACTGGAAGAAGATAAAAAAATATTCATTATAGGCTGCGGCGGATGCCCCGAAGGCGCCAATACCGGCGGAAAAGAAGTACTTGCCGATATAAAGGAGAAGCTTGAAAAAGAAGGAAAAACTATAACCGGTATAATAGAAATAGATTTTCTTTGCCAGAAAGCACTGATCCGCTCCAGGATAAAGCCAAGAATGGATGAAATAAAAAATGCAGATTCCGTACTTATTTTTTCATGCGGACTTGGTGTCCAGGCAACATCAGAAGTTCTGAATAAGGTCTGCCATCCTGCTTTAAATACTATAACTTTTGGCGGTATAACCGGTATGTGGCAGGGTACCGAAAGATGCGATACCTGCGGCGATTGCATACTGGATTATACCGGCGGAATATGTCCATACACCGCCTGCCCCAAAAAGCTTGAAAATGGCGCGTGTGCCGGCCAGAGTAACGGCAAGTGCGAAACAGACAAAGAAAGAGATTGCGGATGGGAACTTATCTATAATAACCTGAAAAGAATAGGTAGATTGGATATATTAAATAAATTTATACCACCCAGAGATTATTCAAAAATATTGCCATCAGCGACTTTAAGAAAAACAAGGTTATGGGCACTTGATGAAGAGGAGGTTGTATAACTATGGAGACAGTAGAAAAATCAAAATTTGAAAAGACTTTAGAAGAAGGAAAGTTTGCGGTAACCTGTGAAATAGGACCTCCTAAAGGTGCCGGAATTGAAGAGATCAGGGAAGCAGCCGAAGAGTTAAGAGATATTGCAGATGGAATAAACGTAACCGATCTTCAGAGTTCGGTAATGAGACTGGGATCACTTGTCACCTGTCATTTACTAAAAGATTGGGGTCTTGATCCCATATTTCAGGTTACCTGCAGGGATAGAAACAGGCTTATTTTGCAGTCAGATTTGCTTAGCGCTTATGTTATGGGAATAAGAAATATTCTTGCCCTTACCGGTGACTATACTACTACAGGCGATCACCCGCAGGCCGAGCCCGTATTTGACCTTGATTCTGTCCAACTGCTGTGGGCAATAAAAAATCTGGAAGAGGGAAAAGATTTAGCCGGAAAAGAGTTAACGCAAAAACCTTCTTTCTTCAAGGGTGCCGTGGTAAATCCGGGCGCGGACACTGAAGCATCTTACGAGCTTCAAATAATAAAGATGAAAAAAAAGATAGACCAGGGAGCCCAATTCTTTCAGACTCAGGCTATATTTGATGCTGAAGTTTTTAAGAGATTTATGGAAAGAATCCATAATGAAAATATGAATGTTCCGGTTCTTGCCGGTATAATTCTTTTGAAATCTGAAAAAATGGCCAACTACATGAATAAATTTGTACCAGGTGTATTCGTGCCCGAAACATTGGTAAAAAAGATGGAGGGAACGCAGGATAAGGTTTCTATGTGCATTGAGATTGCATCCGGGCTGATAGAGGAAGTTAAGAAGTATTGCGCCGGCGTACACATTCAGGCCCTGGGATGGGAAAAGCATGTATCTGCCATAGTTAAAAATTTAAAGTAAATCCGGTGGAAGATCCAAAAAAAATCAAAACCGTAATACTGGGTATAGGCAATATCCTGCTTGGAGATGAAGGTATTGGGGTACATACTGTAAAGAAACTGCAGGAAGAAAGCCTTCCATCCAGTGTACTGGCAATAGATGGTTCAACGGCAGGGTTCAGATTATTCCACCTATTTGAAACTTACAAGAATTGTAAATTTATAATTATAGACGCTGTAAAAATAATAGACACTGTTTATGATAATTCTACAGGTGATACTTCAGATATTAAGGGAAAAAAGAATGATTCTGTTAAGGGAGATCTCTACGAGATACCTTTAAGTGATTTCTATAATATAGCGGGTTCCAAATACCGCGGCAGGGATTTTATTTCCTTCCATCAAACCGCACTTATAGACGTATTAGAATTATTTTACTTGACCTACAGGATAAAGATTAATGGGTATTTTATCGGAATAAATATCCATAAAAATGATAGTAAAGACAATACAACCACTTTTTCCATGAAGTTATCAAACACAATAGAGAAAAAGATTCCTAAAATTATTGGGTTAATTAAAAAATATATAGCATTATAAATTACTGACGCCTGTATAATCCCACTAACTCTGCTTTTACCAGGATACTTTCTTCCATTTCCTTTTCAATGTCCGCTGCTTCCGCTGAATTATCAAGATCCAGAGTAGTATTCAGTGCAAAAAGCTTGAAAAAATAACGATGGGTTCCGGAAGGAGGACAGGGACCGCTATACCCTGGCCTGCCTGAATCGGTCATTCCTTCTACTGCATTTTGCGGACAGCTGTTTTCCGTGATCTCTTTAACACCTGGGCTTATATTCCAGACAGTCCAGTGAACCCAGTTTCCCCTTGGGGCATCGGGGTCATCAACAATTAAAACCAGGCTTTTTGCATTTTCAGGGACATCACTTATAAGCAGAGGAGGATTTACATCTTCACCATCACAGGTATATTTTAGTGGGATTAATTTATTACCCTTAAAAGCTGGACTTTCAATTCTCATAGCATCTCCTCCGGTCTATTAAGCATAAATTCTTCCTTTATAAAATAATGTTATCACTTTTTGGTCTCAATTTGTAGTTTTACAGAAGTCTCTAAAAATACAAAAAATTAGATTAATAAAATTTATAACATATAAAGAATATGATAAAATGAATCTAGTTTTATTACACAAAAAATACAAAGGAAAACGATGGATAAAGAACAATTAGAAAAAATTAAAAAAAGATTAAAGGAAACCAAATCAATCAGGAATTTAAGCAGTAAAGACTTCAGGTTTAAAAACTGGCAAGCCAGTACCATAAATCTTCTAAGAAACCTCCCCCCTGATTTCATTCAGGACATAAATGATTTTAAAAAACTGACATTTTCCGATACCAAATATCACCGGGGTAGCCGGTTTTTTAATCCTGCAGACGATACAAAATACAGGGAAGATTTAGATTCAGCTGAAAAAATTCTAAAAAAGATTACCCTTGCGAAGGAAGAGATTAAGCCGGAGAAAGCACCTTCTATTAAAGAAAAAGTTAAAGTTGATAAGACTACTTCCTCTAAGCCTAGTGTAACAAAAGGAAGTAAAACCAGAAAGCCCTCCGGTGCCAAAAAGGCCGTGCCAGCTAAAAAAGGTACTTCGGCTTCCAGACCAAAGCCAACCAGGAAAGTAAAAGCTAAAAAGAGCGCCACCATGCCCAAGAAACCATCTGCGGGTAAAACGAAAAAAACCGTTAAAAAAACTTCCTGATTAAATTGATTTAAAAAAATATATCTATCCGGTAAATTTTACGGCAATTAGCGTACAAATTAATAGTAATTGAAATAATAACTTTAATTGCTATAATTAATCAGTTA
>CAZLEB010000005.1:26467-28964 GCA_964558475.1 uncultured Actinomycetota bacterium
GTACAAATTAATAGTAATTGAAATAATAACTTTAATTGCTATAATTAATCAGTTACTAAATAATAATTTGTACTAAGTTTTTATTTTAAAAATTAATAAATCTATTTAGAATTATTTAGAAATGTTAGCAAAAAAACCAATTCCTTTTCTAGACCTGGTACTTAGTATTTCAGAAGCTACTGATCTGGTAGACAGGGAGCTAAACAGCCATAATAAAAGGGTTGCATTTACCTCCCTCAATATAGCCGACAGCATGGGTCTTCCCACCAACCATAGATATAACCTTATTATAGCCGGCCTCCTTCACGACATTGGCTCATTTTCTCTTGGGGAAAGGCACGAAACTTTAAATTATGATTACCAGCCCAAACACTATACCAATAACCATTCATATATAGGTTATACATTACTTAAGGATTTTGACTCAATGCTGGAAATAGCACCGATCATTAAATATCACCACCACCCTTGGAAAGATATTGAGAACCTGGAACTTCCTGAAACAATAAAACTTTTTACTCAAATAATTCAGGTTGCTGACAGGCTTGATGTACTGATTGATAAAAACAAAGAGGTTTTAGGGCAGGTCAATGATATTTGCCAGATAATAAAAAATGACTCTAGAGTTAAATACAACCCGGATATAGTAAAAGAAATAATAAATTTAAAAGATAAAGAATATTTTTGGTTAGATGCAGTAAGCCAGCCTGAAATATCTACGTTTATGGAGAAACTTGGTTATTTACCCCTGGATTTTGAACTGGACAGCATTGGCAAGTTTGCAAATATGTTCAGCCACATTGTTGACTTTAGAAGTCCATTCACTGCCACTCACTCAAGCGGAGTTACAGCTGTTGCTGAATTCTTAGCAAGAGTTATGGGTTTTTCAGAAAATGAAGTATATATGATGAAAATTGCGGGTTACCTTCATGATCTTGGTAAATTAGCCGTTCCGGTCGAAATCCTGGATAAATCGGCCAGCCTGAACACAGACGAGTTTAGAATTGTCAGAAGTCATACTTATTACACCTATAAAATACTTGAAAATATAACAAATCTTGAAACCATAAATTCCTGGGCAGCATTTCATCACGAAACTTTAGATGGGAACGGTTATCCTTTTCATCTGAATAAAAGTGAATTAACTCTGGGTGCAAGGATTATGGCAATAGCAGATATTTTTACAGCAATAACTGAAGACAGGCCCTATAGAAAAGGTATGAATAAGAAAGACAGTTTAGACATATTACACAATATGGCAAGAAATAATAAAATAGACCCGAACATTGTTGATGCAGCAAAAGAAAATTTTAATGAGATTAGTGCAGCAAGAGAAAATGCGGAAAATATTGCTGCAAAAGGGTATAAAGAATATAGGGAGATTTTCAAAGAATAGACTACTTCAAGTGAAAATGTTTTTATGCTAGAATTAAGTTTTTTACTCCTATGAATCATTATATGTAACCCTTATTAATTCAAATCGTCTAAATATTCAAATTTCATAACAAAATAATTAAAGGAGGAAAACAATGGATATGTGGATTATACTTTTTTGGTCCGGCCCAATTGGTATTGGATTTTTCTTAATGGGTTTAGGAGTACTCTTTTGGGGAATTGGACAAGCCAGTAAAAAGAAATAAGAGTATTAATATCTCCTAATAGTTTAAAGGATAGACCTCAAGATATTAAGTAGCCTATATCGGAAGCTGTGGTTATAGATAACTTGAGGTCTTAATATTTGGATTCCAACTTTGTTCACAATCTCCAGAGAAAATACAAATTTCGAACCAAAATAGTAAGCTTCGATGAGGATATTTTTATATTTCTAAATTAGTATCCCTGATAATTTAAGGAGAATAAAGGCTGTTAAAAATCCTAAAATAGTCAAGATTCCTATAAGATATCCGCCCTCTTCATACGCCTCCGGCATCATACTATCTGCAAGCATTGCTAAAATAGCTCCCGCTGCAAATGATTCAATAATGCCCATAATATTTAAATTCAAATTTTTTAAAAATATAAAACTTAAAATAGTAGTAAGTATCACAATTACACTAACCACCGACCAGGTCAGGTAAATTTGTTTTTTTGATAATCCCTCTTTTTTAAGATCGTTTATTGAGGAAATACTTTCAGGAAGATTTGATAAAAATATTGCAGTGACCATTAAAAGTCCTATACCATTTTTACTTAGCAGCGCTATTCCTAAAGCAATTGATTCCGGTATTCCATCAAGGGCAGCTCCAAGTATGATCGCCTTCCCATTAGTCTCTCTTATAATTCTGTAGTGTTTTCTCTTTTTATAATTTCTCCCGCCATGTCTATGTATCAATAAATCACCCAAAATAAACACTATCCCGCCTATTAAAAATCCAATAGCTATAGCGTCAAATCCACCATGTTTAAAAGATTCTTCCATCAGTCCAAATGTCAAAGCACATATCAAAACGCCTGTACCGAATGCCATGATTGCAGCTACTATTTTCTTGCTGATTTT
>CAZLEB010000006.1:0-25211 GCA_964558475.1 uncultured Actinomycetota bacterium
TGCTGTCCACCCCGCCTGAAAATGCTATAATTACAGATCCCATATCTTTGAGGATCTTTTCCAGCTTATTAATTTTTTTACTGCTTATTATCATTTTGGTTTTTTACCCTGAATATTTCTTAAAATATATAAAATGCTATCTTTTTGCAATAGTCTTATTATAATGATATTTTGAAAATAAAATAATTTTAACTTTAAATTTATTTAAAGCATAAGAATTTTTAAGAAATTTAAACGTTCCGGAGATAAAAGGTATGAAAAAAATTCTATATATTGATTGTTTTTCAGGGATAAGCGGCGATATGATGGTTGGCGCATTACTCGACCTGGGGATCGATTTTTCTTTGTTAAAAAGTGAGCTAAAGAAGCTAAATATTGCCGGGTATAACATAACCTGCAGGGAAATAAAAGTAGGTTCGCTCAGAGCAAAAAAATTTGATGTAGAGGTAACAGGACGGCAACCCGGCAGAAGTTATAAGGATATAAAAGGAATAATTGGTGAAAGTACCCTTGGTGCGGGGATTAAAAAGATATCTCTGAATGTTTTTAAACTGATTGCAGAAGCAGAAGCGAGGATACATGGCTTTGATATAGATAAAATACATTTTCATGAAATTGGAGCCGTAGATTCCATAATTGATATTGTAAGTACCGCGATATGTATAAAAAGCCTGGGAATTGAGTCATACTATAGCAGTATTGTTCCACTGGGCAGCGGGTTCGTAGACAGTTCACAAGGGAAATTACCTGTGCCGGCTCCGGCTGCAGTTGAGATATTAAAAAAAGTACCGGTTTATGGAGGCAATTTTGATTTTGAAGTAACAACTCCTACAGGTGCTGCTATAATAAAAGCCCTGGCAGCAGAATTTGGTGAAATTCCCCGTATGGAAATTGAAAGAGTTGGTTACGGGGCAGGCAGCAGTGTAAAAAAAGAAATCCCCGATGTTTTAAGAATCCTTAAAGGGACCGCAAGTGACGAATATAAACCTGAAGAAGAAAATCTCGTTATGCTTTCCGCGAATATTGATGACAGTACTCCTGAGATTATGGGGTACCTGCAGGAAAAACTGCTTAAAAATAAAGTTCTGGATGTATGGACCGAGCCTATATATATGAAAAAAAACAGGCCCTCCTTTAAACTCTGTGTTTTATGCAACAGGGAATCAGAGCTTGAAATAATTGATATAATATTATTAGAATCCACAACGCTGGGGATAAGAAGAAAAGAAGTTAAAAGGTTTTCAATTAACAGAAAGATTGTAACTGTTAAATTACCTTATGGAGAAGTCAAGATAAAAATCGGTACTCATAAGGGTAAGGAAATAAATATTTCACCTGAATTCGAGTCTTGTAGTAAGCTGGCAAAAAAAACAGGAAAACCTCTTAAAGAAATATTTCAGGATGCTATCTTATTTTTTTCCAGAAGATAATACCTTAGTATTTCCTGCAAAATAGCCACAGTAGGTACGGCAATTATAAGTCCCCATATGCCAAAAAGGGCGCCACCTGCCATAAGCGAAAAGATTGTAATACCGGGATGAACTCCTACCTGATACTTTAATATATTTGGAGAAATCACGTAGTTATCTATTTGTTGAACAGCAACAAAAAGAAGGATTACCAGCAAAGCTTTAAGTGGTGAAATAAAAAGTGCAGTCAATGCAGCCGGTATGGCTCCTATTATAGGGCCAAGAAGAGGGATCATGTTGAGCAGGCCAGCTGTAAAACCAAGCAGTACTGCAAAATCTACTTTTAATACCAGAAGCACAATGGTGCACAGTATTCCAACAATAATGGATATTAATATTTGCCCCCTTATATACCCTCCGGCGACTTTGTTAATCCTGTCTAAAATAATAGCGGTCTGATTTTTAAATTTCCCTGGTATTATTCTCATGAATGTGGTTTTTATCTTATCTGTATAATTAAGTATATATATACCCAGAAGCGGCCCTACTACAAGGTATAGAACTATATTAATTACAGACCTCCCGAGAGTGGTAGCTCTCTGAAAAATATCAATTTCTTCTAAATTAAGCCTGCTTATAAGATACTGGGTAATACCACTGGCATCTTTTGGTATTATTTCTTTACCGATTATATTTTCAGCATTTTTAATAATAATGCTGTTTTGCAAAAAGTTGTTTATTACTTTGGTTAAATTTTGCATATATAACGGTAGTTTATCTATGAATGTCTGGAATTGATCAATCATTATGGGAATAATAAAGAAAAATGTAGTAAAAACAATACCGATAAAAATGAAATAGGTTATCGTAACTGCAAATATTCTACGCATTTTCTTTTGCATTAAAGTTACGACCGGGGTTAAGAGATAAGAAATAGCAATAGCAATGATTAATGGTATGATTGCTAACCTAATCAAATATATAATATAAAAGATAAGAGATACGATTATGAGAAAGCCAATTATCGACCAGGAAAAAATTCCGATATTTTTTATTGTTTTGTTGCTGTTTGATAGTTTTTTTATTCTCATCTTGAATCATTATATTATATTTTTTTAAAAAATATAAATTATAAATTAAATAATGGGGGATGGTATAAAAATCATTCCGTTTTGACTTATTAAATGATTTAAAATAAAATATTTATCTTTTAAAATAACAGCTAGATTAAGGAGGAAATAACAATGAAGTATGGTTATTTTGACGATAAGAAAAAGGAATATATTATTACCAATCCCAAAACACCGGTTAAATGGATAAATTATATCGGGACCTTAAATTTCGGTGGTTTTGTAGATCATACCGGCGGTGCTTTGATATGTAAAGGCGATCCATCTCTTAACAGGATCGTTAAGTATATTCAGCAGATGCCCTCGTCCGATTTTAAAGGTGAGACCTTATACCTCCGGTTAAAACAGGGAGAAGGTTATAAATTATTTTCTCCTTTTTTTGTTCCCACGCTGGATCAATATGATCTCTACCAGTGCCATGTCGGTCTTGGCTATACCCGTATAATCTCCGAATTTTACGGCATCAGGACAGAGTGTACTATTTTCATTCCTATTAATGACATAAGGGAGATCAGGGAAGTAAAAATCACCAATAAGACAGGTGAAGAACTGGAAATCGATGCCATTAGCGTGGTCGAATACACACACTTTGACGCTGTAAAACAGTTTAATAACGCTGATTGGGTTCCCCAGACGATGCAGTCCCGCTGCATCCGGGAAGAGGATGGACTGCTGACCCTGATCCAATATGCTTTTATGCGCAGGGAAACCAATGTGAATTTTTTTACCTCGAATCATCCAATTTCTTCTTTCGAGTCGGATAGAAAGCGATTTCTTGGAGATAATGAATATGGTACCTGGTCGAACCCGCTTTCTCTTCAAAAAGAAGAACTGGGTAGTTATGAGACACACCGGGGGGATAATATAGGCGCTCTTCTGCACCATCTGGGGAGCTTAAAATCCGGAGAGACAAAAAGCTTTATCACCCAGCTGGGTCAGGAGCAGAGTTTCGAAAAGGCTCGCGGCGGTATTGAGAAATTTAGAGATCCGGATACCGTTAAGAAAGCATATGATGAGTTGAATGGTTTCTGGGAAGAATTTTTATCCAGAATGCAGGTGGAGACACCTGATCCGGCTATGAACAGTATGTTAAATATCCATAATCCACGGCAGTGTTTTATTGCCAAAAACTGGTCCCGTTATCTTTCGTATTACCAGCTGGGAATGGGTACCCGGGGTATCGGTTTCCGCGACAGCTGCCAGGATGTGATGGGAGTGATCAGCCACATACCGGAAGAATCGAAAGAACTGTTAAAAAAAATGATGATGGTTCAAAGAGTAAACGGCAGCGCGATGCACAGTTTTAATCCTTTAACCATGGAAGGATCGAAGGGAGAAACGGGTGATTCGCCCGATAGGCCACAGTATTACGGTGATGATCATCTATGGATTGTTCTGGCTGTGACCACTTACCTGAAGGAAACCGGAGATATGGAGTTTTTAGAAGAAATTATTCCCTATTATGATGAGAAAAAGGAAAGCCGGCTGCAGGAGAGCGGAACGGTTCTGGATCATATGAAAAAAGCTCTGGATTTTACCAGAAATGATAAGGGCAAGCACAGCCTTCCCCATCTCGGTTTTGCAGATTGGAATGACTCTGTTAACCTTAGAACAGGTGCGGAATCTCTTTTTAATACCCATCTTTATGGTAAAGACCTTCTGGAAATGATCGAGCTCTGCGATTATCTGGGGGACACTACAGGGATTAAATTCTATCAGGCCGAGTATGATGAAATGAAAGAGATGTTTAACCGGACAAGCTGGGACGGTGAGTGGTACGTCCGTTATTTTGATTCGGACGGCACTCCGCTGGGATCCCATAAAAATAAGAATGGAAAGATATACATCAACGCTCAACCATGGTCTTTGATATCCGGAATGGCGCTTCCCGAAAGGGCAGAAAAAGCTCTTGATTCCCTGAACAGACTTCTTAATACCTCCAAAGGAATTAAAATCAGCTGGCCTGGTTTTGACGGTTATGACCGGAATAAAGGCGGGGTTACAACATATCCACCCGGGGCAAAGGAAAACGGCGGTATTTTTCTGCACACAAATCCGTGGGTGGTGATAGCCGAGACCATAAGGGGGAACGGAGAGCGGGCTTATGAGTATTACAGTCAGATAAATCCGGCTGCCAAAAACGATATTATAGACGAGTATGAATGCGAGCCATACGTTTATGCCCAGAATATTTTGAGTAATGAGCACCCTCAGTTCGGTCTTGGACGAAACAGCTGGCTCACCGGGACAGCTTCGTGGATGTATCAGGCTGGCACCAGATTTATACTGGGTATACGGCCGGATTATAACGGTCTTGTAATCGATCCCTGTATTCCCAAAAAATGGGACGGCTTTAAAGTAACACGTAAGTATAAGAACGCTGTTTATAATATAGAAGTAAAAAACCCAAAGCATGTAAGTAGGGGGGTATACAGGCTTAAAGCGGATGGTAAAGAAATAAACGGTAATATAGTTCCAGTTTTTGAGGACGGTAAAACCCATTCCATAGAGGCAGTGATGGGATAGTGTTTTTTGATAACCTTAAAATATTCAAATTTAAAAGTGAAAAATATAAATTATTAAACTGGTGGGTGTTATTAATTGAAGTAGCATTGTAATTGTGATAAAGTTTAAATTCAAAAATAGCAAAAAATAGAAAGATATAAACAGGAAATTACAATGCCGGAAGAATCCATTGCTGCTTATGTTAATAACATTATAGCTTTTACCCTTTTTATAGCCGTAATAGCTTTTATATTTTCTATGCTTTTTTTACTGTCACGCATTTTAGTCCGCCGGACAGGGAGAAAAGATAATATGGAATTAAAAAAAGAAATTTTTTCTGCCAGGTCACAGGATCAATTCAGTTATAAAAAAGATCCCTATCGGTTAAAGAATATTTTTATCCTGGGTACAGTATTTGTAATTATAATTATTTTTATATTCTTTATTTTTGCTGTTTTTAATTACAGCAGAGATCCGGTATCGGGTTTAAATCTATATTTAATCATAGGCATAGTATTTTATCTTATATTAATGATCATATATCTGATTAAATCGAAAATAATAAGTTAGGAGTTATTTGAATGCCTTCTATTATTAAAAGCAACTTTAATATAATGATTACAGGGTTTGGTTGTTGTAAACAGGAAATATTTGCAACTCAGGGCGCTTTATATGATATTCAAAGATTAGGGGTAAATTTTGTCAGCACTGCGGAGGATGCAGATATATTGGTAGTTCAGGGTTTTTATAATAAAGAGGGTATAATCAGGGTTCTAAATATTTATGACAGGATGAATTCCCCAAAAGGAATAATTGCAGTAGGAAGCTGTGTCCTGAACGAAAATTTATTTAATCTGGAAAGCAAGCTTTTAAGCCAATTCCGTGAGGAGGTAGGGATAAATATGTATATTCCAGGCTGTCCGCCCAGACCGGAAGCATTTATACATGCGATTTTAGGATTTTTAGGCAGAGGTTTGTAATAATAAAATAGGTAATAATTTTTATATTTTGCTTATTCAAATGAAATGACTAATGATATTTATAATAAAATCTATTCCTCTCCAAAGGTTGTGTTTATAGAGGAGACAGGCAAGAATCTAGAATTTATTTTAAAGGATAAAATAAAATATATTTTTAAGGCTGGCATGGATTTATTGATAGGAGTTTCCAAAGCTAATTTTTACGAGGTCCTAAAAGAGCTAAAAGAAAATCCCGAACTTAAAGTATCGAGCTTTCAGAGTATAGCTGCTTATAAAAGTGGTAAAAAAAATTTTCTAATCATTAATCTGAAATCACCTGTTAACAATTTTTCTATCCTGTTAAAAATAGAAATATCTCAGAGAGAAATAGAAAAAGACTGCACAGAAATTGTTGATATAATGGAAAAATTTTACAAAGCAGTTAAGTTTTATAAGTATAGAAGTAAAATAATTTCTGAGAATTCTGATATAAAGATCTTTGCTCAGAGCCTGGATGGTTTAGACTGTTTTGATCTGGATATTCATACAGAAGGTGATGTAGTTAAGGAAGCTTATGTTGATACCGGCATTGCCAGGGTTGTTGGTGATAATTATTATAAAGATTTGGAGATTTATAATCTTATAGCTTATATAAGTAGATTTGATTGGAAGTCAGGTATATTCCCGGAAGTTTGTCTCTGTAGCGCTTTTGAAGAATTGTTGCAGCTAAAAGTTCCTGAAAGAGCTCAGTATATAAGGATGCTTCTCTGTGAGTTATATAGAATATCAAATCATGCTTATTTTATTTCAAATATCTGTAATGTTTTACAGCATGACATTGCCTATAATCTCTCTCTTCTGGAGAGGGAGAGGGTTTTAAGGATTATAGAGGCCATTACCGGTTCCAGAATTGTACCCAATTTTATAAGAATAGGAGGAGTAAAGAAGGATATAAGTGAAGAGATTGTAATTAATATTCGAAAAAACCTGTCAGTTTTGTTAAAAAATATAAGAAGAATTGAAAGAATAATAATGAATGACTCTCTGGCTGTTGAGAGATTGAGGAATATTGGAATTATCGAAAAAGAATCTGCTTTAGAATATGGTGTATCAGGCCCAAATTTAAGAGCCTCGGGTATTAGATATGATTTACGGAAAGATAAGGACCCTATTTTATATAAAGACTTCTCATTTACGGTACCTATAGGAAAGACAGGGGATTGTCTGGATAGGATTTTAATTAGATTCAACGAAATATTCCAATCTTTAAGGATAATAAGTCAGATTATTAACAAATTTCCTTCCGGAGCTTTTATAAAGAAAATAAATTTATCCCATTTAGAGTTTCAATCAGGGGCTGTATCATGTGGTATTGAATGTCCACATGGTCTTTTTAAAATTTATATTGAGGTTGAAAAAAGTAATATAAATTCCCTGGTAGTAAAGGGGCCTTCAATTAACAGCCTTATTTTAAGTGAGGAAATATTAAAAGAAAACAGAATAGAGGATATTGATTTAATTTTATTGAGCCTGGATATAAGTCCAGGAGAAATAATGAACGCATAACGGCGGGGTATTATGTTATTTGTCCTCAAAAAAATGTTTTATATTCTTGCGTTAATATTAGTTAATTTATATATATGTGAGTATATAAATAATAAACTTACAGCCCGCATGGAACTAAGAAGAGGATATAGAATAACCAGGGTAAGGGGTGCCGGTTTTCCCCTGGTTAGATTCTTTAGATATTTATCAAGAGACTATAAAATAAATATCTGGATTTTTTTTATCTTTTTACTCTCTTTCTTGATATGGAGTGCGGTTCCCATTACTGCAAATTTAGTTTTGATAGAAATGGACTACAGCCTTTTAGTTGCAGTGACTTTCTATATCGTACTGATAATTATGTTATTTTTTAATTCAAGCAGGTCCTCTTACAGTGCCATAGTTAGTGAAACCGGTAAAAAAGTATTGATTTTACTTTCTTTTTTACTCCCTGTTCTATTTAGCATTGTAAGTATTGTTTTAATAAGTAAGACATTAAGCTTAAAAGAAATTGTAAATTCCCAGTATCAGTACTGGTATATAATTTTACAGCCTCTGGGTTTTATAACATTCTTTATTTCAATGTTTTTACAATTAAAGTTATTGGGCCTAAGCAGGAGGAGCTACCTGTCAACCGGAATTAATATAGGTAAAGAAGGAGCAGGTTTAGGGAAAATTATCGAAAGGTTTGCAGTTTACATGATTGTTTTTTTCTTAATTATAATTTTAAACATATTGTATTTGGGAGGCTGGAATAGTATATATTTTGTAAGGGGAGAGATAATAATTGCTATTAAATTTTATTTTATTTTTGTATTATTGTTACTGCTGGACAAGGCTGTTGGCAGAATAGATAATTATAAACTTTTAATCAGGATTAATTGGAAATTTCTGATTCCGGTGTCGCTTTTTAATTTCATAATTACCCTTGGATTTTTCATAGCCAGGAATATATATGATTTGATTTAACTTGTATATTTTATTCATATGTTAGGAATATTAAAGAATTTTTTTATTGTTTTAGGAAATATTTTTAGGAGACCCAGGACTATTGTTTACCCGAGGGATAAAATAATAATTCCTGATGGCAGCAGAGGTGTTATTCATTTAAAATTGGACCTGGATTCCCTGGAAGTTATTTGTAATGGTTGTGGAGTATGCAATATAATTTGCCCGCAGAATTGTATAGACGTAAAAAAGAGAACTGAAAATAACGGTAGAGAAGTTCTGGATGAATTTCGTCTGGATTTAAGCAAATGTATTTTTTGTGGAAATTGTATTGAATTCTGTAAAATGAATGCCATTGATATGTCTTATAAATATCAACTTGCGGAGTTTAATAGAAAAAATTTGAGATTGGAAAAAATTGAGTTAATAAAACCATCGAGTACAATAAGAGATTTCTGGTAAAAAATTATGTCATTTGTAAGTCAATTAATAATAATGATAATGCACTACGCAAGTATTTTCGGACTCTTAATATCTGGATTATTATCACTTATCCTGCCCGATAAGAGAAAGAAAATACTGTTTTTATTCATCTCCTTTTTATTTGTAGGAATCTTAAGTTTTGTTTATTATTCCGGTATTTTATTTTTTATAGTTGGAATTCTTATGGTATTCTTTTTTATATCGTTATATTTATTTGTTTTCCAGATGGAAATATTTGGAAACAAAACGGGACTGGATGAAAATAAAAAATTGAATGGGAGAGTTAAAAATACACTTCTTAATATTATCATTCCGCTTTTATTTTGTGCGACGGCAGGTTATTTTATCTATAATTATACATTTGATTTTCTAAGAAGCGTAAGTGGCAGTGGAAATATTTTCATTGCCGGACTGGGCGATATTAGCAAACAATTTTTTACCGATTATAGTTTAATTTTAGTAATTATAGTTGCGTCATTATTCATGTCATTTTTATGGTTTATTATTATCAGCCAGGGTGAAGAATGAATTTTCAATTTATTGTCTTTTTTAACTTCCTGATTTTCCTGATGGGAGTGTTTGGCATATTTTACAGTAAGGATATTATATCGGTTTTTGTTTCTTTTCAGTTTATAATAATTTCCGCTGTTATCAATTTTTTAAGCTTTTCACAGTTTTTATACCAGAGTTCCTTATGGGGTGAAATATTTGTTATTTTAGGAATTACATCCATATATTTTTTAATGTTTTGTATTGTTTACCATGTTCATATTTATTTAAAAATGGATTCTTTAGATAGGGAGGCTCTTTTTAGGGAGTTTAAATTATTTAAGATAACCAAAAGTGACTGGTGGGGAGAAGATAATATATAAGTTATGAACATTGTACTTTCTATTAATGAAAAAATAAGCCCTCTTCAAAGTGTAATTATCTTATCTATTGTTATTCTTATTTCATCCTTTTTCGCAATCTCTAAAAGTAAGACTATTAAGAGATTACTGATAATACTGGCTTCGGTTTCTCTTATTATAGCTTTTTATCTTAATATTTATAGTTTTATTTCCATGGGCAGTTTTTCCAATTTCCTTCTGTCTTTTGAGTATATGCAAATGATAGAGGTAAGCATTATTATATTTAGTGCCTTAAATCTGTTATTTTTTATTTCCATATACAACGTGGATAGCAGTCATTTTATAAAAATCATGATTCTCTTTTTATTCTCAACCATATGTGCCGTTTTTATAGTATTAGCAAGAAATTCTCTTTTTATATTCACCAGTTTTGCTATATTCATATTAACCATATTTCAATTGGTGACTTCTCTTAATTTAAAGATGGATAAAAGCAGGCCTTATATATTTGGATATTTTTTAAGGCCAACCCTAACAGTGATTTTATTCTTTTTTGGATTTTCATTGTTTTACGTTGCTACGGATTTTAAGGATTTTAATCAAATTATGCAATCGGAATACATTTCAAACCCGCTGATTATTTTAGGTTTGATTGTTTTTGGAATTGCCGTATACATTTATTTTTTCTTATTTCCTTTTCAAAGCCCATATATGAAACTAATAAAGAGAAGTGATTATTCATCGAATGCTGTAATATGGTTTTCTTATTTTCCGGTAGGAATTTTTATGTTTTCAAAGTTAGATGGATTATTTAGTTTTTTTATAGAAAAAAATAATCTTTATTTATCTATATTTTTTATAGCAATAACTTTTTTATGCGTACTTGCCAGCAGTATTGGAGCATTTAAAACCAATAGTATAAGAAGGATTGTATCATTTTTATTTTTATTTTTTATCGGTATTTTTATACTAAACATTTCCATGCTCTCTGCGGGAATTATCACCCGGATTTCAATGAGTTGGTTTAATATTTCAAATATCATCATGGTACTGTTAAGTTTCATACCTATATACAGCATTATTAGCAGTATTGAAAAAAATACAGGCAGCGACTCTATTAACAATATAAGGGGGTTTGGAAGAAGCAATATTTATATGTGTATAAGTTTGATAGTGATATTTTTATCCTGGTTCGGATTTGCCTATCATATTAATCCCTTTATTAAATATTTCGGCAGTGTAAATTTCTTAAAAATGGGGATTATTAATATGATACTGCTGCTTGCGGTGGCAATTGCTTTTATATTTCTCTTAATAAATATTTTTAGAATTATTTTCCAGTTTTTCAGGAAACCTCTTACAGGTGCAGTGGAAAAAATTGTATTTCCCAAATTTTTATATATCTATGTTACCTTATATGCTTTAGTTATATTAGCTATTGCTGTAATAGGTGTGCTGGAAATATTAAATATTAATATTGAGTTTATAAATTTTAAAATAACTCAAGTTTAATTTTTAAAATATCTCTGGTTAATATTTAAACTTCTTTGAAACCTTGGAAAGACATAAAAAAAGATTTAACATTAAGCATTTTTTAATTATTATATTATTTCTGGTTATAGTAATAGCGGTGATTATAAGCATAAATAAATTCTCTTTTAAAGAGGAGTATGAACCGGGCACCGCACTTGCAAGTGAACTACCCAGATATAGACTAATAGATATGGATAATATTGGCATTAAGGGAGATGCAGATAATGATGGCATTAATAATCAGAAGGATATTATTCTTGGTGCGAAAAAACAACTGGAAAAGCCAGCTAAAAATATTTTCCTGGAAGAAGGAGAAACCAATTATTACCAGGGTGGAGATCCGCCCGAGAATCTGGCAATAAGTACAGATATCATAGCCAGAGCTTTTCTGGAAGCTGGTTTTAATTTAAGGGAAATGGTATACGAAGATATAAAGGATAATTTTGACAAGTATCCGATAAGAGAAATCTGGGGACAGACAGTCTGTGACCCTAATATTGATTACCGTAGAATCCAGAATTTAGAGATTTTCTTTAAGAGAAATGCAAAAGCTTCCGGTATTTTATTTAATTCTTCAGATAATGACAATTTAAACTCATGGCTTCCGGGAGATGTGATTTTTTTTGATATGGATAAAGATGGATTTAGCGATAATGTCGGAATTATTTCAGATAACACAACAAGGGATGGAACCCCAAAGGTTATTTATAATTATATTGACCCCGGATACACAATTGAAAAAAACATTCTAAAAGAAAAGATTATCACCGGTCATTATAGATTTCCGGAATAAGCATAAGCGTAGCAGTGAGTAAAATTAAGACTGCTTATGTTTACTTTTTTTAAATAGCGCTTTTTAAAAAAGTTGCTAATTTTTAGCTTAAATTTAGGCCAGAACCCCTCACTATATTTGGTGGAAAAGTCATAAGCGGCATCTGCAAGGCCTATATCTTTTCCATATTTTTCCCTCAGGTAATATTTATGGCCGTTTATCCATACATATAAATCAGATTTGGTTCGGTTGGGAAAGTTTTTAATTATCTTATATTTATCAATAATATTTATTGCAGGAAGGTATATGTTATCGTGCCAGTTTATGGCGGCTTCTTCAAAAGTAATTTTTTTCTCATTTATTTTTTTATCTTTATTTAAATTGTACATATTATTATTGATTTGCTCTAGAAGATAATCATATTTGCCTGGCACCGTAATCCTTATTTTGATATCGGGTCGGTTTTCTTTAAGTTTGGTCAAGTTCAGGAATTTCTCTCTTTCTGCCAGTAGGAACACATCTATGGGGTCCATTTCTCTGCTTACCGGAATTTTTGTTATAAATTCTGTCACCTCAGCATCTATATATTTCATACCAATTCTCTTGGCTACGCTTACCCTATGATTTCCATCCAGTACAAAATAGATATTGCCAACTTTATATAATCTCACTAACGGAAGATTAATATTTTTTTTGTATGCGCTGTAGATATTCGACCACCTATGTTCGAGATGAGCTTTTTTGGGAAGGAAATGCCTGTCAAAATCCTTATACCTATCTATGCTGCCTACTATGTCATTCAAGGCAACTGTTTTTACACCTAGATACCTTTGATTGTATAAATTCAAGCCCTTGCTGATTTCTTCAAATGATAATAACTCATTTTCCCTGCCTGAAGTAAAAGATCTTAGATTATTGAGCAGTGAAATGAATCTAGCTCTTTCAAACTTATCTTTTGCTTCAGTATAAATATTGTTCATAGTTCCAAAATTCTAAAACCATAAGCATTTATAATTTTTGTACTGCCCACTTCTGTTACCAAGTTATTATTTATTCCATATACATGAATATGTCCGTGTATAAATAATTTTGGGTTGTAACTTTTAATAAACATATTGAAACACCTAAATCCCCTGTGAGTTAAATCATCCTTGTCATGGATTTTATATGGGGGTGCATGTGTTATAAGAATATCAATATATCTTTTTTTAAGAATCTTATTAAGGTATAGTCTTGGCTTCATCCGGTTGATTTTCATACACATTTGATAATCTGTATATTGGTATTTTCCATTGCTGTAGCGCATAGATCCTTCCAATCCACCGATAAGTACTCCATTATATTCTATTATTCTGTTGTCCAAATTTATACAGCCCTCGGGACCACCTTCTTTAATTCCATTTTCATTATAGATAATATCTATATGATGATTTCCAAAAACATAAAATAATGGTTTATTTAGTGTAGAGACTATAAACTCTAAGTAATCGTTTGGAAGATCGCCACAAGAAACAATGAAATCTATATCCTTCATTCTTTCTGCAATGGAGGAAGTGTAAATAATCTCGACTATTTTATCACTTATTGCTAGTATTTTCATTTTGGTAAAAATAATAATAGTTACTTTTTTTAAATTTGCAAATAGTGCAAATGTTCATTTTTAAACACCCGACCATTATTCTTTTATAATATTGTTTAAAGATATGTGAAATTAATTAATTCTATAAAAATATATATAAATATAATAGAATTGTTTTTTAGTAAGATGATTAAATTTGCGGTTTTATTATTTCTTTTATTCTAATTTATAAAAAAAGAGAAAAATAAATTAACTTAAAGTGTATAAAAAAAATATTTTAAAAAAATTAAGGGCTTTAAAAATAATTTTATTTAAGAGAACTGTGCTTACAGCAGTTGTTATTTTAATTTTGATCTTTTTGCCACTGGTTTCACCCAAAGAGGCAGAGGCAATTACATTAAAAGAACTGGGGAATGCAATTGCCAAACTTAGCCAGGATGAGGAGAGCTTGCTGGAAGAAATACTTGCATCTGAGACAGAGGTTGAAAATAAAAGAAATAAACTTGAATCGTTAAATGGAGAGCTTGAAGTATTGGAAAATCAGCTTGATGAACTCAATATAGCAAGAAAAGATTTAATTAAAAGCATTGAAAATAAAAAGGAAGCTCTGGAAGAAAAAATAATCTTTTCGTATAAGTATGGAAATGATGATGTGGCAAAACTTATTATAAGTGCCAGAGATTTAAATGAAGTTATAAACAACCTTTACTTTTTTAAAAATATTATGAGCAGAGAAGCTGAAATCATAGAACAGCTCCGCTTTGAAAAGGAAGAATACGATAGAATTTCCCGGAAATCTGAAGAGAAAATGAAAGAAATCGAAGATACTAGAGATAATATTAAAATCGAAGAGCAACAGCTACAGAAAAGTATAGAGGAAAATAAAGTTCTGCTGGATAGAGTGAAGGGTGAAAAACAAGAAATCCAGGATATATTAAGTGAAATAAAAAAAAGAATAGCCGAGGTTCAGCCTCCCGGCCTTACCCTGGTTGGAGAATGGGATATGACAGCCACAGCATATTATGCTTTTGGAAGGGGAGGTAATGACATAAATGGAGACGGGATAACGGCCATAGGACTACGAGCTCGTAAGGGAATAATTGCTGTGGATCCCAGAGTTATACCTCTGGGTACAAAACTTTATGTACCCGGTTATGGTGAAGCTCTGGCTGCAGATACCGGAGGCTGGATAAAAGGCAGCAGGATTGACCTGTGCTTTGAAACTTTACAGGAATGCTATATGTATGGTAGAAGGAAAATAAAAATATATCTGGTTGAAGATTAAAACCCTTAAATTATTTTTAAGAATTTAGATAGAGACTCGAAGTCCTTTCTATATCTTTCTGCAGTAACAGTACCGCTTATAACAACATCCCGGGGATCAAAAAAAGGCACAAGTTTAAACGATGGATTTTCAAATATCCTCATATGTATCTTTTCTATATTTCTATATTTTTTATCTATAGAAAAAAATTTCTCAAGGATAATGTTGGATACATCGAGTCCTAGAGAGATAATTATATGAGGAGTGATTATAGAGATTTCCTTGCTGAGGAATGAGATACAATTATTTATGTGTTTTTTCAGCGGTCGGGTAATTTCTACTGAAGTATTATCCCCTCTTTTTTTGGTTCTTCTTGGAGTACATTTAATAAGGTAGGTAATATAGGTATCTTTAGCAAGAGATAACCTGGTTTCATCAAATATTTTTCTTATGAATTTACCCTGGTCATCACCGCTGAAAGGAACGCCTATTTCTTCAGCCCCATTGGGCTGGGGGTAATTACCAACTACCATTATATTTGCTTTAGGCGCGCCAGTACCAGGGACGGGTTTTTTTCGGGTTTTTACTAAATCTAAGCACTTTCTACAGTTACTGACTTCTTTGTTTAATTTATTTATGCTTTCTTTAGCACTTATTGGCATAGAAATTAAAAATTGTTTCCAGGAAAATGCTTAATACTGTATTTACATTGTTTTAAAAGTATACAACATAAAAAAAGTTGAGTAAACAAAAATTCACATATTCTTTATTTTTTTATATATTCTGTTAAGATATTAAAATGTTTAGCTATGATGAGTAAAAGTTTATATAAAAGCGGAAAGAAGTTACTATGTCAAGATATCAAAACCTGGCAGATTCCATCATCAAAGGAGATAATATAAGAAGCAGTGATATTGCACAGAAATTGATAAAGGATGGGGTACCTGCAATAGATATATTAAATAATGGACTGGTTCCAGGTATGGATGTAGTGGGAAAAAAGTTTGAAGCAAATGAGTTTTACCTGCCTGAAGTATTGCTGGCAGCAAGAGCTATGAAAGCTGCAATGGAAATAATAAAACCTCTGCTTTCAGAATCCGGTGCAGAAACTAAAGGTACTATAATAATAGGGACGGTAAAGGGAGACATTCATGAAATCGGGAAAAATCTGGTTGGTATGATGCTTGAAGGCGGGGGATATACTGTAATTGATTTAGGAGTTGATGTTCCTCCGGAAAAGTTTGTAGAGGAAACAAAGAAGAACAGTGTTAAATTAATAGGCATGTCAGCACTTCTTACTACTACTATGATGGGTATGAAAACGGTAATTGATATGATTAAAACTGATGAAAAAACTGCCGATGTAAAAGTTATGGTTGGCGGTGCGCCATTGAACCAGGAATTTGCTGATTCGATTGGTGCCCACGGTTATGCTCCTGATGCGTCCGGTGCGGTTGGTCTGGCTGCAAGGCTTCTGGGTTAAGACTTATAGCATGTCTTATAGTCAGTCTTATAATAGAAATCCGATAGGAAAGACCTGTTAAAAAAAAGAAGCAAAAAAGTAAATCAAAAAATGCTTTTTTAGAAAATTAAAAATATTATTATTTTCTTAATAATTGCTTAACTTTTTATATTTTCATCTCTCTAAATAAATTTGCCATTTCAATTGCACTTAGTGCGGCTTCCCAGCCTTTATTTCCTCTTTTGGTCCCAGCTCTTTCAATTGCCTGTTCCAGGCTGTCGGGAGTTATAACCCCAAATGCAACCGGGATATTTAATTCTAAACTGATTTTGGCTGCCCCTTTGATAGTTTCACTGGCAATATATTGGTTATGTGATGAATCTCCCTTTATGACTGCACCCAGACAGATAATGGCGTCATATTTTTTTGATTCTGCCATTATTTTTGCTGCTGACGGGATCTCAAATGCTCCCGGTACCCAGGCTACATTGATATTATCATCCTCACATCGGTGCCTGTGCAGGCAGTCAAGTGCTCCATCCAGTAGTTTTGAGGTTATGAAATCATTATACCTGCTTACCACTATTCCAAATTTTAGTTTTTTTGCATCCAGATTGCCTTCAAATTTTTTCATGATTTTTTCCTTTCTTTCTTTTGGTCATAACATATGATTTAATTTAGTTTTTTTGGTTGATAAGTATCTTTTATTGTCTTTATTGGGAGGTATGGCAATAGGTATTCTTTTGGTTATTTTAAGCCCATACCCTTCCAGGCCCACTATTTTTTTTGGATTGTTGGTCATAAGGTGTATGGTAGAAAGGCCGAGATCGGAAAGTATCTGGGCCCCTATGCCGTAGTCTCTCAGGTCGGCATCAAAACCCAGGTAGAGATTAGCTTCAACTGTATCCAGGCCTTTTTCCTGAAGTTCATAGGCTTTCATTTTATTGCAAAGTCCTATTCCTCTTCCTTCCTGGGCCATATAAAGCAGCACTCCTGAACCTTTTTCATTTATCTTTTTAAATGCACTATCCAGCTGCTGCCCACAGTCACATCTCATAGAACCAAAGGTGTCTCCGGTTAAACATTGTGAATGTACTCTTACCAGAACATCTTTTTTATCCATGACTTTTCCTTTTACAAAAGCGATGTGAAATTCTGGTTTTATGATTGACTTGTATGTAATAGCTTTATACTCACCCCATCTAGTAGGCAGATTGACTTCAGCAACTTTTTCAATTAGCTTTTCTTTTCTTTTTCTATATTTTATAAGTTCTTCTATAGTTATTATCTTTAAACCAAATTTTTGGGAGCTTTCTATCAGGTCAGGGAGATGTGCTACTTCACCGTCTTCTCTAATAATCTCACAGATAATTCCTGCAGGATATAGTCCGGCTATTTTTGCCAGGTCTACTGCTGCCTCTGTATGGCCGGCTCTGGTAAGAATACCTCCATTATATGAACGAAGGGGGAAAATATGACCGGGTATAGATATATCTTCCGGTCTGGTATCAGGATTAATAAAGATTTTTATAGTCTTTACCCTATCTACAGCCGATATCCCACTGCCGTTTATCGATTTTGCATCTATGGATACGGCAAGGGCCCTAACATTGGGAGAAGTGGGTTCATTTTCATAACTTATCATCGGTATTTTTAATGACTTAAGTCTTTTTTGTTCGCAGGGCAGAAATATCAAACCCCTGGCATGTGTTATGAAAAAATTAATCGATGCCGGAGTCACTTTTTCTGCAGCCTGGAAAAATACTCCTTCATTTTTTAATGACTTATCATCCACAATAATTATTATTTTCCCCTGTCTTATGTCGTCGATAATATTCTCTATAGAGTAAAAATGTTTATTCTTATTTTGTAAATCCATGTTTTTCAAGCTTCTCCTTAAGTATTTCATCTTTTAATTTCCGGGAATAAGTATCGTCAATATTTCTGGACTGCAGAAAATTTACCGTATAGCGGGCAATCATATCCACTTCAATATTGACTATATCACCCGGTTTCCTGTGTGAAAGATTTGTATTTTTATAAGTGTAGGGAATTATAACCACGCTGAAGTTATCGTTTTTAACTTCAGATACAGTAAGGCTGATTCCATCTATGGCTATAGAACCCTTTAAGGCTACAAAATCGCGAATATTGGCAGGAAGTTCCAGGTTAAATATATAAGACCTGCCGATTCCGGATATTTTTAAAATTTTTACTGTACAGTCCACATGACCGTTTACAAAATGCCCCCCCAGCTTACCGGATGTAGTTAGTGAGCTTTCCAGGTTGATTATATCTCCGGTGTTAATATACTTTAAAGAAGTAGTATTTAAAGTATTAAAGGATATGTCACAGGAGAAGCCTTCATTGTCAAGACCTGTAACTGTGAGGCATACTCCATTTACTGATATAGAATCGCCTGTATCCAGATCCTCTAAAATTTTACGGCATTGAATTTTAATTTCTATATCCCCGTTTCTGTCTATTATTTTTCTTATCCTGCCGGTTTCTTTTATAATGCCTGTAAACATAAAAGCTCCATTTATTATTTATTATTTTTTTAAAGGATAGGCGGTAATAACAATATCACTGCCTATCCTTTTTACATTTTCAAATCTTAAGCTTACCAGGTCCTTTATTTTATTTATCTTTAGGTCTGTAAACATATCATAATTGCTGTCCCCACCAATAATCTTGGGAGCAAAATAAAAAATAAACTTATCGATTAAATCTCTCTTTAAAAAAGAACTAATAAGAGTCGGGCCGCATTCTAAAAGTATGGAAGTTATTTCATATTTCTGGTAAAGAATTTTAAGTATTTTGAAGATATCAAGGCCCCTGCCTTCTACTGAATCTTGATTAACTGTCAGTACATCAATATTATTTTCCTGTAATTTTTTAATTTTACCGGTGTGTTTGAAAAGTTTTTTCTTGTCTGTGAAAATAATGGTTTTTGCCAGATTGGAGGTTTTTATAATGATGGAATTCAAGCTGATCCTGAGATTGCTGTCAAGAATAACCCTGTAGAATTTTTTACTGCTGATTGTGTTAATGTTTTTAAAAGATTCATTAAGGATTTTTCTGGGAAAAAGATAAGGATCATCAATTAGGATAGTATTTATCCCGGTCAATACACAGCCGTAATCTTTCCGGATGCCTTGTACATGCATTTTTGATTTTTCCGATGTTATCCATTTAGAATCGGAAGACTTTGTAGCCAGTTTACCATCAATACTGGAAGCGATTTTGCAGCAGACAAACGGAACGCCGGTTTTGATTTGTTTGAAAAAAACTTCATTCTGAAGCTCTATTTTATCTTTTAAAAGTCCGATTTTTACTTTCATTCCTGCTTTTCTTAAAAAATTTATTCCTCTGCCGTTGACTCTGGGATTTGGATCAATGCATCCAATAACTATTTCCTTAAATTTATATTTTATAATCTCATTGACACAGGGTGATGTTTTTCCCTGAAAGGTACATGGTTCAAGCGTTACATACATTGTAGAGTTTTCAAGAGGTTGGCTGGAATTATTTATAGCTTCTATTTCAGCATGGGGAAATCCTGCTTTTTTGTGATAACCTGACGAAATTACCTTTCCATTTTTTACAATAACTACCCCAACCATAGGATTGGGACTGGTATCTCCTCTCCCTTTCCCGGCAAGTTTTATGGCCTGTTCCATATACCTTATATCTTCTTTTGTAAAAATATTTTCGCCTTTATTTAAATCATTCATATTCCGTAAGTATTTTGCTTATTAAAATATATCCATAGAATAAAAAAACCATGGAGAAAATCCATGGCTTAAATATTAAATAAATAAGTTAAAAATTTTCTCCCATCCAGACTGTAACTGTCGGTCTTAGAATTTCACTAAATCAGCCTGCCGTGCAAAGCAGGGTTGCGGACTTTAACCGCCGGTAAGGAATTTCACCTATCCTTGAAAATTTGCTGGTTTTATAAATTTTCAAAAAAACCATAAAAATAATATCTAAAATATACTAAAATTGGTTTAAAATGCAAGCCTTTTTTAGAATACCTTTTTAAAAGACAGAGCCTGAAGTTGGATATATTTACAAGGGAGATTTTTTTTAATATACTTCTTTAAATCAAATAACTTTATTAATCGCTTTAAGGCGGTGAAAAACATAGGAACTTTTAGGAAGAGCGCAGGAAGAAAAAAGGTCAAGATACTATGCTCCTCCAGAACCGGGGTAGCAAGTTGTTCACAAATCGCAGGTGAGATTAAAAAGTTTTTAAGCAAAAACCATATTGATTTTGAGATAATAGAATGCATGTCCTCAGATATAAATTCTCTTTGTACAGATGTTGATTTAATAATAAGTATGACGCAGCTTCCTCCTGTGAGAGGCAGGCCGGTTATAAGTGGAGTACCTTTTATAACCGGAAATAAATTAGAGGATACCAAGAAAGAGATTTTAAAAATCCTGAAAAATTGATTTATACACCGGGGAAATAACTTACTGGTTCAAATTTTATGTTATAATCCATATTGTAACTAAGGATAAAATTAAGGAAAATTGTGATAAGTAAAGATGACGGAATAAAAATTGCTGCCTCTATTCTAAACAGTAATTTTATAAATCTGGCCGGCGAAATAAAAAAGGTTGAAGAGGCCGGAGTAGAAATGCTCCACATAGATGTTATGGATGGAAATTTTGTTCCAAATATAACTATCGGTCCCCCCATTATAGAATGCTTAAGGAATTACACCCGGCTCTTTCTGGATGTACATCTTATGATTAAGGAACCTGACAGGCTTCTTGACAGTTTTATTAAAAGCGGAGCAGACCTCGTAAATGTTCATGCCGAAGAATGCCCTCATCTTGACCGTACGTTAAATTATATAAGACAGTCTGGTAAGAAAGCTGCAGTTGCATTAAATCCTTCAACGCCTCTATGCTATATAGAGAATGTGCTGGGACTTGTTGATATGGTGTTAATTATGACTGTCAATCCCGGATTTGGGGGTCAGGAATTTATACATGACATGGTTTATAAAATCAAAAAGTTAAAGGAAATGATTGACAACCATAGAAGGTATTCTTCCGATTTAAAAAAATGTATTGACATTCAAGTGGATGGAGGAATCAATATTGATACTGCTCCTATTGTTAGTGCAGCTGGAGCCAATGTACTGGTGATGGGTACCGCTATCTTTAGTTCTGATAATCCATCACAGTATATAAAAAAGGTAAAGGATAAGATATTAAGTACAAAAACAGTTTAGTTTAATTCTTAACGGCATGAAATATTTTAAAAATCTTCGATTTAAATTTTTCTTAGGTTTTATTTATTTAAGTATATTTGATATAAACTGGTGTTTGATCAAGTAGCGACACAGATAATCCGTTATGAAAATATCGAATATAATAAATTTATAGGAGAAATAATCTAATAAGTTAGAAAATTAAAAGGAGGATTTGGAAATGAAGAGGTTATTGCTAAAGATAACAATATTATTTTTAAGTGTATCGATGGTTTTAGTATTTTCATCTGCCGGCTGTAAAGGAGAAGCGGAAGAAACAGCAAGAGAGGAAGTGATACAAGAACAAATTCCAACTGAAATACAGGAAAGTCCTGTTTATATGGATCCCAATGCATCCATAGAAGATAGAGTAGAGGAATTGCTTTCATTAATGACTCTTGAAGAAAAAATTGGTCAAATGACACAGATAGAGAGGATTTATACAAGTGGTGATGTTGTTGCAGAATATTATATAGGTTCAGTGCTCAGCGGGGGAGGTTCATCTCCTTTACCTAATAATCCCGAAAGCTGGGCGGATATGTATGATAATTTACAGGAATCTGCTCTTTCCACAAGATTGGCGATACCTATTATTTATGGCATTGATGCAATTCATGGTAATAATAATCTCTATGGAGCAACTATTTTTCCTCATAATATCGGTCTTGGTGCGGCAAGAGATCCTGAACTTGTAAAGCAGATTGAGCAGATTACAGCAATTGAAACTTCTGCTATTGGTATTGACTGGACTTTTGGTCCCTGTATTACTGTCCCACAAGATGAAAGGTGGGGGAGGACCTATGAAGGATTTAGCGAGGATACCGAACTGGTGGCAGAGCTGGGAAAGGCTGCGGTGGAGGGTTTTCAGGGTGAAGATCTATCAGATAGTGATACGATTCTTGCCTGTACCAAACATTATGCAGGTGACGGTGGCACTACCAATGGTGTTGACAGAGGTAATACGGAATGTACGGAAGAATTCTTCAGGGAAATGTACCTTTATCCATATATAAGTGCTCTTGAGGTACCGGTAGGATCGGTTATGATTTCTTTTAGCAGCTGGAATGGGATTAAGATGCATAGCAATGAATATCTAATTAATGATGTACTAAAGGAAGAGCTTGGCTTTGAGGGTTTTGTGATTTCAGACTGGCAGGGGATAAATGAAATTGACGGAACTAGTAATACAGAGATGAGCAAGCTTGATATAGAAACTGCTATTAATGCAGGAATTGATATGGTTATGGTGCCGGATAAATATATGGATTTCATTAGTATGCTTACAGAACTTGTTAATGAAGGTGAAATCAGCCAATCCAGGATTGATGACGCTGTACGAAGAATTCTTACTATAAAATTTAAACTTGGCCTGTTTGAGAATCCTTATGCTGATCGTAGCAATATAGACCTTATTGGTTGTGAAGCCCATAGGGAGGTTGCCAGGGATGCTGTTTGTAAGTCTCTGGTACTTTTAAAAAACGAAGGCTCTCTGCTTCCGCTTTCTAAAGACCTTGATAGTATTGTGGTTGCAGGAGACAGAGCTGATGATATAGGGAGCCAGTGTGGCGGGTGGACTATCAGCTGGCAGGGTAGTTCAGGTAATATCACAGAAGGCACATCGATTCTTGACGCAATAAAAAATACTGTCTCTACTGGTACTGAAGTTACTTACTCAGCAGACGGTTCGGAAGTACCGTCAGATGCAGATGTCGGTATTGTGGTTATTGGTGAAACTCCCTATGCAGAATTTATGGGAGATAACAAGGATTTGTTACTTAAAACACCGGATGTAGATACTATCAACAATATAAGAGATGCTGGAATTCCAGTAGTAGTAATTCTTATAAGCGGACGCCCAATGATAATTACTGAAGAGATAGATAAAATGGATGCACTTATTGCAGCGTGGCTTCCCGGAACCGAGGGACAGGGAGTTGCGGATGTTATTTTTGGGGACTATGCACCTACCGCCAGGCTTTCATTTACCTGGCCCAGGTCCATAGACCAGATACCTGTTAATGACACTGATGGTTCGAAGGATTCTCTCTTCCCATTTGGTTTTGGCCTTACTTATTAATGATGTGTAAAATTATTAAATGGAAAAGCCGGAATCAATAGTATAGATAATATAAATATAAAAATAGTCCTGTCTTTTTGGATAGGACTATTTTTATATAATATAAATTGGTCTAATGCAGATCTAGCGTAGATCAATCAGTTGAGATTGCTTCGGTTGGGCAGCTCTCTACAGCTTCTTCGATGCACTCTTCGTCGTTCTCTTCATAATCACTCTTGATAACTTCTGCTACATCTTCGTCCTCATTTAATTTAAAAATATCCGGACATGTTTCTTCACATAAACCGCATCCGGTACAGAGTTCTTTATCAATTTTTACTTCCATTGGGTTCCTTTCTACTTTTTATTTTATCTTTAGCAATATTGTTATGTAATATACAAAATTTTTTTTTCTATTTCAATAAAAAATTTTTAATGAAATGATGGCAGCTTTAACTGGAGGCAGTAGGTTTATTGACTATTAAAAATAGGATTGCTATTATCTCCTCATTAATTTATAGGTGCAATTTTAGAATAATTAGAATATTAATAATAATATGATAAATCTGGACAACTATATATTACCTAGAAAGTTTTATGAGAGGGATACTTCAAAGGTAGCCAGAGCTTTACTGGGTAAAGCATTGGTTAAATATAGTGGACTAAAAATTGTGGGGGGAATAATTATAGAGACAGAAGCTTATTATGGCCGGGATGACCCTGCAAGCCATGCCTATAGTGGAAAGACACGCAGGAGCAAAATAATGTTTGGAAAACCAGGTATTGCTTATGTCTATCTATGTTACGGGATGTATTATTTATTAAATATTGTAACTGAAAGTAAAGAAAAGCCGGGCGCAGTTTTAATAAGAGCATTGAGACCCATTTGGGGAATTGACATTATGAAAAGAAGAAGAAATACAGACAGCAGGCTTACAGATGGACCGGGCAAATTAACCGTAGCGCTGGGCATAGATATAAAAGATAATGGAGCCGATGTTGTAAGGAGGGAAAATGGATTGTATATATTTGATTATAATAAAGGAAATGATAATCTTAAGATAACTATTACAGGTAGAATAGGAGTAAAAAAAGGTGAGGATAAGCTGCTTAGGTTTTTAATTAAAAATGAATAATATATTTTTTAATGTTTTTAATAATACGTGTTTTGCCAGTGGTAATATTTTTAGTATAATTTTTAAGTATAATTATTATGAAGAATTTTCAATAAATTTTGGTACTATTTTAAATAGTTTGAAATAATGATTGATTT
The DNA here is from genome assembly GCA_964558475.1 of uncultured Actinomycetota bacterium. Taxonomy (GTDB): domain Bacteria; phylum Actinomycetota; class Humimicrobiia; order Humimicrobiales; family Humimicrobiaceae; genus Hydromicrobium. Next base: position 25,040 of record CAZLEB010000006.1, read on the forward strand.
TAAAAAATTAAATAGGCTGTCATATATCACTAAAAGAATGTATATAATTAAGCGTATATGTGAATTAAAAGATATTGATTTAGAGTACTTATTTGGACTTTTTGATTTGTATGACATGAAAAATAGAGGAAGGTGGTTCTGGCAGAAGGCATCATTTACTGGAATGCTTAAA
>CAZLEB010000006.1:25311-27751 GCA_964558475.1 uncultured Actinomycetota bacterium
GAAAAATAGAGGAAGGTGGTTCTGGCAGAAGGCATCATTTACTGGAATGCTTAAAGATGCTAGTGACAATTTTAATGCTATTTTGGATGAGACTGTTAAAGATTTAAAGCAAGCCGATGAGAGAAAAACAAATAAACAAATAGAATCTGCCTCAGGAGTACTTGATAAACTCCTGATTGGATTGGAAACAAACTGCAGTGTTAATAGAATTAGTGATTTTAATTATGTTAAAAGGTTTTTAAGTAATAGTTTCAAAGCACTAATTACTGATAATCTTAAAGGAACAGAATAATATTTTATTCATTGATACTATATTCCTCTCTATATTTTTGGCCCACTTCATAAGTCACTTTCCCATAATAAGGTAAAACATCTGGATTACTTAATTCTGAAGCAGCTTCATACATACCGGCGCTTATCTCTACTTCAATTGTCGAATTTTTTTCGACTTTTATTATTTTATATTCAGGTCCCTTTAGATATGCGGTTAAGTCAAATTCAGTGTTATTTTCAATTATGAGTATACTATTTTCAGAACTCCAGAATTTACGCTCCGGGACGGGTTGTTCAAATGAATTATAGGTTGAAGAAGCAATGAGATTCAGTTTTGAATCAATCAGTAGAGGATTAACTTCTTCCTCCAGCTGTGGGTTGTATTCAACAATTATTTCATATAGTAACAGTGATTTTTTATAATAACCGGAATTATATTTATCCCTGGCAATACTTTTTAAAGTACCGGATGGTATATTGGAAAATACTTTCCTCTTCTCATGACCACTGATGTTATTATAGTTAAAATCCAGGGCATCCAGATCTAAAATTTTTAAGAATTCTTCAACACCTTCTATATAATTAAGATTACTTACCAGTTCTGCGGCCTTGTTAATGTATATACTTGATAGAAAATAACTGGCGTCATAAAAGTATTCACTGTCATTATAGTTATTGATTATATTCTCAAGTGCTTCTATAGATTTATCCCAGTTTTGGGTTTTATCGAAATCAAGGGCTGCATTATATAAATATTCAGGGATTTTATAAACGGCGATAAAGGCTTCGTTTGTATCGGGAAAGTTTATTTTAATTTCTTCGAGTATTTTAACTGCATTTAAATAGCTTTCGGCGGATTGGTCGTATTTTTCATTTTTATAATAATCTTCTGCTAATTTTGAATAACACTGCTCTAAAATTTTTTTTATTTCTAGATTGTCGTCATTAAATATTTCTGAGTCTACTGCTTTATTGAAACTATTAATTGCTTCCATGTAGTTGCTGTTTGAATAGTAAGCAAATGAAATGTGTTCCAATGCATTATTTGCCAGTCGGCTGTTGGGGTAATTCTTCAGGAGTGTATCATAATAATTTATGGACCGGGAATAATCTTTGTTGTTAAAGCTTTTTTCTGCTTTATAGCTCAGAGCAGACGGGCCAAAAATATTTGATAATATTAAACAGGTAATAGATATTATAAAAAATAGGATAAAGAAAGAACTTCCCCTGGTTCTTCTTGTAAAATTAATTATTGTAAGTATAAGGCTTATTATTATTACCGGAATACTTACAAATGGCAGCATATCCCAGAATTTTCCCTTGTCTATATAAACAAGGGAACTCATGCCTATTATGGCCAGTATAAATAGAACCATAAAAAAAATTGAACCGGGATCAAGCCTATATTTTTTTCTATATGTATACATAATTTTATACTTCTAATAATAGATGTAAAAATATTAACATAAAAGTTGATTATTAAAAATAAAGGCTATAATACTTAAAATAAGTATAATTATTAAATTTAGTATTTATGTATAGATAATGTATAAATTTTTGTTGGGGAATTTATTTGATTAAGTATGGGAATATAAAGATGCAGCAATCTACTAAATTTACGTTTTTTTAAGCTCCATTAGTAAAGTGTCCCAATATTTCCCATTATAGAAATGATTTTTTTTTTCAATCTGAATCAATTCAAATCCACATTTTCTATATACTCTTATTGCACGGCGGTTATACTTATAAACATCTAATTTAATGTTTTTAAGATTAAGGCCGGTAAATGCAAAATTTATAATACTTTTTATTACATCAGAGCCATAACCTTTATCCCAGTAATTTTTTTCACCAATTACAATACCCATTTCACAACTTTCTTTTTCCCAGTCGATTTTATGCAGGGCACAATTACCGATATGGAGATTTGTATCTATATCTTCAATAGCGAAAACCACATCATTATTGGAGTTTTGAACAAACTCAAACCATTTAAGTTCCTGTTCTTCTGTATAGTCACGAAAGTTATGGCTCAGATACATATTGACAGAGGGGTCCTTTAACCAGGTGAGAGACCTTTTCAAATCCCCTTTTTCCAGCACCCTTAGAATTGTTTTTTTGCCGGGGATTTTTTTTACAGGATGATTATTTATTGTTTTCTTTCGAG
>CAZLEB010000007.1:0-26826 GCA_964558475.1 uncultured Actinomycetota bacterium
TATCAGTATCTTTTTCATCTATGGCAGGTAAAGCTTCCGCCTGCTCCACCAGAAATTTGATATTCTTTAAAGTATTGGTGATTTTTTCCAGAGCTCTGCCCGCCTCATCCAGCTTTTCCATGCTGAATTCAAGGGGACTCCTATAATGAGTGGAAAGAATATACATTTTTACTGTATCGGGGGAATAAACATTAAGCAGATTCCTTAAAATCCAGTTTTCTTTAAGCCCCCTGGACTTTGACATCTTTTCTTCTTTTACCTCAATCAAACCGTTATGCATCCAGTACCTGACAAAATCACCCTTCCGGGGAAACGCAGCTTCGGATTGTGCAATTTCATTTTCGTGGTGGGGAAATATCAGGTCCATTCCCCCGCCGTGGATATCAATATTCCAGTCAAGAAGACTGATTGACATTGCAGAACATTCGATATGCCAGCCCGGCCTCCCCCTGCCCCAGGGGCTGTCCCAGGATGGTTCTCCTTCCTTGGCTTTCTTCCACAGGGCGAAATCAATTTTATTCCTTTTTACAAAATCGTTATCATCGGTATCTTTCATCTCGCTTATATTCTGCCCGGAGAGTTTTCCGTATGCCGGAAATTTACCGACTTCAAAATAAACACTGCCTTCCGACACATAACCATAGCCATTATCAATGATTCTTTTTATGATATCTATTATCTCTGCAATCATTTCCGTTGCCAGAGGCATCTTACTGAATCCACCCGCTTCCAGATTTTTAACATCCTCCAGAAAAGCTTTAGTGTATCTATCGGTTATAACCTTATAATCTACCTTCTCCTCTTCTGCTTTTTTTATTATTTTATCTTCAATATCAGTGATATTCTGAATGTACTCTACCTTATAACCTGAAAACTCCAGATAGTTTCTGACCATATTAAAAACTACGATGGGCCTGGAATTGCCGATGGATATATAGTTATAGACCGTGGGACCGCAGATATACATGCTGACTTTGCCATCTTCTATGGGTTCAAACAATTCTTTTTTTCGGTACAGAGTGTTATAAACCTTTAAACTCACCGGCATCCTCCCGACACCCGGATTATATTTGATTTAATTATTTAGCGCCCGGAACCGGTTTTATTTTTATTTTTTGTTGGTTCCGGTTTTCCTTATATTAAAAAAGATTTTTAACCAGCCTTACTTTTTTTCTTTTTTAATCTTCTTCAATTCCTTTTCCAGAAAATCTATCCTGGCGCAGCAGTCACTTAAGATCTCGCTCACCGGGTCAGGTAAATTCATTCTATGAAATTCATCGGACAGTATCTTTTCCCCTCCGATTTTTACAATCCTTCCGGGGACACCTACCACCGTACACCTGTCAGGAACAGATTTTACCACTACCGCTCCTGCACCAATAATCACATCATTTCCGATTTCAATGGACCCCAGTACTTTTGCGCCGGCAGATATAACTACATTATTTCCGATGGTGGGGTGACGTTTGCCTTTTTCTTTCCCGGTACCACCCAGGGTTACACCCTGATATATTGTGACATTATCACCAATTTCCGAAGTCTCTCCGATTACTACTCCCATACCATGATCTATAAAAAACCCCTTGCCGATTTTTACTCCGGGGTGAATCTCAATACCGGTAAAGAATCTGCTGCACTGGGACATCCATCTGGGAATAAAAGGTACTCTGTGCCTGTGGAGCCAGTGAGCAACCCTGTGGTTTATGACTGCGTGCACTCCCGAATAAGTAAGTAAAATCTCCATGGTGCTTATTGCAGCCGGGTCTCTCTCCTTTGCAGCTCTTACAAGATCTTTCAATTCAGCTATAAGTCCCATAACTTTGACCAATCACTCATAATTTATTATTTTTTATATATTCTAAGGTTTGATTAACTCTTTGTATACAGTTTTTTAAACCTAATATCGAGATAACCCTGGGTAGTTCCGGCCCATGAGTTTTACCTGTAACAGATACCCTTATGGGCATATATAAAGATTTGCCCTTTATTTTTAATGATTTGAGGTTTTCTCTTATCCGGCTTATAAGATTTTCACTCTGCTCTTCATTAAAATCTATATCCTCGTTATTGTCAAAAGATTTCAATTCACTCATCAGTACTTCAAGAAAAGCCTTAAGCACAACTTTAGATGTATCCGGCTTTAAAATTTCATCTGCCTCTTTACTGTAACCGGAAATTTTTTCTCTAAAGAAATCCTTCATATGGAAGGAAAAATCACTTAAAACTTTTAAATTATCATGGAATGCATCCACACCTTTTAAAATTTTATTTGTGATTTTTTTATTTCCAAGATCTTTTTTATTTATTATCTTCTCCCTGACAAGGTAAGGGGTACACAGCTCTGCCAATTCTCCGGTAGTTTTTCTTCTGATATAAATACCGTTTATCCATTTTAATTTGTCTGCATCAAATATAGCGGGACTTTTTGATATATCAGATATTTTAAATTTATCTAAGATATCTGCTGAACTGAATATTTCATCACCATCCCTGGGAGCCCATGAAAGTATTGAAAGATAGTTTACTAAAGCTTCCGCCAGATATCCTTCTTCTCTAAACTGGGAAATAGTAGTAGCCCCATGCCTTTTACTTAATTTCGAACCATCTCTTCCGAGAATCATCGAGAAATGTGCAAAAGAAGGAAGACCCAGTCCAAGACTATTGAACAACAGAATTTGTCTTGCGGTATTGGTTATGTGGTCTTCACCCCTCAACACATGGGTAATTTTCATATCACCATCATCTACTACCACAGCAAAATTATAGGAGGGAGTACCGTCGGACTTAATAATTATAAAATCCCCTATAACTTCAGGACTAAAACTTATCTCTCCTCTTATTAAATCGCAAAATGTGATTTCACTTCTGTCTTCTACTTTAAATCTTATGGCAAAATCCATACCCTCTTTCAAGTTTTTCTCAATTTCCACACTACTTAATTTCCGGCACCGGTTATCATATTTTGACATCTTACCTTCTGCATACTGACTTTCTTTTAGGTTTTCCAGCCGCTCAGGGGTACAGAAACATCTATATGCCTTATCCTCATCCAGCAGTTTTTGAGAAAACTCCTGATATATATTAATTCTCTCACTCTGTCTGTAAAACTCATCCCAGTCCAGTCCCAGCCATTTCAAATCTTCTATTATGGATTTTTCGCAAGTCACGCTGGATCTTTTTACATCTGTATCTTCAATCCTTAAGATTAATTTTCCGCCCATACTCCTTGCAGTCAGCCAGTTAAACAGTGCAGTTCTTGCTGTTCCTATATGCAGACCTCCGGTGGGAGATGGGGCAAATCTAAACCGTGGTATCATTTTTACTCCGGTAATCCCTATCTATGTAAAATATCTATATAAAATCTTATTTCAAATCCTATTTCAATAGAACCACACATTTTGCGGCAATTCCTTCCCCTCTTCCACAAAATCCAAGCCCTTCGGTAGTGGTTGCCTTTATATTTACATAACTTTCATCTATTTTTAAAGTGCCGGCTATATTTTTTTTCATCCCGGCAATGTACTTCGACACTTTAGGTTTTTGCATAACGAGGATTGAATCTATATTGACAATACCAAAATCCTTACCTTCCATTTTTTTCCTGACTTCTTCCAGCAGCAGCAGGCTGGATATATTCTTATATTTCATATCACTGTCCGGAAAATGAACTCCTATATCTCCCAGACCGCAGGCTCCTAGAATGGCATCCATTATGGCATGTGTTAAAACATCAGCATCAGAATGACCTGCGAGCCCCATAGGATAATCTATTTCTACTCCTCCCAGTACTAATTTTCTGCCAGCCTGGAAAGCATGAACGTCAAATCCCAACCCAATTCTCATAAAAAATTACCTTCCCTGTAATATTTTTTCATTCTATCTATTATTTCCTGCCGTTTCTGGTCATAATAAGCTCGGCCAGAAATAAGTCAACAGGAGTTGTAATCTTTATATTCTCATGCCTGCCTCTTACCACACAGACCTTCCAATTCATTCTCTCCACCAGGCAGGCATCGTCTGTGCCCTTAAAATTGTCTTCTCTGGCTTTATTATGAGCTTTTAAAATATCTTTGTAAAAGAAAGTCTGAGGAGTCTGAGCATACCAGACAGTCTCCCTGGGAATAGTCTTATCGACAGTATTTTTATCTGCCACTTTTATGGTTTCTCTTGCAGATGCCGCCATTATTACCCCTTTTATTTCAGGGTCTTTTCTATTTTCCCTCATTAAAGTATTAATCAAAAGATCAATTTCTTCTGTAGTAATAAGCGGCCTTACACCATCATGAATAGACACTAATTTAGTAGAAGAAGGAAGCTCTATAAGAGCATTATAAACAGATTCCTGTCTGCTGCTGCCGCCAATAACCAATTTTTTCACTTTATCGAATGAATACTTTTCGATTACATCTTTCTTACATAACTCCAGGTAATCTCCGGGAACTGAAATATAGATTTCTTTTATTTTTGAAGATTCTTGAAAAGCGGTGATAGTATGAGCTAATATCGGTTTTCCATAAATATTCATAAACTGCTTGCTGACATTGCCTTTTAATCTGGTACCTTTTCCGGCTGCTGTAATTATCGCTACATTCATAAGTTATCATCACTATTATTTTTTTGAAAAACCTTCTAACCGTAAAATATATAAGTTTAATAATTAAAATAATATTCCAATAATGCTATATTTTAATTTTTGGGATTACTCCACCTTTTCTATTATACGGTTCATTATATAAATAATATTCAGAAAACTTCTTTAATCTGTCATATAAAAATCTTGCTTTGGTTTTTCCCATTCCTGCAACTTCAGATAATTCTTCAATATTTGCATTTAGAATATTTTTTAAACTACCAAACTTATCAGTTAAATTGATAATAATTGATTGTGGAAGCCTTCTGACTTCCGAAACAATTCTAAGTCCTCTGGGATGTATAACAAATTCTTTTAAGCTGCCCTCAACTTCATAACCTAAGATTTTTGCAATATTGGCCAGCTCGATAAGCTCCTCCTCGCTTAATAGATTTATTCTATCCTTCAATTCAGATGGCCCGGCACTGATATCTGCATGTACATAATCACTTATAATATTCAAGGAATCACTCACTATGTTAGCCATTAATTCCTCAACCTGCATATTTATAAGTCTGCCCTCCACTCCCAGTTCATATATATATTTTTTAACTTCCTTTTCCGTTCTCTGTACGATACTTGATCTCTGAAGCACACTGGTCACATCAAAAAGTGTCACAATATCTTCCAATTCCCTTACAGTCAAATTAAATGTAAGTTCACCCAGCCCTTCTTTGTATTTTTCAAGTGTCTGCAGTGCCTGGTTTGCTTTGGACAGAATTACTCTCGTTTCTTCAAGCATATACCTTATATCGCCCTTATATATGGTAACCACATCTCTTTTCATAGAGATAGAAATGACCAGCGTATTGGTTTGCTTTGCTACTCTTTCTGCAGTTCTATGCCTTGTACCTGTTTCAGAGGTTTTAATGTCCGGATTGGGGAAAAGGTGGGTGTTGGCATATAAAATCCGTTTGCCATCGGAGCTTAATATAATAGCTCCATCCATTTTTGCAAGCTCATAAAATTTTGTAGGGGAAAAACTGCATCCTATATAAAAACCTCCGTTGACCAGCTTCAATACCTCTTCTGAATCTCCTACAACTATCAGTCCGCCTGTTTTTCCCTGAAGTATATATTCTATACCCAGCCTGAGCTCTGTTCCGGGAGCTATTCTCTTCAGGCAATCCAGTAATGATTCTTTATTTTTTTTATTCATTGATCCCATAAAATCAAACTTTTAATACGCTGTTCCTGCTCGATTTCTTTATATCAAAGTGCATTTTATTTTCCTTGACACTTACTTCGATTTTCTGTCCTGGTCTTACTTCACCACTTATTAATTTTTCAGAAATAGGGTCCTCTATCAGATTTTGTATACACCTTCTCATAGGCCTGGCACCCATTGCAGAATCATAACCTTTCTCCAGTAATAGTTCCTTTGCACTCTTTTTCATTTCTATGGTAATTCCCTGGAGTTCCAGCTGCTGCTGCACTCTGGACATCATCAGATCCATGATATTATAGATTTGCTGCTTTTGTAATTTATGGAATACTATTACTTCATCAACCCTGTTCAAGAACTCGGGCCTGAAAGCCTGTTTTAATTCACTCATTACTTTTTCTTTTATCTCGTCATAGGAAAGGTCCTCGGTACTTATTTTTTTAAATCCCATTGGAGTATTTTTTTGTATTTCTCTTGCCCCCAGGTTAGAAGTCATTATAATCACAGTATTTTTAAAATCTACTCTCTTACCCTGAGAATCAGTAAGGTGTCCGTCCTCAAAAATTTGCAGCAGTATGTTAAAAACATCAGGATGCGCTTTTTCAATTTCATCCAGGAGTATTACGCTATACTGCTTCCTTCTTACCATTTCAGTCAGCTGACCGCCTTCTTCATAACCTACATATCCGGGAGGAGAACCAACCAGCTTAGATACGGAATGTTTCTCCATATATTCGGACATATCGATCTGGATTAATGCTTCTTCTTTATCAAATAAAAACTCTGCTATTGTTTTAGCCAGTTCAGTTTTTCCCACACCGGAAGGTCCCAGGAACATAAAAGAACCGATCGGTCTTTTCGGATCCTTAAGGCCGGAACGGGACCGCCTGATGGCTTTGGAAACTGTTTTTATAGCTTCGTCCTGACCGATAACTCTCTTGTGCAGCTCATCCTCCATTCCAAGCAGTTTGGAAGACTCACTGGAGGTTAGTTTATACACAGGAACACCGGTCCAGTTGGACAGTATTTCCGTTATTTCATTTTCGCCAACCAATTCCTTATCGGCTTTTTTAGTCCTGACCTTAATCTCTTCTATTTCTCTTTTTTCCTTAACCAGCTGTTTTTCTTTATCACGCAGTTGCGCCGCTTTTTCAAAATCCTGCGATTCAATAGCTTTTTTCTTTTCACCTGCAACTTTTTCAATATTTGCTTCCATTTCTTTCAGGTCAGGTGGTGTGGTAAGAGTTCTTACCCTGGACCTTGATGCTGCTTCATCTATAAGATCAATAGCTTTATCGGGCAGAAATCTATCACTGATATAGCGGTGGGATAATTTTGCAGCCGATACTATGGCATCTTCAGTTATATTAAGGCCGTGAAATGATTCATATCTGTCCTTAAGTCCCCTTAAAATTTCTATAGTCTCATATACGGTAGGCTCGTTTATATAGATCGGCTGGAATCTTCTTTCCAGGGCTTTATCCTTTTCAACATACTTGCGGTATTCATTAACAGTGGTAGCGCCTATAGTTTGAATTTCCCCTCTTGACAGCATAGGTTTTAGTATACTTGCGGCATCGATAGCACCTTCGGCAGCACCGGCACCTACCAGAGTATGGACCTCATCAATAAAAAGTATAATATCACCATCATCCTTGATCTCAGCCAGAACCTTTTTTAGTCTTTCCTCGAAATCTCCCCTGTATCTTGAACCGGCAATTAAAGACCCCAGATCAAGAGTAAATATCCTTTTATTGGCAAGATTCGAAGGAACCTTTTTACAGCAAATGAATTGTGCCAGTCCTTCGACAATTGCAGTTTTTCCTACTCCCGATTCCCCTATGAGGATAGGATTATTTTTGGTTCTTCTGGAAAGTATCTGAATTATTCTGTCAATTTCTTTCCTTCTTCCTATTAACGGGTCAAGTTTACCCTCCTGGGCCAGTAAAGTTAAATCCCTTCCATACTGAACCAGCGTTTTAAGCACCTTTTTTTGATTTCTTTCAGATATGGCTCTTTCGGGTTCAGAATAATAAGACTGCTTGTTAAGAAGTTCTTTTACTTTTTCTTTTACATTATCCAGAGTGACTCCCATACTATTTAAAACTCTTGCTGCAACTCCTTCCCCTTCTCTTAAGAGCCCCAGCAATATATGCTCCGTACCTATGTAATTATGTCCCATTTGAAGTGCTTCTCTTAAAGACAATTCTAAAACTTTTTTAGCTCTGGGAGTAAAGGGGATATGCTCATAAGATTCGGAAGTCCCTTCAGTAACTACTTCTTTTATTGCAGATCTGATATCCTCAAAAGAAATATTTAATTCATAAAAAACCCTTGCAGCGATTCCTTCCTTTTCATTAATCAGGCCAAGGAGAATATGCTCGGTACCTATATAATTCTGTTTTAAAAATCTGGCCTCGTCTTGGGCCTTAACTACGACTTTTCTTGCTCTTTCAGTGAATCTTTCGAACATTTAATCAGCTTCCTTTAATATTTTTTTCCTTATTAAATCTGCCCTGATCGAATCCAGCTGGTCGTCGGTTACTCTGCCGCTTATTTCCAGATCTGATACAATATGTGAATCATTGATCCTGCTTATCAATTCAAAGAAATCAAAATCATTTATACCACTTATTATATCCAGATCCAGCCCCAATCTTATTATCGATAACAACTCCAGCGATTCTTCATATGATAATATTTTAGCATACTTAAGCAAACCAAAGGAACGATATATGTTATCCTTGATTCCCAGAAGGTCACTTTCCCTCAGTTTTCTTCTGGCAATCTCCTCATCATCGATTATATTTAAACAAATTGCTTGCATTTCTTCAACTATGCCTTCCTCGCCTTTACCCAATGTAACCTGATTGGAGATCTTAAATAGATTTCCGATTATTTCAGAATGTCCCACAAAATATCCGTTAATCAGACAACCCACCTGGTTTAATTTTTTTACAAAATCAGCAATCCCCGGACTAACTGCCAGTACCGGAAGATGAGCAGTAACAGATACTCTTAATGCTGTCCCCAGATTAACCGGACTTGCCGTAAGATATCCCAGGTTCCTATCAAAAGCAAAACTTAGTTTTTTTTCAAAATATTTTTCAATTTTAAGGACTTCATGATAAGCTTCCAGAATATTAAGATCTGGACGTGCACTCTGGATTCTTAAATGGTCTTCATGGTTTACTATTATCACCGATGATTCTCCCCAGTCTGTACCGGACCTTACAAATAGTCCCTTACCCTGCATTTTATTTGCTATTTTGTGACTGACCATATAATCTTTTAAAAGCAAATCTCTTTGTATTTTTCCCATACTCTTAATGGAGTAAAACCTGAAATCCTTAAATTCTTTTATATTCCCAACATATTCCTTTATTTCTTTCAGTAAAATATTTTTTTCCTGGCTGCTGCTGATACTTGCAAATTTGCAATCAGCAAGATTTCTTGCCAGTCTAACCCTGGTATTTAAAATAATCTTATTTTTATTACTTACGGGTCTTCTTTTTCTGGTCCTATTTTCCAACAGATAGAAATTCTTATCGGCCATATATATTCTTCTCCAACTTCTTTATTTTATCTCTTATCTTTGCAGCTTCTTCGAAATTTTCAATTATTACCTCGTTCTTAAGTTTGTTTCTCAGATCTCTGATATTTTTTTCCAGTTTAATTTTCCTGCTGGTATTTACAGGAATTTTACCTTTGTTTTCAAGACCCCCGTGAATAGATTTTATTATTGGAAATAGTATATCTTTGAATTCATTATAACAGTTACTGCACCCAACTTTTCCAATTTTTTTGATTGTCTTTAAATCTATACCACAAAAGGAACATTTCCTGTTTCTGCCATAACTTATATCCCTTAATATTTTTTTATCTCTACTGTAGCGGTGCCTATCGGTACCTATATTGAAAAATCTGTAAAGAATCCTGGCAACATCATTGTAAAAATCTTCCTCACTTAAGAAAGACAAATCCTTTGCGCATTCCTTGCATATATTTATCCTTTCTACATTTGTGTCCTGGATCTTTATTAAATGAACAGTAGCTTCACTTATATGACAAAAATCACAATTCATGTTTTAATCACCAGCCTGAAATCAATTATTTAAATTGCAGAGAAATTATATCATCTTTTTTATAAGAATAAACTTAAAGACCGGCGGAACACTACCCGGCTTTATTCAGGTCTCAAGAGAGGGAAAAGAATTACATCTCTTATTGAATTACTGTTTGTCAGCACCATAACCAACCTGTCGATTCCCATTCCTTCGCCTGCTGCGGGCGGCATTCCGTATTCCAGCGCCTTAAGAAAATCTACATCAATCTTACCGGTAATCTTCTCTTCTTCGAATTTGCTCTTCACCTGACTCTTGAATCTTTCAAATTGTTCTCTGGGATCGATTAACTCTGAGAAAGCATTTGCAATTTCTTCCCCTCCAATAAAAAGTTCAAATCTTTCGGCCAGATTTTCATTTTCAGGATGTCTTCTTGCCAGCGGAGAAATTTCTATTGGATAATCCTTTATAAAAGTAGGTTGTATAAGTTTGGGTTCAACTATGGCCTCGAAAATTTTATTAATAATCTTTCCCTTTCCGGAGTCTTCTTCTATCTCGATATTCATTTCTTTTGCCGCATTTTCAAGTTCTTTTATACTGTTCTCAAAATTCATACTGATTCCGCCAAACTTTTGAATAGATTCCAGCATGGTAAAGCACTTCCATTTCGCCCCAAGATCAATATTATTTCCCCGGTAAATCGTGGTCAACTTACCGATAGACTCACTGGCAACAAATTTTATAAGCTTTTCGGTAAAATCCATCATATCATTGTAATCCGCATATGCCTGATAAAATTCCAGCATCGTAAATTCCGGATTATGCTTATGAGATATCCCTTCATTTCTGAAATTTCTATTTATTTCAAAAACCCTGTCAAATCCGCCAATAATCAATCTTTTTAAATATAATTCCGGTGCGATTCTCAAGTAAAGATCCATATCCAGAGCATTATGGTGAGTTTTAAAAGGTCTTGCGGTGGCGCCGCCCGGAATAGAATGCAGCATTGGTGTCTCGACTTCCTTAAAATCGCTGTCGTTTAAGAATTTTCTTATGGTATTTATTACTTTGATTCTGGTTAAGAATACATTTTTTACTTCCGGATTTACTATAAAGTCCAGATATCTCTGACGGTATCTTAACTCCTTGTCTTTTAGTCCGTGCCATTTTTCCGGAAGTATTCTTATGGCTTTACTTAACAGTTCAAATCCGGAAACATTTATAGAAAGTTCCCCCGCATGCGTAACAAAGACAGTCCCTTCTATGCCTACCCAGTCACCGATATCAAGAGCCAAAAATTCATTATACTTCTCTTCCCCGATATCCTTCTGATTGACATATAACTGGATTTTATCTGTAAAATCCTTTATATCACTAAAAGTAGCCTTGCCGTGTTTTCTGAAACTTATAAGCCTGCCCGCTATTTTAAAAATACCATCAAACTTATCACCGGCTTTAAATTTGGGGTACTTCGTTTTTATATCTGCTATATTGTAATTTTTGGTAAACCTCGTTTTATAAATATTCTTACCGCTTTTTCTTAAGTCTTTTACTTTTTCGAGCTTTATTTTTAACGCCTCGGCCAGAGGTTTTTCCGACTCCAGCAGGTATTCACTTTTTCCGGTCAGCAGTCTGTTACTGACATTATCATTTATTTTAGAGGTATTGTCTTTTTCCTTATTCTTCATAATTATTTGACGAAAGATTCCGATCTTACTTGATTTTTATTATCTTTAATCTTTTTGTTTCTTTGGGAGTCTTAACTAACACTTCATCTCCGACTTTTTTATTAAGCAGCGCCATTCCCATAGGGGATTCATCTGAAATTTTATTTTTTTCAGGATCAGATTCTATAAAGCTAACTAATTTAAACTCCTTATCCTTTTTTTTATCCACATCTCTTACTACCACAGTTGTTCCCAGCTCAACCAGTCCCTTGCTTACTTTCTTCTCTATAATTATATAATTACTTAAAATTTCGCTTATCTGCTCGATTCTACCTTCTATGAAAGCCTGCTCGTTTTTGGCATATTCATATTCGGAATTTTCATTTAAATCTCCTCCTGAATTCTTTGCTTCTTTCAGTCTTTCGGCGATCTCTTTACGTTTGTTGTTTATAAGATCTTCCCTTTCTTTAATCAATTCTTCATAACCTTCTTTGGTGAGATTATACTCTTTCATAGATTTCTTTCTCCTAATTCCTGTATCTTTACTTCCGTATCCTAATATTTATTTCCAGTACTTGAATAATTAACAATATAATTATTTAATTGAGGTATTATATTGTATGAGATATGAGATGTCAAAAGCAAATATTTGATTAACCAAACCTGCCGGTTATATAATCTTCAGTTCTTTTATCTCCGGGATTCGTAAATATTTTATTAGTATCATCATATTCAATTAATGTTGCCGGCTCGCAGATATTCTCAGTCAGAAGAAAAGCCGCTTTTTGTGATACTCTCGCTGCCTGCTGCATGTTATGAGTAACTATTATTATAGTGTAGTTTTCCTTGAGCTCATCTATTAAATCCTCTATTTTCTGCGTAGAGATAGGATCAAGCGCCGAAGCAGGTTCGTCCATAAGTATTATTTCAGGGTCCACAGCGAGTAATCTGGCAATACATAGTCTTTGCTGCTGCCCACCGGATAGATCCAGAGCATTTGTATTTAACTTATGCTTTACTTCATCCCAGAGGGCTGCTCTTTTTAAACTGTTTTCCACAATCGAACCAAGCTGCTTTTTGGTATACTTTCTATGTAATCTGGGACCGTAAATAACATTTTCATAAATAGTCTTGGGGAAAGGATTTGGTCTCTGAAAAACCATCCCGATTCTTTTCCTTAAATCTACAACATCAATATTATCTTTATAAATATCAATCCCATCAATTATTATATCGCCTTCCACCCTGGTACTGGGCAGCAGTTCATTCATCCTGTTAAAAGTCCGAAGGAAAGTAGATTTCCCGCACCCCGAGGGGCCGATTATCGC
Organism: uncultured Actinomycetota bacterium; assembly: GCA_964558475.1. Taxonomy (GTDB): domain Bacteria; phylum Actinomycetota; class Humimicrobiia; order Humimicrobiales; family Humimicrobiaceae; genus Hydromicrobium. The sequence goes on from CAZLEB010000007.1 coordinate 12,855, forward strand.
AGTAATAGTATTTTCCTGAATATCCATACTTATATCCGATAATACTTTCACCGCTCCATAATAGAACCCGTAATTTTTTACTTTTATCTTTATTTTATCGTCATTCACCAGTCCGGGACCTCAGGATTCCATCTTTTTAAATATATAAAAACATTTGTTTACCGTACGTTAATGCTCTAATTTAGCCTTATATTCTTTTAATTTTTCCGACAGGTCATCATACTTCAAGGAAAGTATTTGAATGGCCAGGATCGCTGCGTTTTTTGCACCATTTATAGACATACAGGCAACAGGAACTCCTGAGGGCATTTGTACCATGGAAAAGAGAGAGTCCAGCCCACCTAAATCAGAAGCTTTAATAGGCACGCCTATTACCGGAACAGTGGTATAAGAAGCAATCACACCCGGAAGATGCGCTGCCTTACCTGCTCCTGCAATTATTACTTCTATTCCTTTATCTTTTATGCCTTTAGCAAATTCTCTTGTCCTTTCCGGCATTCTATGCGCTGAAAGTACATTTAACTCATAATCCACTCCAAATTCCTTCAAAACATCTAACGCTTTTTTCATAACGGCCTCATCAGAAACACTACCCATTACTACAGCAACCTTTTTGCCTCCGGTAACCATCACTCGCTCCTTTCTGCTTTTAATGCAATATCTTTCCTATATTGAATCCCTCTAAACTTTATTCTCTCCATTGCTGAATATACTTTCCCTCTGGCTTCCTTAAAACTGCCGGCCATGGAGACAACTCCAAGAACTCTCCCTCCATTAGTCACAATACTTCCGTTTTTTATCTTTGTACCGGCGTGAAAAATAATTATATCGTCACTGTTTTTATAATAATCCAATCCCTCTATAATATCTCCGCTGGAAGAACTTTCCGGATATCCTTCAGATGCCGCTACGACACATACACACTTATTTTCATACCATTTAAGTTTTTCTCTGCTAAGATTTCCCTCTGCACATTCCAGGAGCAGCGGCACCAGGTCATCCTTAAGTCTTGGAAGCACCACCTGTGTTTCGGGATCCCCAAACCTGCAGTTATATTCCAGCAAGTAGGGTTCTCCTTCGCTGACCAGTATTCCGGCATAAAGAACTCCCCTGTATATTATATTTTCACCGGCCATTGCAGTGCATGTGGGAAAAATGATTTCATTTAAAATCCGGCTGTAAATACTATTATCGACTATAGGTACAGGACTATAACTTCCCATACCGCCGGTATTTTTTCCTCTGTCCTCATCAAGGATTCTTTTATAGTCCTGCGCCGGAGTCATTGGAACGATTTTCTTACCGTCACAAAGGCATAATACAGATACCTCATAACCGCTTAAGAAATCTTCAATTATTATTCTGTCTCCCGAGCGGCCGAACCTATCTCTTACGAAACAATCTTCTATCGCTTCCATGGCCTGGTTTTTATCACCCGCTATAACCACACCTTTCCCTGCTGCCAGACCATCAGCTTTTATAACTACAGGGAATTTATCCCTTTTCTCAATATAATGTCTTGCCTGTCCGTAATTACCCTTATTAAAAATAATTCCATCCGGAATGGGAATACCATTCTTCTGGAGTAATTCTCTGGTAAAAACCTTACTGCCTTCTATTGCAGCAGCCTGCCTGCCGGGACCGAAAATCTTATGACCCTTCTGGTTAAAATAATCAACCATTCCCTCCACCAGTGGTGCTTCAGGACCTACTACAGTCAAATCTATTCCCTTATCTTCCACCAGCTTCAGAAGACTGTCAAAATCGTTTTCCGATATGCCCGTATCAATACATTCAGCAAACCCGGCTATTCCGGCATTGCCTGGAATTGCATATATTTTTTCCGTCAGAGGACTTTTTGAAATTTTCCAGACCAGGCAGTGCTCCCTGCCTCCGCTGCCTATCACCAGTATTTTCAACTTGTTCCTTTATTATATTTATTAAACTATAAGCGTTGATCTCCTGGTTTGATTAAATAACCTTCTTTTAAGATTATCGTCTCTTATAATCATTTTACTTCTTTCAGCACCTACACTTACCATTGAAACCGGGACCTTGACAATTCTTTCGATATTTTTTATATAACTCTGAGCCTGTCCGGGAAGATCCTCGAAATTCTTTACCCTGCTTATATCCTCATCCCAGCCTTCGAAATCTTCATATATAGGCTGGCATTTATGCAAAATAGTTTGATGACAGGGCATATCACCATAAATCTTGCCTTCATATTTATAACCTGTACAAATTTTTATTTTTTTCAAGCCGCTAAGCACATCAATCTTGGTTATCGCAACACTGTCAATGGTGTTTACCATAATCGAATACTTTAATACAACAGTATCCAGCCATCCACATCTCCTTGGCCTGCCGGTGGTAGTCCCATACTCATAACCTTTTTCCCTCAGATACTGTCCAATTTTACCTTTTTCCTCGGTCGGGAACGGACCGGAACCAACCCTTGTGGTATACGCTTTAACCACACCGATTATCTCGTCCAATCTACCCGGGCCAACTCCGGCTCCGATACAGATACCGCCGGCAACGGTGGATGAAGATGTTACATAAGGATAGGTCCCGTGATCAATATCCAGCATGGTACCCTGTGCGCCTTCAAATAATACTCTTTTATTTTTATCCAGGGCTTCGCTTATTAAAAATGTAGTGTCGACTATATATCTTTCAATCCGCTTTCCGTACCCCATATATTTAGTAAAAATTTCATCCCGGTCAAGAGGCTTCAGTCCATATACTTTTTCTATAATTGCGTTATTTAATTTCAGGGACTCTTCCAGTTTAGTTTTGAATATCTTTAAATCCTGCAAATCCTGTGTTCTGATACCTGTCCTTAGTGCTTTATCGGCATATACAGGCCCTATACCTTTATGCGTGGTGCCAATTTTAGATTTACCCAACCTGTGTTCACCTGCTTTATCCAGAATTATATGGTAGGGCATAACAAGATGTGCATTGCAGCTTATTCTTAAATTATCGGTACTTATTCCTTTACTTTCCAGACTATCCAGTTCTTCTATCAGCACTTCAGGATTCAATACGACCCCGTTTCCTATAACACAGGTAACATCCGGATATAAAATTCCCGATGGAATCAGATGAAGCCTGAACTCATCATTTCCCTTTACTACCGTATGGCCGGCATTGTTTCCGCCCTGAAACCTTACTACCATATCTACCTGACTTGAAAGCAAGTCGACAACTCTTCCCTTTCCTTCATCACCCCACTGAGAACCTATAATAGCTATACCGGGCATTTTATTCACCCCTATCTTCAGTTTGATAAGACTCGCTTAAATTTGAAAATAATGCGAACTTTTTATTGAATTGCAGATTCAATTTGCCTAACGGACCATTTCTGTGCTTGGCAATTATAATTTCGGCCTTTCCCGAGTCCCGACTTTCTTCTTTCTCATAATAATCATCTCTGTATATAAAGGTAACCAGATCAGCGTCCTGTTCGATGGAACCCGATTCCCTTAAATCTGAAAGATTAGGCCTTTTATTATCCCTCTTCTCCACTTCTCTTGAAAGCTGGGATACTGCTACTACCGGAATATTTAATTCCTTTGCAATACCTTTTAAATTCTGGGATATTTCGGTTATTTCCAGCACTTTATTTCCCCTGTAATTGGCAGTAGACTGCATAAGCTGGAGATAATCAACAATTATTAATTTTACATCATTGGTGCTTACCATCATACGGGCCCTGGATCTCAGATCCATTACGGTTAAAAATGCGGTATCATCAATATATATTTTACAATCTGCCAGTTTCTCAACGGCTCTTGCCAGCTGGGTCCATTCATCCTCTTTTATTTTTCCATCCCTGACCCTCTGCAGGTCTATTCTTGATTCTGCACTCATAAGTCTCAACGCTACCTGCTGTTTTGACATCTCCAGAGAAAAGATAGCTATCGGAAGTTTCTCTCTCATTGCAATATATTTGGCCATACCCAGCACAAATGAAGTCTTGCCCATCCCCGGTCTTGCCGCTATAACAATTAAATCAGAATTTTGAAGACCTGAAGTTTTGTGGTCGAAATCTATGTATCCTGACGGTATGCCGGATATATCAGACTTTGCCTCATGTAAAACTTCTACCTTCTCGTAAACCTCTGAAACTATATCCTTCATTACCGAAATATTATCCCTTGTACTTCCCCTGTTTAAGTCTTTATATATGGAAAATATAAGCTGCTGTGCCTTATCCACTGTCGAATGCAGATCCTCGGGAACTTCATAACCCATAGTTGCTATTTCGGTAGCTGCATAAATTAATTTTCTTAAGATGGAATGACTTCTTACAATCTGTGCATAGTACTGGGCATTAGCTGCCAGAGGAATATTGCTTATAAGAGAATGGATAAAAGTTTTTCCTCCAACTTCATCCAATAGTCCCTTCTTTTTCAGATGATCCGCTACCGTTATAGGGTCAGCAGGTTCGCCTTTTACATATAGCTCTATTATTGTGTTAAAAATTTCCTGATTGGATTTTCTATAAAAATCTTCGGTAGTTACAACTTCAATAACCGATACTATGGCATCTCTTGAAATCAGCATAGAACCCAGCAGGGACTCTTCAGCTTCTATATTATATGGAGGTATCCTCTCCAATTTGCTGGTGTCAAGGGGGTAAAGCTTCCCTTCTTTTTTTATTTGCTCTTGCATAAACTATTTATCTTTATCTTTGGATTTAGATTTAATCCTGGCTTTTTTCTTATCTTCTTTCTCAACTTTCTTCGAACTTTCTTTATCTTTAGATTCTACCTTTTCCTCTTCGCTCTTTTCCTTCTCTTCTTCTGCTTTCTGTTTCTCTTTTTCTATCAGGCTTTCAGTTTCTTCCTTTCCTGCCTTATGTGTTGCAATCAATTCTTTTGATTCCTCATCCGGTTCCACTTTTACTTTCACCGAACTTTTTACTTCTTTATATAACTTCAGTTCTATATCATATTCCCCTAATTCCTTGATATGCTCCTGCATATCAATTTTCTTCCTGTCTATCTCTATTTTCCTTTCCTCGGAGATCTTTTCAGCAATATCTTTGTTTGTTATGGAACCGTATAGTTTTCCTTCTTCACCTGTCTTTACAACAAAGGTAACTTCCAGTCCTTCCAGCTTCTTTGCAAACTCCTCTGCTTCTTTTATATTTCTGGCTTCAACTTTTAGAGCAGCTTGTTTTACCAGTTCCATTTGATTTATATTACCCCTGGTTGCAGGTACTGCATACCCATTGGGTATTAAATAATTATTTGCGTAACCGGAATTTACCGCTACCGTATCTCCCACATCTCCCAATTTTTCGTGATATTTGGTAAGTATGACTTTCAAATTTTCCTCCTATCTTCTACTTCAAAACTAAACCGGCTGACTTCTCTTTATTCTTCTAAAATTAATCCATATATCAATTAACCCCAGAAAAGGCAGGATTAATATTACCGGCCCAAAAAATAAACCCAGTATTATAAAAATGCATATTCTCCATAAAAACGCTACTTTAAACCTTTCCAATATTCCCCACAGCACTGAAACTCCAAGAACAAGATAGAGAAAACCAAAAATAATTACGAGATTAAATCCAATAATATCTGCTATCTTATTCAAATTTTGACCGCCGAAGGGTATAAGTACCAGCACCAGCCCTAAAATCGCTCCCCAGCAGCAGTGCCAGGGGAGTTCCCACTCTTTAAAAGATAAAAACGGCTTTATATAAATATTATATCTTTTAAGCACCGCGCAGGTTGCTAAATAATTTATAACGCTTATAAAAGCAAACGAGACTATTAAAAATCCGGGAGTAATATAAGGAAAAAATCTTAAAATATTCTGGGTCTGCTTGAGTATGGCATCAAATTGTGACTGTTCTACTTGCAGCAGGCCAGCATATCCTGTAATAAACCCGCTATTAGGTATCCCGTCAATGTAAGCATTATAGTTTTTAAAAAGCTCGCTTACAAAATTATCCTTACTCACAGCAGTCGCCAGCGCAATATACAGTAATACAACTCCGCAAAATATCAAAAAAATGCTGCCTATTGTAAATAATTTACTTTTATCTTTACCGATAGAATTCCTATAAATAAAGGAAACTGCAATTATTAAAACTGCTGCGACCGGTGCCAGTATATAATCCGGATAAATCAATATAAGACAGGCTATAACCGCACAGATTATCCCATCCCTTATCCTTCCGCAAAGAACCAGCAGTGTAGCTGGAATCGGCACCAATGCTATCCCTATAATCCCAAAAAATGGTATAAATGCAGCAAAAACCAGGGATAAAAAAGTAAATAAGATAAGTACTGCCAGATTTAATCTTTCAATTTTGATATTTTTTAAATTATCAAAGGACATATTATCTTTTAAAGTAAGGCATAAGAGCAATAACCCTTGCTCTTTTAACAGCCATAGCTATTTTTTTCTGGTGCTGCACACAATTTCCAGTAGACCTCTTTGGTCTTATCTTACCCTTATCAGAAATGAACTTTTCAAGCAAGCTTACATTTTTATAATCAATACTGGCAATATTCTCCCTGCAGAAATAACAGAACCTCTTTCTCTGCCTTAAATTAAGCATAGATCCAGTCGCACTTCTTAAAGATGCAGTTCTTAAATTTCTTTCATTTCTATCGTTTTTATTTTTTCTAGCCAATTAAAATCTCTCCTTTATATTTAAATTAAACCACATTTAAAATGGTATATCTTCATCACTAAAATCAGCTTCTTCAATACTGCCTTCATCAGGTACACTCTCGGCAGATACTCCCTCTGCTGCACGGGGATTCTTCTCGATCTTACAAGAAGCAAATTCCAGACTGGGTGCTATAACGTTAGCAACAATTCTCACTGTCGATCTTTTTTGGCCTTCCTTACTTTCCCAGCTATCCTGCGATAGTCTGCCCGAAACCAGAACCCTGTCCCCTTTGTTTAAGCTTTCAGCGCAGTTTTCTGCCAGTTTAAACCAGGCGGTAACGTTAAAGAAGTCCACCTGGGCTTCCCATTCACCGGAATTTTTATTCTTAATATTCCTGTTTACCGCAAGCCCAAAGCTTACCACCGCGGTACCATTCGGAGTAAATCTAAGTTCAGGGTCCCTGGTTAAATTTCCCAGAACAGTTGTATTATTAACACCAAAAGCCATTACAGCTCACCTTCTTTTAATTAATTTATAATTATTTAAGACTGCTCGCTTTTTACAACCAGATGACGCAGTATTTTATCATTGATTTTATTTATCCTGTCCAGTTCGGAAATAACACCACTCTTGCCGTTAAAATAAACTATGATGTAATAACCGCTTTCCTGTTTTTTAATAGGATAGGCCAGCTTTCGAATTCCCCATTTGTCAACATTAGAAACTTCACATTTTTCTTTCTCGAGTAGTGAAGTAATTTTGGATAATTCTTTATCAACAGCTTCTTCTTCAAGGGATGGGTCAAAAATAACCACTAATTCATAAGTCTTCAATCTTTTAATCCTCCTATGGACTAATTTTAGTAAATTAGGTTCTACCGGTAAGGTAGAACAGAAAGATAATAAGATAAAAAAAGATATTTCTAATCTTTCACCTTTATTACCACTAGGGATATTATAACATTTGGAACCAATAATCAATAATTAATTCTAATGAAATTCATAAAAATAAGAAGAAGTTATTCTAATTTTTACTTCTCAGCCCGCTGTAAACCTCTATGACCTTATCTTCTCTATCATCATATAAAGGCTTAAGATGACCTGTGTAATTTATTGTTGAAATATATGGAAAACCATTGTCAATAACTGCAATATTTATTGCCCCCTGCCGCTGAATAATAGATCTCCATCTGGGTATTGGTATTTGAAGCCAGTGTACCAGCAGTGACAATATTATTCCCCCGTGAGTTATAACTGCAACACTGCTTTTATCTTCATTCTCATTTACTATATTATCAATTTCAGCTACAGCTCTTTCCTGTACCTTTTTAAAACTTTCTCCTCCTGTAGGCGAGTTATTATAAGGATCTTTCAGCCAGTTCTGATAATCATCATGAAACTCCTTATTTATCTCGCTAAATTTCATTCCTTCCCATTTTCCAAAATATATCTCTTTTAAATTTTCCCTTATCACCGGCTTTAAATTCCGGCCTTTTCCTACAATATTTGCCGTATCTAAAGCCCGCTTCAACGGACTGCTGTAAATATTGGAAAGATTTACTTTTGAAAGATATTTCGCAGCAAGCTTTGCCTGCCGGATACCCAGGCCGGTCAAACCAATATCCCTATCTCCCTGATATCTTCCTTCCTCATTCCATAATGTCTGGCCGTGTCTTATTAAAAATAATTTTACACCCATAAAAGTTTCTCTCCCGCTTTCCGGTTAAAGTTCTAAAAATTTGAACTTACCTGTCACATTTTTCCTTATATCTGAAGCCTGCGGAAAATCATATAATACTTTTCCTTCTTTTATTGCCTCTATAAAAATTTCTTTATATTCACCGTTGCACCCGGTACACTTGTAATCAGATGCCATCCCATCCTCAAGGATGATCCTGTCATTAAAACAATTCTCGCACCTTATCACTTTCTTCGCCCCGGACATTTTTCCTCTCTTTGATATTTTCTTTCCTTCAATCTCTACAATATCCAGTGAAAAATCAAGTACCCCTGCTCCACTTATAGCTGTTCCAATTCCAAATGCATCCGCTATATCTCTCAACTTTAAAATATCTTCTTCATCAAGCCCGCCGCTTGCAATCAGCTTGATATTATTAAATCCCCTTATATCCAGTTCCCATCTTACTTCTTCTAAAATCTTCTTAAAATTTCCCCTTCTGGATGCAGGAGTATCTAACCTTACCCCGTACAAAGCTCCTCCCAGACCCTCGGCAACTCTTATAGCCTCAAATTTCTCATCACCAAAAGTATCAATAAGAGAAATCCTTTTAATTTTTGGCTCAATCACCTTGTCAAAAGCTTTAGTAGCCTCCACTGTATCACCCATAATCAAAATCAGAGCATGAGGTATGGTTCCAACCGGTTCCTGGCCGGTAAGCTCAGCACCAAGAGTTGTGGAAACTCCGTCAGCTCCGCCTATAAAAGCGCTTCTTTCAACCATGGGAGCTATAGCCGGATGCATCCTCCTGGCTCCGAAACTATAAATTAACTTATCTCCAGCTGCCAGCTTGCATCTTGCCGCCTTTGTTGCTATTCCGCTTGCCTGGCACAGAAACCCTAAAATAGCCGTCTCGTATTTACCAAAGTCCAGATACTTTCCCTCAATTACCATAACCGGCTGAAAATCTCTAAATACCGATCCTTCAGGCATACATCTTATTGATATTCTATCGACATCCGAAAGAAGTCTTACAGTCTCTTCTATTCCGGCAAGAATTCCCCATTTGTAACCATTGGGAAAACCTTTTAAGAATATCTCAGCCTTAACTAAAGGATTTTTACCTGTGGCTTTAAGTATTTCCTCTGCCCTCTTAAAATATATGTCGGTTAATCTGCCCTTTTTTATGTCGTCAGCATCTGCCATATGAAACATTGCTAAATCCTTTTAGATTATGTTTACCTTAAGTACTCTTTTCATCTGATCCAGTGCAAAATTATGATCTCTCCTGTTTAAGCCAATCACGGCATCCTTAACCACATCAACTTTATAACCTCTCATTACCGCACCGGCTACAGTGTAAAGAATACATATATTTGTGACATCTCCGGTGACCATTAATTTCTTTACCGATAATTTTTTTAATATTTCATCCAGATCTGTATTAAAAAACCCGGAGAAGGTATTCTTTCTTACGATAATGTCATTTCCCTGGGGTTTTAACTCCTCGATTATTTTTGATCCCTCCGTATTCCTTATAGCATGTGGGGGAAATAACTCGAACTCCCTGTCATTTTTTTCATGGCTGTCGCATAAATATACTACAAGGTAACTTTCACTTCTGGCTTTTTCTATTTCTCTTCTTATGGGTTCGATAATTCTTTCGATTTTTGGAACCTTCAGTGGTGCCCCGTCCAGTACAAAATCATTCAGCATATCTATTACAAGTAATGCCTTGGAACCAATCATCCTTCCGCCTTAGTAAAATTTTAAAAAAAATTCTTTATAATAATAGTTCTATTATGATTTCCAGTTGATATTTTGCAATAGTAAGTATTAATGTAATAATACCATCTGAAAGTTAAATTTTGTAATTTTTTATATCCGGAGCATTTATATATTGTTTTTTTGGTTCTCTCTCTATAGAATTAGTAAGGATAAAACCAACTATTAAAAAATAAAAATTCAGGAATAAAAATGAAAGTAAATAAATTAAACAGGTTTTTTATTATCAGTGTAATATTAATGTTAACTGTATTTTTTTTAATATCACTAACTTCCTGTACGCAGAGCGTAACTTTGTATTTTGCAGTATATACAGATACTGATGCTTACCTTTTAAAAGAAACAAGGGAAATTCCGGTAAGTAAAGAATTGTATAAAAGTGTATTGGAAGAACTGATAAAAGGTCCACAGAGCGAAGAGCTTTTCCCCACCATCCCTTCTAATGTCAAAGTTAATTCGGTAGAAATATCAGATAGCACAGCTACCGTAGACTTCAGCAAAGAAATCATTACCAATTTCGAGGAAATACCTCACAGCTCTACCACAGAAGTTCTGGCTATTTTTTCTATTGTTAATACACTTACCGAGTTCGAGGAAATAAAAAAGGTAAAAATAACTATCGAGGGTAAGGAAAGCGGTGAAGTAGACGGCATTTATATAGAAGATTTCTGGGGGCATGTAGGTATTTATGAAGAATTTACAAGAAATGAGACTATAATAAAGAGTTCATAGCTGACAGGCAGGGCAGTAATACATAGTGTTAATATGACACATGATATTAAAAATACAGACAGACTGAATATAATAAATAAAATAAATAACACTGAAAGCTTTTTTAAAAATACTCTATCATCTACAAATAACAGATCTTCGGTAGGCTGGTTCTGCACATACACTCCGGAAGAACTTATTGTTGCCGGCGGTTTTATTCCTGTAAGAATATTTGGAAGGAAAAAAATAACTAAATCCGAAAGTTACTTTCCTATAAATTTCTGTCCCTATATCAAATCAAGCTGGGAGAGCCTGCTGTGTTCTAACGGCAATTTCAAAGCACTGATATTTACCAATTCCTGCGATGGGATGAGAAGATTATTTGATATCGCAAGTAAATACCTTAAATGTATTCCTTCCTATCTACTGGATGTCCCACACCTGTCTGGTAGAGATTCCATAGACTTTTTTACAGGCAATATATTTGATATGAAAATATTTATTGAAAATTTAAATGAAAAGAAAATAAGTAAGGAAGAAATAAAAAATGCAGTAAGTCTTATCAATAAGAAAAGAAAGCTTTTAAAAAAATACAGCCAGGCTTTCAGTAAATTACCCGGTATTATATATATTTCTACATACTATAAAGTCATGGAACTGGCTATGGTATCCGAACCCGGAATCTTTATTGATGATCTGGAAAGATACTTAAAATTTATCAGGGAAACAGGTACCGAAAATGAAACTATTTTGAAATCAAATTATAAAAGTGCCCCTAATATAATGATTATCGGTAACTTTATTGCTGAAGAAAAATTATGGGACATGCTGTCAAAGATGGATTTAAAACTGGCTTCTGACGATCTCTGTATTTCAAGCAGATATTTTGAAAAACAGGTAGAACTGGATGGTAATCCGGATTTTCTTAACTCGATAGCTGAAAGGTATTTAAATAAACCCCAGTGTATGAGAATGGCTGATATGGGATTAAAACTGGCCGAAATTGAAAATAATGTAATTAAAAATAAAATAAGAGGAATAATATTTATAAGCTTAAAATTCTGTGATACTATGCTATATTCCTTTCCTCTGCTTAAACACAGATTAAATGAGCTCGGGATTCCGGTCCTATATCTGGAGATAGAATATAATAATTTTTCAGAGGGCCAGTCAAAAACGAGAGTACAGGCTTTTCTGGAAATGCTGTAAATATGTAACTTATGAAGATGGGTATAAAAGACAGATTAAAAACAGGGATACAGAAAAACTTAAACCAAAAGTATATCAGAAGGCTGCTGGGTATCATTGCGACAAAGCCAGTGCTTTATGCCTATGGAAGTACATTTCCCTCTATAGCTGATAAATATTTAAATGTCTTTACCATAGAAAGCCTTAAGAATGCCTACTCCGAAAGCCATCGTCCGGTAGGTTATGGATCTCTGTTTTTACCTTATGAGATGTTTCATGCACTGGGAATTACACCATTCCTTCCGGAAGTTATGGCAGGATTTACAGCAGGATTGGGACTGGCACCACAGACACTTAAAGAAGCTTCATCAAACTGGTACTCGCAGGATTTGTGTACATTTCACAGAAGCGCATCCGGCGCAGTGGAGCTTGATGTTTTTCCCAGGCCGGACTTTGTTCTCACCACCAATCTGGCCTGTGATGCCGCGCAAAAATCATTCTATATATACTCGGTAAAATATAATATTGAAAATAATTTCTACCTTATTGATGTCCCTTACTATTATTCGAATAAATCCATTCTTTATCTGACGGGACAGATAAAAAACATCTGCATGGATTTATGTTCTAAAACAGGCGTTAAGTTTGACATCTCCAGATTCAAAGAAGTTATCAACCTTTCAAATGAATTTAGAAAATGGGCAATTAAAGTTAATAATTTAAGAAAGACTCTTACAAATTATCCCCCTTATTATAATGGCCTGAACTTTATTTTACCTTTTCACGGGCTTGCGGGAACCAGAGAAGCTGTCATCCTTTATAAACAAATATACAAGGAGCTAAAAAACTATTTAAGTAAAGAAAAGAAAGATAATTCCAGCACTGGCAACAAACCGGTTAAAAGAATTCTCTGGCTGCACCTGAAGCCTTACTATAGAAACGAAATATTTGATATACTGGGTAGGGAAAATTGCAGGGTAGTATTTGAAGAAATAAATCATGTTTACTGGTCTGAACTTAACCCTGAAAAACCTTTCGAAAGTCTGGCCAAAAAAATGCTCTCCCATTTTCTGGTGGGCAGTATTGACAACCGCATCAGTGTAATCCTTAAAGCAGCGAGGGATTATAAGGCGGATGGGGCTATTTTATTTTCCCACTGGGGATGCAGGCAGAGTAACGGCGGGGCAAGAATTATAAAAGATAGCTTAAAGAAACTGGGTATTCCTACTCTGGTTCTGGACGGAGACTGTGTGGATCAAAATAATTCTTCACAGGGTCAGGTAAAAACCAGGTTGCAGGGATTTATTGAAATTTTAGATTCAAAACAAAATAGAAGAAAGGAAACAAATGTATACATGCGGAATTGATATAGGCTCGGTTTCAACCGAGGTAGTAATACTGGACAGCAAAAATAATAAAATTAAATCCTATGTAATCGCTCCTACTGGTTCCGATAGTAAAAATGCTGCTAAAAAAGCTTTCGATGATTCTTTAAAGAAAGCTGACCTTGCAGCTAATGAGATTAAAGCTATCGTTGCAACCGGTTATGGCAGAATAAATATTCCATTCGCAGATAAAAATATAACCGAGATAAGCTGCCATGCCCGGGGAGCCATATCTTTATTTCCATACTTAAAAACAGTAATAGATATCGGAGGTCAGGACAGCAAAGTCATAAAACTCGAGAGCGGGAATCCTATTGACTTTCTGATGAATGATAAATGCGCTGCAGGAACCGGCCGGTTCCTGGAAGTCATGGCAAAAGCAATGGAAATAAAGCTTGAGCAATTTGCACCTATTTTCATTAAAACCAATGAAAAGGTTGACATAACTTCTACCTGTACTGTATTTACCGAATCCGAAATAGTTTCGCTGATCGGACAGGGTGTAGATAAAAATAAAATCATAAAAGGACTAATTTATTCCATCGCAGACAGGATAACTTCGATGGTGGAAAGAGTGGGG
>CAZLEB010000008.1:0-23893 GCA_964558475.1 uncultured Actinomycetota bacterium
AGCCGTGAAGGGATCGAACCTTCGACACCCGGATTAAAAGTCCGGTGCTCTACCTACTGAGCTAACGGCCCCTGCTAACTTAAAATTAAAACAACTAAAAATGACATAGCAATTAGCTGTCCAATTAAATTAGCAAGCGTAAAGTCTACTATAGTAAAAAATCGTTGTCAACAGACGAAAGCAGGTTATTATAGGCAAATTCTTAACGAATATCTGTCTGACTTTTACCCTTAATTTTAGAGGATACTTTCCCAACTTTTTCCTTACTCTTCTCCAGTAATTCCTCACCCATAACCTTTGCTTCAGCCAGGGTAAATTTTCCTCTATCAATAATATCTTTCATTTTTTCAACTATTTTTTTTCTGGTTTTTAATCCTGACCAGGGTGCAAATAATAATCCTAATATGAACCCGGAAAAAATTGAAATTAAAATAATTATTAATATCAATAATAAATCCCTACTGCCGGATTTTTGGTGCTTGTCATTTCCAAAACCTGAATTACTATTTTCACACACTGTTAATATATCCTTTATTTGTTAATTTATTTATGTCTTTATTATAAACTATTTAAGACTTATATTGAACATAATGACATTACTAAGAAAGAAAAATGAAAGTAAGATAACTATAATTCAATCTACCGGATATCAATCCGTAAGATATCCGATAATCTCTGCCCAGCCCCTATTCATAAAACCGTCCGCAATATATACATTATTATATTTATCAAGCTCATCCAGTATAACTTCCTTATGTTCCAGTGCATTTCCCATAAGGAAAAAGTATTTGACTTCGCCGGCCATTTTTAAATCTTCCGGAGAATCACCCATTGCTATACAATTATCGGTATCTAAATTCCTGATTTTTTTATCAAATTTTATTCCATTTGCTTTATTAACGTCCACAGGCATTAAATTGTAAATATGCATTTTTTTTACGCGCAAGTCCAGATCTTCTAATAATGAAATTCCATTATCAACCATTACAAGCCCTTTATATCCCTTATCTTCAAGCAGCATATTTGCTTTATCCAGATTTATTTCTCCGAAAAATACCGCGCTATAGGATTTATGTCTGCTCCATTCCATCTTACTTTCTATTTTATCCGGAAAATTGTTTTTAAATAATTTTATAATTTCTAATAAATCTTTACCTTTACTGGCCAGATCATATTTTAATTCCCGCTTATCAAAGGTTATATAAACTTCTTCCCCCAGATTATAAACTAATTCGGCACCGAGTTCCGCAATATAATTTTTCAGCCCAATTATCTGTGCACTATATTTCAGCTGAAATTTACTCCTCCCTGATACCAGAACAATATCCCAGTTTTTATTTGCTACCGCCGGCAACAGCCTGATTGCATCAAAATAATAATCACCTCTGTAATCCTTGACAATGCATCCCTTATCATTGAATAAGGTACCGTCAAGATCCGTATATATCACCTTCAAATCTCTTAAATTCTCTTTTATTTCTTTTTTATTGTCACTAAAAAGCTTATACTTCACCATATTTTCTTTCCTTTTCCAGACTATACTTTTACATCAATATATACTTTTGCCTTAAGAATAAAAAACACCCGCTTTTTTAAAGAATCAATGGAGTAATTATAAAATCTTTTCTTAAATATTCAATCTAATTATAAATTTTATTATTACCCAGACTAATTTTTTATTTATTATGATTATTAATGATATAAAAGCAGGTTGACTTTAATAAACTTTATTTTTAAATTTAATATTTAAAAGTCTAGTGAAATTCAGACCGGATTCTTATAAAACGCATCACATCGCTTTTTGTTATTATACCCCTCAACTTATTACCGGACATTACTACAAGATGCCCCAGATCATTTTTCCCCATCTTTTTAATCGCATCGGATATTTCCATAGAAACATCAACTTTTTCATTTCCTGAAACTACTTTAACTATATCTCCTACCCTTACCTCCGGCCACTCTTCTTTCGGAACCTCCTTGACATCATGTAAAGAAATAATTCCTACCAATTTCTTGTCTTTCTCATTCTCTATAACCGGAAATCTTCCAAATCTGTATTTCATAAAATAGTCATCTACTAAATCCTGTAATGTTGTATTTTCCGTGACATCCACAATATCTTCATTCATAACATCCCTGACTTTAATTCCCTTGATAGAAGTTTCAAAAATAAGTTGCCTATAACCCATCTGAGCGGATGATTGCAGAAACCATCCTATAAAGGCAAACCACAATCCATTAATAAAATTACCGGTGAAAATAAAGAAAATGCCCACTGCTATTATCATAAACCCTAAAACTCTCCCTGCGGTAGAAGCAATATAAGTCGCCCGCATGAGGTTACCGGTAACTTTCCATATTATGGATCGCAATACTCTTCCTCCATCCAAGGGATACCCTGGAAGAATATTAAAAGCCCCGAGCGCAACATTAAATATGGCAAGATACTTAACCGGTTCGCCTACCGGTTTTATATTTTCGGTTAAAATCCATATGGTCCAGAATATTAAGGCAAGTATAAAACTTGCAGCAGGACCGGCAATAGCCATAATGAACTCACTGGAAGGTGTATCCGGCTCTTTCTCTATCTGAGCCATTCCACCAAATAAAAAAAGTGTTATTCTCTCTACTCTGGTACCCTTACTTCTGGCAACCAGGGAATGACTTACTTCATGTATTAATAAAGAAATAAAAAAAAGAATAACGGTGATAATGGTAACCAGTGCCAGAAGCCCTTTGTTTAATCCCGGAAGCACCTGGGGAAAATAAACGAAACCAAAATAATAGGCGAACAATGCAAATATTATAAACCAGCTGTAATCCAGTCTGATCTCTATTCCAAAAACCTTAAATAATTTTATCGAGGACCTCAATATTTATTTCTTCCTCCTTGATTACGAATCTCATATAACTAAATTGATATCTTTTATTAAAAAATTACTTTTTTTAATGCCTTTTATTTCCATTATATCCCAACCAAGTTAAAAATATCCATCAATAATATATTATACTTAGTACTGACATATTTTTAATTTTTTAATCACTGTTTTTACCCCAGAAGTTAACATTACCTCTTAAAAATATGATAAAATAACTCTAATAAAAAATAAAAAAATATTCACCTTAAATCTATGCAGCAAAGATTCTGAATTTTCTACTAAAATAATTAAAGAATTAAGCAGAATTAAAGAAACCGAGAAGTATATCAAGTTTTATCTTCCTGCTGGGAGTCTAAGATTAAATCACCGGACATAGCTTGGACATGAAATTTATAGCAGACATAATGGTTGGAAAACTTGCTAAATATATGCGTATGGCAGGTCATGATGTACTGTATATAAACACTGCCAGTGATGATGAAATAATAAAAATAGCCAGAGAAACAGACAGAATCGTTCTAACCAGAGATTCCTTAATGCTTACCAGAAAAGAATTCAAGAATGGAACGATAAAATATCTATATATCAAAGATGAAAAACTTAAGAATCAATTAGAACAAATTAAATCAGACCTCAATTTTTCTTTAAAACCCAACCTTATAAGATGCATCGAATGCAACCAAAAACTTATAAGAGTAGAAAAGGAGAAGATTAAAAATAAAGTACCCCCTTATGTATACAAAACCCAGCAAAGCTTCCTTTATTGTAAAAAGTGTGACAAATATTATTGGAAGGGAACTCACTACCAGAATATAAAAAATACCTTCCTAAATATCAAGCAATAGAAACAGCTTAAACAAAGTAGAATTTTTTGTATTTAACCTATATAATTCATACTACACAAAGTAACGCTTGTAGTTTTTAATGAGAAATATAATACATTTTTAATATTTGAAAAGGAAAAAAATTAGTAACCTTATGAAAAAAATATCTGATTTTTTTTACAGCATTCCCGGGATATTGTTTATAAATTTTTACAAATTGTTCACCAGAACCAGGATTTTTAATACAAAAAGATTGCCCAGGGACAAATCCGTAATACTTGCTATAAATCATACTGCAGATGCTGATCCCATAATACTTCTGGCTGCAATCAAAAAGAAAATATGTTTCATTGCAGAAAGTGAAAATTTTGGTAACTGGCTTACCAGATTCTTTATGAGAAAATTTGCAAACTGCGTACCTGTATTTAAAGAACAATTCTCAAAAAATGTTAAAAGCTTTAAGGAACTTTTTAATATATCAAAAAACAAGAATGTATTTTTTGGTATATTTCCGGAAGGTATACTCAACAAAAAAACTGGCTTTAAACAATTTCGCAATGGAGCTGCTTACCTCAGCTATAAAACAAAACTTCCAATAATCCCTGTTTACATACACAATACAAACAGGGGTCCTGAAAGCGAAAAATGGATATGGACCAATAGGATAACCCGAGGGATAATCTCGCTTATTATGAATACTTTTAGAAAAATACACATATTTATAGGAGAGCCAATAAATCCTATTGCTGAAAACATTATAGAGGAATTCAAGGATTTTACTGATCCCGGGACTTATAAAAAAATCATCAATAATATTAATGAAGCGCTGGAAAAAGAGTTTCTAGAACTGGCTAATGAAGCCGATGATTTATTCGGCACTGAAGAGGAAGAATTGCCCCAGGATACTGCACTTTCAAAAGAAGAACAATAAATTTTTGGTAGTAAAAGTATTTTACAAATTATAATAATATAGGATTTTACTTGTTCTTATTTTTAACCTTAATATCCAGCAATCTTCCTTCCGGGCCGGTTACATCTATGGTTATATGATCCCCTTCTTTTATCTCTCCATCCAATAGTTTCATTGCCAGTATATTCTGAACTTCGTTCTGTATTACTCTTTTTAGTGGTCTTGCTCCATAAACCGGATCAAATCCTTCCTTTGCCAGAAGCTTTTTGGCTTTACCGGTTATATCAAGACTTAATTTTTTATTTCTTAAAGTTTCTTTTAAATTTTCAATCTGAATCTCAACAATTTTTGTTATCTCATCAATCCCCAACCGGTGAAAAATGACAATATCATCCACGCGGTTTAAAAATTCCGGCTTGAAGCTCGCCTTCATCGCTTCCGTAATTCTTCTCTTCATTTCCTCTTCATCTTTATCCCCCAGTTCGGTTATCCACTGGCTGCCGATATTGGATGTCATAATAATGACCGTATTTTTAAAATCAACCGTTCTTCCATGTCCATCGGTAAGTCTGCCGTCATCCATTATCTGCAGCAATATGTTAAAGACATCACTGTGAGCTTTCTCTATCTCATCCAGAAGTATGACGCTGTATGGTTTCCTTCTTACTGCTTCCGTAAGATATCCCCCTTCTTCATATCCTACATAACCGGGGGGAGCGCCGATAAGCCTGGATACGGTATGCTTTTCCATATATTCGGACATATCTATTCTTACCATTGCTCTCTCATCGTCAAATAGGAACTGGGCCAGAACTTTTGAAAGCTCGGTTTTACCCACTCCCGTTGGTCCCAGGAATATAAATGAGCCAATAGGACGGTTTGGGTCCTGAAGTCCGGCCCTGGCTCTTCTTATGGCATTAGAGACTACGGATATGGCCTCATCCTGTCCTACAACTCTCTGCTTCAATCTTTCTTCCATAGAAATTAGCTTTTCAATTTCTGCTTCAACCAGTCTGGTAACCGGAATACCGGTCCATTTAGAAACAGTTTCGGCAATATCTTCCTCATCCACTTCTTCTTTTAACATTTTCTGGTCCTTCTGGAGCTTTTCCAGTTTTTTATTTTCTTCATTTAACCTCTTCTGAAGTTCCAGAAGTTTCCCGTATTTGAGTTCTGCCGCTTTCTGCAGATCTGCATCTCTCTCTGCGTGTTCCGCTTCTATTTTAGTCTTTTCAATCTCTTCCTTCAGGGTTCTAATGCTTTTTATTATTTCCTTTTCCTGCTCCCAGTGAACTTTCATTGAATTATTTTTTTCCTTCAGGTTTGAGAGCTCTTTTTTAATTTTTTCCATTCTTGCCAGAGAAGCTTTGTCTTTTTCTTTTTTTAATGCCTGGACTTCAATTTCAAGCTGCTTTATTTTTCTTTCTACTTCATCAATTTCCGTAGGCATGCTATCTATTTCAATTCTCAACCTGGAAGCGGCCTCATCTATAAGGTCGATAGCCTTGTCCGGTAAAAAACGGTCGGATATATATCTATCTGAAAGAATTGCTGCTGAAACAAGAGCAGAATCCTTTATACGTACCCCATGATGCACTTCATATTTCTCCCTGAGTCCCCGCAATATTGAAATTGTATCCTCTACAGATGGCTCGTTTATTTGAATAGGCTGGAACCTTCTTTCCAGGGCAGCATCCTTTTCAATATGCTTCCTGTACTCATCAATAGTTGTTGCTCCTATAGCATGGAGTTCACCCCTGGCAAGCATGGGCTTTAGCATATTTGAAGCATCAACGGCACCTTCTGCCGCTCCTGCCCCAACTACGGTATGCAGTTCATCCAGAAATAAAATGATATTTCCTTCAGCCTTTGAAACTTCTTTAAGTACAGCTTTTAATCTGTCCTCAAATTCACCTCTGTATTTAGAGCCGGCCACAAGAGAACCCATATCCAGGGCTATTACCTTTTTATCTTTAAGACTTTCGGGAACATCCCCCGATACTATTCTGTTAGCCAGGCCCTCAACAATAGCTGTTTTACCCACACCGGGGTCACCAATAAGCACAGGATTATTTTTTGTTCTCCTGGACAGTACCTGTATTACTCTTCTTATTTCATCATCTCTCCCTATTACCGGATCCAGTTTTCCCTTTCTTGCCAGATCGGTAATATCTTTTCCAAATTTTTTAAGTGCCTGGTATTTGTCTTCAGGATTCTGGTCCGTTATTCTCTGACTGCCCCTTATACTGACCAGGATCTGATATATCCTGTCTTTCGTAACGCCATATTGCCTTAAAAGCTTTCCTACCTCACCATTGCTTTGAGTAAGGGAAATCAAAATATGCTCGGTTGAAATATATTCATCCTTTAACTGTTCAGCCTCACTAAATGCACTATTAAAGACGTTATTTAATTCGGGGCTAAGATATATTTGAGCTGTTTGTCCGGAAACCTTGGGCTGTCTTGCAATTGCATTACTTAATTTGCTTGATAAATCATCGACATCTATCTCCAGTTTTTTGAGGATAGGTATAATTATTCCTTCCTTCTGCTGGAGCATAGCAGACATCATGTGAATATCATCAATACTCTGATGCCCATTTTCAGATGCAATTCTCTGAGCCAGAGATAGCAGCTCCTGTGCTTTTATAGTAAATTTATCAATTTGCATATATTTAAATCACTCCCATTTTGCACTGGTCAAATCTTAAAATCATACAACAATATTACCTCTCGGATTTTCATTATAACTTTTCGCAAATTCATCAAGGTGCTTTTTCTGTTCACCTGTTAATTTTTCAGGCAGCACCAGCTTAATTTTGGCATAAAGGTCCCCGAATCCGCCGCCTCTTAATTTAGGCATTCCCTTCCCCTTTAACCTGAGGGTTTTTCCACCCTGTGTTTTCGGCGGGACTTTTACCATAATCTTTCCGCTGAAAGTCTGTATATCAATTTTTGCACCATAAAAAGCTTCCTTTATAGTAACCGGTACTTCACAGTAGAGGTCATCTTCCTTTCTGGTAAAAAAATTATGCGGGGAAGTATTTATCACTAAATACAAATCTCCGCCTGGCCCACCTGACGGGCTCCCCGCGCCTTCTCCTGCTACTCTAATTTTTCCGCCATCTTTAATGCCTTTAGGTATTTTTACATTTATAGTCCTTGCTTTTCCTTCTCTTTGCAATTTAAATGACCTCTGTGTGCCGGAATAAGCTTCCCTTAAAGTTATACTAAGGCTTGACTGCATATCCTGACCCTTTTGCGTACCGGTGCGGGTTCCCCTGCCAAACTGCTGGCCATAATCGGAACCGAAACCGGAGAATCTCTCATCAGATCCTCTTCCAAAAAACATTTCGAAAAAGTCAGAAAAACCCCTACCAAGATCCTCAAAATTAAAACCGCTGCCTCCAAAATCATAAGTATAAGTCCTTCCACCGCCGCCGGGCCAGCCGGCACCTGCATGTGAATATTGCTTCCAATTTGCACCAAGCTGGTCATACCTTGATCTCTTCTGCGGATCCTTCAGCACTTCATATGCTTCCCCAATCTCTTTAAACTTTTCTTCAGCTTTAGAATCATTGGGATTTGCATCCGGATGATATTTTCGGGCTAATTTCCTGTAAGTCTTCTTTATCTCATCCTGTGATGCACCTTTATTTACTCCTAATACTTTGTAATAATCTTTATATTCAACCATCTACATCCACCTATAAATCTTTTATAAACACACCTGCCCATAACTCTCCAATTTAGCTATGGGCAGATATTAGAACACATATTTTATTAAGCTACAAAATAACATCGTTATTTAGTATTTATTTATTCTCATCGTCTTTTGCTTCAAATTCGGCATCAATTACTTCTTCTTCTCCATTACCTTCCTGCTTGCCGCCTGTCTGTTGTCCTTCTGTTCCCCCGGTCCCTGAACCACCTGGTCCTGCACCCGGACCAGTACCGGCCTGTGCATAAAGCTTCTGTGACAGTTCATTCTGTAAGTTCTGCAATTTTTCTGTTTCTCTTTTTATTTCATCAGCATTATCCGATTCCATGCTTTTCCTTAAAACTTTAGCCTGTTCTTCGATACTCTTCTTCATATCCTCCGGAACCTTGCTTCCTACTTCCTTCATTAACTTCTCTGTGGAATAAATCAGGCTGTCGGCATTATTCCTTGCATCTACCAGAGCACGCTTTTTCTTATCTTCTTCTGTATGTTCCTTTGCTTCATTAACCATTCTTTCAATTTCATCATCCGACAGATGTGAAGTTGCAGTAATGGTGATTTTCTGCTCTTTGCCGGTAGCAGTATCCTTTGCGGTAACGTTCACAATGCCATTTGCATCAATATCAAATGTTACTTCTATCTGTGGGATACCTCTTGGAGCAGGTGGAATTCCATCCAACCTGAATCTTCCTATAGTTTTATTATCTCTTGCCATATCCCGTTCTCCCTGTAGAACATGAATATCTACACTGGTTTGATTATCAGCCGCAGTTGTAAATATCTCGCTCTTCTTGGTGGGAATAGTCGTATTTTTCTCAATTAATCTGGTCATAACACCACCTAAAGTTTCAATGCCAAGAGAGAGAGGAGTTACATCCAGAAGCACTACATCTCTTACATCTCCTTTTAGCACTCCAGCCTGAATAGCTGCCCCTACTGCAACTACTTCGTCAGGGTTTACACTCTTATTAGGTTCTTTTCCGGTATAATTCTTTACAAGTTCTTGTATAACCGGCATTCTGGTTGCTCCACCAACAAGTATCACTTCATCTAAATCAGCAGTCTTTAAACCTGAATCTTTTAAAGCCTTCTCAAGAGGTTCCTTGCATCTATCAGTAAGATCTGCCGTTAACTGTTCAAACTTAGCTCTGGTTATCTTTACTTCAAGGTGCTTTGGCCCATTGGTATCAGCTGTAATAAAGGGCAGATTTATATTTGTTTCCATAACTGCAGATAATTCCACTTTTGCCTTCTCTGATGCTTCTATCAGCCTCTGCAAAGCCTGCCTGTCTTTCCTTAAATCAATTCCCTGTTCTTTCTTAAATTCATCGGCGACATAATTCATAATCCTATCATCGTAATCATCTCCACCCAGGTGCATATCGCCGTGACTTGCTTTTACTTCAAATACTCCTTCTCCAACTTCCAGCACCGATACATCAAAGGTTCCGCCTCCCAGGTCAAATACTAAAATCTTCTCCTCTTTCTTTTTATCAAGTCCATATGCCAGTGAGGCAGCCGTTGGCTCATTAATTATCCTCAGGACATTAAGTCCCGCAATTTTTCCGGCGTTTTTAGTCGCCTGCCTCTGCGCATCATTAAAATAAGCAGGGACGGTAATTACTGCATCTGTGATTTTGGTTCCGATATAGCTTTCTGCATCCGTTTTTAATTTCTGCAGTATCATAGCAGATATCTCTTCAGGTGTATGACTTTTGCCTCCCATCTCTACTTCCGCCAGGTCATTTCTACCTTTCTTTACATCATAGGATACTATCTTTCTTTCACTTTCCACTTCACTATATTTTCTACCGATAAATCTTTTAATGGAATAGATAGTATTCTCAGGATTTAAAGCTGCTTGCCTTTTTGCCAGTTGTCCTACCAGCCTTTCTCCCTTTTTAGTTATACTTACAACAGAAGGCGTAGTTCTATTTCCCTCACTATTAGTTATAACTGTTGGCTTACCACCTTCCATAACCGCTATACATGAATTAGTTGTCCCCAGATCGATTCCTACTGCTTTTGCCATATTATATACATCCTTTCTAAATTATTTATTTTTGCAAATCAAAAAAAATTAATATTCTTAATTCACATTTGTAATATTAATTATTCTTCCTTACTTATATGCATTAAGTAATTCTTAAAACAATCGACTACATCTTCAGGACACTTCCCCAGAATTATATTATCTCTTCTTCTTATCAGGATAATTATTGATCTTAGATTCATTCCCTGATCATACATAAGCTCTCTTACATACTCCAGCCACCTGATATCAGCTTTAGAATAATATCTCTTCCTGCCTCTTCTTAAAGGACATACAAGGCTAAACTTTTCATAATAATACAGTGTCCTGCTGTTTACTCCCAAAAAATCAGCTACTAATTCTATTGGATAACTTTTATCATATTCGTTAAACAATATACCCACCAACCTTATTGTTGGTTATAATTTTATTAGATAATAATATTATTGTCAAATATATTATAAAAAATTTTTAAAATTTTATTAAACTATATTTATACTTTAAAGTAAAAATATTTTTACTGATAAATATAATTTATAATAACAATAATAGCCCCTGGTAAAAAATTTACTTACAGATTTTATTTTAATATAATCATTGTTCAATGAGTAAAACATGAGCAAGGGAGCCTTAAGTTAAAGAACTAAAAACATTATCAAAATATCTAAAAAAACACCAATCTTATCTTACAGGAAGCATTATATTTATATTTTTGACCGATGCGCTGGCACTTCTTATCCCCTGGATACTCAAGCTTGCCATAGACAATATAGAAAATTTCCCTTCAAACCCTAATCTTCTGAAGTACAGCGCACTCCTGGTAGGAGTGTCAATAGTCGAGGGTTTTTTTAGATTTTATATGAGAAAAATTCTTGTAGGCATATCAAGAAAAATTGAATACAGTATCAGGATAGACTTCTTTTCACATCTGCAAAAATTGGATTCTTCATTCTACACCAATACCAGAACAGGCAGTATTATGGCTCTTATGACCAATGATCTTGAAGCAGTAAGGAATTTTCTGGGACCGGGAATTCTAAATCTTTTTAATACTATCTTTGTCTTTATAACTACCCTTACAGTGATGTTTCTCATAGATGTGAGATTATCACTCTATTCACTTATTGCTATCCCAATACTTCCAATACTGGTAAGTAAAATGGGTGCTATGCTCCATCAGAGATTTAAGAAATCTCAGGAACAATATGCTTCACTTTCAGCCAGAACCCAGGAGAGTATTGCCGGGATAAAAGTTATAAAATCATTTACCCAGGAAGAAAATGAAAAAAACATATTTTCTGAATTAAATCTCGAATATATGAAAAGAAACCTATCCCTTGCCAGGGTTAGAAGTGCATTCTGGCCCGCAATGATTTTTATTGGAGGAGTTGGAATAATGGTCGTACTGCTCGTAGGCGGAAGACAGGTTATAAATGGGATTTTAACTATAGGACAGTTTGTCCAATTTGCCGCTTACATTGGTTCCATCACCTGGCCTCTTATATCTCTGGGGTGGGTTATTAACTTAATCCAGCGTGGTTCCGTTTCCATGGGTAGAATCAACAATATATTCAGAATAAAACCGGATATTACCAGCCCAAAAAAACCGCTGCCCTTAAAATCTTTAAAGGGCAGTATCAGTTTCAATCATATTTTTTTTAGGTATGAACTCAGTAAAAATACATCAAGGTTAATAAGAGCAAACTTTATTGATTTCAAAGACACCTACCCCCGTAGCAATAAAAATAATTGGTTACTGGAAGATATAAGTTTTGATATTAAAGCAGGAATGAAGGTAGGAATAGTGGGATTTACAGGGTCAGGAAAATCAACCATTGCCGGCTTAATTCCCCGTCTTTATGACCCGCAGAGAGGTAAAATCCTAATTGATGGTTATGATATAAAATCATATCCCCTGGAAATTCTCCGCTCCGATATTGGATATGTTACCCAGGAGCCTTTCCTTTTTTCCAAATCAATTAAAGAAAACATCATCTTTGGAAAAGAAGAGCTCCTGTCAAATCTTGATGAGGTTGAAACTATGTATAAAATTACAGAAGTTTCAAAAATATCACACCTTCATGAAGATGTGATCCGGTTCCCGAAAAAATATGAGACTTTAATCGGGGAGCGTGGTGTTACTTTGTCCGGTGGACAAAAACAGAGACTGGCAATAGCCAGGGCTTTGCTTTCGAAACCCAGGATTTTAATTTTTGACGACTCATTTTCGAATGTGGATACCAATACAGAGGAATTAATATTGGGAGATCTAAGAGAAAAAATCAAAGGTATTACTACCATAATAATTTCACACCGTATTTCCACCATAAGGGATTCGGACTTAATCATTGTTATAGATGAGGGAAAGATAAATACAATAGGAAAACACACTAGGCTTATGGAAAAAAGCGAAATTTATCAGAGTTTATATCACAGACAGCAGTTATCCGAAGAACTTAAAGAGGAAGTTTAAAGGAACGAGAAAATAAAATATGACTGAAAGTTTTTACGAAAAAGACCTAACAGAAAAACAAATAGATAAAAAAATAATTTTAAAGCTTTTAAAATATATCAAGCCTTACCGGCGTCTTTTGGGGTTGACTATCTTACTACTTCTTTTTACGGCAGGACTGGAAATAATGGGGCCATTCCTGATAAAAATAGCTATTGATCGTTATATTACCCCCGGAAAGTTTGAAGGGCTTCCTTATATAGTATTTTTATTTGGGATGATTATTCTATTTGAATTCATAATAAGGTACTTCCAGGGATACTACACCGAATATATGGGCCAGAAGGTAATGTATGATATGAGAATGGATATTTTTTCACACATAAATAAAATGCCAATGTCCTTCTTCGATAAAAATCCGGTAGGCAGAATTATGACCAGAGTTACCACTGACGTCCAGACCTTAAACGAAATGCTATCCTCGGGAATCGTAACCCTCTTTGGAGATGTATTCATGATACTGGGCATTATGGTCATGCTGCTTTTCCTGAACTGGAAACTATCACTCATCACCTTTTCAGTACTTATTTTACTGGCTATCGCCACATTTATATTCAGATCCAAAGTCAGAATAGCCTTCAGAATCATCAGAGCAAAAATATCCAACATCAACTCTTTCCTGCAGGAAGCAATTTCCGGAATCAATACCACCAAACTATTCAACAGACAAAAGGAAAACAATAAGGATTTTAGAACCCTGAATCAGCAGTATCTGGATATTTACCTTAAAACCATATTTTATTACGCTGTATTTTTCCCTATAGTAACTTTTATAAGCATTCTGGCAATAGCTTTAATAATCTGGTATGGGGGACAAAAAGTCATACAGAATTTTCTTACCCTGGGAACTCTGGTAGCCTTCATCCAGTATATAGAAAAATTCTTTCAACCAATAAGTGACTTAAGTGAAAAATTTGGAATCCTCCAGGAAGCCATAGCAGCTTCAGAGAGAATATTCAAACTTCTGGATCAGAAGCCTGCTATTGTATCTCCCGCCAGCCCCGTAAAAGTTAAGGAAATTAAGGGAAATATTGAATTTGATAGAGTATGGTTTGCCTATAATAACCGGGACTACGTGCTTAAGGATATTTCTTTCAAACTTGAAACCGGCAGAAGCGTAGCTTTTGTAGGAGCAACCGGGTCAGGCAAGACTTCTATTATAAACTTGCTAAACAGATTTTATGATATCAATAAAGGAAAGATTTTTCTTGATGACATAGATATTAAAAGGTTCGACCTGCAGGATTTAAGGAAACATATCGGAGTGGTAATGCAGGATGTATTTCTTTTTTCCGGTACCGTACTGGATAATATCCGTCTTGGAAATAAGAATATTTCATTAGAGGAGGTAGTAGAGTCTTCAAAATATGTAAACGCCCATAAATTTATAGAAAGACTTCCTGGCAAATACGACTATGAAGTAAAAGAGAGAGGACAGACATTATCGGTAGGCCAGCGCCAGCTAATTGCTTTTACCAGAGCTCTTGTATTCAATCCGGAAATCCTTCTGGTACTTGATGAAGCTACCTCAAGTATTGATTCGGAAATAGAAGCATTAATCCAGGATGCCCTGGCTAAAATAATGAAAAACAGAACCACCATAGTAATTGCTCACAGGCTTTCCACTATAAAGAATGTGGATAAAATAATAGTCCTATCTCATGGCAGAATAGTTGAAAAAGGTACTCACCAGGAACTTATTAAACTAAAGGGAATTTATTATAAACTCTATAGGTTCCAATATCAGCTGCAGACCTAAAAATATTCTCTTTTCGTTTCTTATCTACCGCCAGTACTCCGGCTTTATTATTTCATTTCCATTGCTGTCAATTATTTCTTCAGGAAGCTGACTCTTTTTAAAATAATTGGTGAAAATCCTGGCACTAAAATGACAATATTCCCTTAACCTGTCTGTCTTTCTGTGGGGTGGGAAAAATATAACAAGTTTTATATTAAAAAGTTCCAGTACAGCCCTGCATACCGGTACCAAATCACTGTCACCGGATATTAATATCTGTGTATCGCAGTTTTTTTGATAAGCATCCTTAAACATTTCAACTGCTATGTTCATATCTGTCATCTTTTCATTAAAATTCCTAAAAATTTTTCCGCATCTATTGCACACTGTCATACCTTTTTGATGCCTGCCCAGAAAAACCTCCACATCCGGTAGTGTTTTTAAAGCCTTGATATAAGAAGATTGTCTCTGGAATTTGCCTTCATCAAATTTTGTTGAGACCATACTGGTAAAATACTTTACTCTGACCAGTCTCTGGCTGGGGAGGCAGAGCTTTCTGGCTAATTCCCTTAAATCCAGCCAATAATACTTTCTCAAGTTGGCTTTCTTTAAACCATTATAAAGATTAAGCCCATCAATATAAAAAATTGCTCTCTCATCCATAATTTCTTACCAAAAAAAGAAAGGCCTCAAAAAAGAGGCCTCGTGACAGAGATACTATCTCTGTTGTGGTACCAAAATTTGATTTAGCAGTAGAATTATAGAACAATTCCACTCCCTTTGTCAAAATACTTTTTACTATAATAAGAAACATTTATTCAGGATTATTTTCCCTTTATTAATATTCGTTACATGCATTATAAAGTAAAAAATACCCGCTGGATGAATCAGTTTCTATTCAATTAATATTAATTTTAATTATAACATATTAATATATAAAATTAATATTAAACTTGGGTTATCCGCCGCATTATTAATTTTTTAATGAATTTTCTTTATGATATAATCACTCTATCATCAGTATGTATTTTACTTTTACTTGCGGGTAACAATTAATATTATCGAACTGATTACAGGAGAAAGATGATCTTTCAAAATTTTTACCTGAATACCATAACAATCTTCCTTATATCGTATCTTATCGGCTCTTTTCCATCCGCTTATATTGCCGGTAAAATAAAAGGTATTGATATAAGTAAGAAAGGAAGCAGAAATGTTGGCGGCATGAATACAATCACAAATGTAGGGAAATTCGCAGGAGTGATGGTAATAATTACTGATATTGGAAAGGGAGCGCTGGCAGCTTACCTTGCAGATATATTTTCAGATTATATCTTTATCCCACTGCTTGCAGTTGTCTTTGCGGTGCTGGGACATAACTGGATGATTTATATTGGTTTTAAAGGAGGAAAAGGTGTCTCCACATTTTTAGGCGGACTGCTTTACCTGTCACCTGTAACGTTTCTTTTTCTTTATCTTCTGTTTATACCAATTGCCTTGTTCATTCTTAAGGACTCACATCTTTCAACTTCGTTCGCGTTCTTTTTCTTTTCCTTTTTTCTCTGGGTTTACGAAGGAAGCTTCTGGTGGCTGATCTTCGGACTCTTAGTAACCATATTATACAGCATTAAAAGTTATGATCTTTTGAAATCCTACTATACTGAAAAGAGAAAAGATGTAAGTCCGGTCGTTAAAAAAATATTTAAACCTTTTTTTAAAGGAATTTAAAAATGAAATGTCCTTACTGCTCAAATCCAGATACAAGAGTTATTGATTCCAGATTAACCTTTTCCAATGATAGTGTTAGAAGAAGAAGAATGTGTGAAAAATGCGGTAAAAGATTTACGACCTATGAAAGGCTGGAAAACCAGCCTATAGCAGTTATAAAGAAAGATAACACCAGGGAACCTTTTGATAGAAATAAGATACTTAGCGGATTAATCAGAGCCTGTATAAAAAGAAATATAAGTACAGAAGTGTTAAATAAAATTGTAGAAGATATAGAAAATGAGATTTCCAATATGCCTTCCAATGAAATCCAGTCTAAAGAAATAGGGAATCTAGTTCTAAAAAGATTAAAGGGCCTGGATAAAGTTGCATATATTAGATTTGCTTCCGTTTATAAGCAATTTAATAATATCAGGCAATTTACCAAGGAATTATCAGAACTCCAAAAATCAAAATAAAACCCTAAAATTACTTTATAATTTATATCTCAATACGGCACCAATGCTTCCGGCCATTATTAGTTTTTTATTCCCTTCTATATCCACAATTTCACATCCCTGGTTTAAAGCATCCTCAACAATTTCATCAACTATATCATTATAAAAAACTAGCTCTCCCCCGCAATAAGGGCACCTATCCTTATATTCTAAAGTCAAATAGCGACATGAGTTACAAATATAACCGTTATGAGTAAATTGCCTGTCATATATTAAAATCCTTATCTGTTCAACAAGTAAGGATTTTATGGTAGCATCGATTCCCAGAACACCTATACCATTAGGGTTATATTCATCAATTAGCCTGTCAACCAGATCATTTTTAGTTTTATTTTCAAATCCATCAATAACTTTTTGCGCTTTTATGCTGATTAAAGGAATATTTGAATCCGGTTCAGCATCAATACTTCCGATATGTCTTGACTGTAGATAACTGTGCAGATAATTTGAAAAATTCGGAATTATTTCTTTCCTGCCTGCTAAAATCAAATAATCAAATTTTTTCTCTTTAAAAAGCTCCATCGTTTTGTCATTTACCAGCTTAAAGAAGTGGTGCAGCTTCTCTTCTAACCTGCCAAGCAGTTTTTTTTCTCTAAAAGCAGCCTGGCTCCTGAAATTAACTTTTGAAGGAACATCGCTTATAAATGCAGCAAGGTACTCATTAATCCCACCAAGATATACCGAATAAATTTGAGCTTTTTCTCTATTTATAAGAAGCACACCGTATCTTTTAGAATTATTAATAAGAGACCTTATATTCTGGGTATGGGGCTTGGGATCTATGATTATTTTTGATCTCATTATTATAGGTATCCTGAATTCCTCCCACAGACCGTCTCCCGAAGAAAAAATTACAAGTGTCCTGGTGGAATCAGCTTTAAATTTTTCATTTACAAAAAATTCCATTCTCTCAAAGATTTCAAATATTTCCTTTTTCCGTCTCCTGTCAAAATTTTCATCAGCCTCCAACTTCTCTCTGCTGCTTGCGATCATAGAATTTAATTTTGTCTGGTAACCTTTCTTTGCAATCCTGGACCGGTCTACTAAAAGATAAACACTGACAACCAATTTTTCTGTAGGAACATAATTCAGTATTACCTCAAAGTCCTTAACTTTACTACTTGAATCTATCATAAAAAACCCCTGTTACAATTATTTTATAAAAATAAAGAATAAAAATTTTATTATCCCAATAAATCCGGCTTTATACTAAAAACTTTAATTTATTATCAAAATTTATTATTATTATACAATATCTACTCAAGAAAGAGAGTATCAATGTTTGGGTATATTGGGTATAAAATTCTTGAATTTATTGCCATTGCAACTCCCTATCCTGTAACATATTTTATTGCAAAGTTTGGCGCCTGGCTGTGGATGTTGACCGGTGCAAACGTTAATACCATTAAAAATAATGTTTCTAAAGTTCTCAATCTCGGTCTGGAAGATAGAGAAACTCGTAAAATAGCAATTAAGATTTTCGTAAACTGGGCAGAAAATATCGTCGATTTTCTGAAACATTCTAATATCTCCAAAGAGAAACTGAAACAAAGAATAGAAATAAAAGGTCTCGATAATCTCGACAGCGCTTTAAAAAAAGGAAGGGGCGTGGTTATTTTTACAGCACACATTGGAAACTTTGAGTGGGGCGCATGCAGACTGGCTGTAGAAGGATACAATATATGGGGTGTCAGCCTGGTTAGAAAAAGCAAGCTTACCAAAAGATTTTTTGAATTAAAAAGACTCTCCAAAGGGCTTAAGACTCTCTATATAAATAAAATGCTAAATGTTTTTAGAATACTGAAAAACAATGAAATAGTAGCCATACCATCAGATTGGGACCCTACGGGTCGGGCTGCAAAGCCGTTTAAATTCTTTGGCAAAAAGGCATATCTCCCCACCGGTGCTTTACAGATAGCGTTAAAATCAGGGGCACCGCTGGTGCCAAGCTTCATCTACAGAAAGGATAAATATAACCATTTTCAGATAATTGAAAAACCCATTGACCTGATAAGAGAAGGAGACAAAGAAACAATGATTACCAAAAACATAAAAAAAGTGACAAAGGTCATGGAAAAATATATAAGGAATAACATTTCCGAATGGGAAATGTTTCATGATATCTGGTGTGAAAAATGACTTTCCAACCGTTTACAATTTATTCATAATGGTATATATATATGCTTTAATATTATGCAATCTGAAATTTAATTGGTTTTATTCATACACCTGATAATCAGAATAGAGGGAGAATAAAGATCAAAAATAAAACTGACAACTCCGTATCTCGTTCCAATTCTTCTACTGAAGTATTCTGGCATACAAAATCCACCGAAGAAGTTGAAAAAGCATTGAATACTGATATTAAAACCGGTATAAGTATAAAAGAGGCAGAAGACCGGACCACAACTTATGGATATAATGAGCTGGAAGAAAAAAGAGGACGAACACCATTTAGGATATTTATCTCCCAGTTTAATGATTTTATGATATGGATACTTATTGCCGCCGCATTCATTTCTGGAATAATCATAAGGGAAATTACCGATGCAATAGTAATATTAATCATACTTATAATAAATTCAGTCTTGGGATTCGTTCAGGAATTTCGTGCCGAAAGGGCACTACAGGCTTTAAAAGAACTTGCCTCCCCTTCCGCCCTGGTAATAAGAGATGGCCATGAAAGTAATATTTATTCTAAAAAGCTGGTACCCGGCGATGTTATCAAACTAACAGCAGGTGACCTTGTACCTGCAGACTGCAGAATTGTAAGCCATGTAAACCTGCAGGCTAATGAATCAATCCTCACCGGTGAATCACTGCCAGTAAGTAAAATTACTGCCGCTCTCCATAAAACAAATCTTCCCCTTGGCGATAAAAAAAATATTCTCTTTAGCGGCACCACTATTGTAAAGGGAAGATGCACAGCTGTTGTCACAGGCACCGGACAAAATACAGAAATTGGCAAAATTGCCAGTATGGTTCAGGAAGAAGAGGAACTGACTCCTCTCCAGATCGAGTTAAAAACTGTTGGCAAAAAAATTGGAGTAATATGCCTCGCTGTAAGCGCCATTGTCTTTTTATCAGGGATACTTAAGGGTAATTCAGTTGCGCAGATGCTGCTTGTTGCCGTTGCGCTGGCAGTTGCTGCTATACCTGAAGGACTCCCGGCTATAGTCACGGTATCTCTGGCACTTGGTGTTCAGAAGATGGCAAAAAATAATGCTATAGTAAGAAAATTAAGTTCCGTTGAGACTCTTGGCAGTGTATCTGTTATATGCACCGATAAAACCGGGACCCTCACCGAAAATAAAATGATGGTACGCAGGATTTATTCAAGCCTGGAAGAAGTCAAAGACTACAATAATTTTATAGAAAAATATAATAAGCCGGGCAGCAGCAATATTAAAAAATACCTAACCTTAAAAAATATAGATAAATATACTGCGCTAAAATTTCTAATTAAAAATGCCGTTCTCTGTAATGATGCATACTATATAAATAATGAAACCGGACAAATTTCCGGAGACCCTACGGAAGCAGCGCTTCTTGAACTGGGAAGCTTTTATTCAATTGATAAAAACAGCCTGGAAAAAGATTACCTAAGGGAACTGGAGGAGCCCTTTGATTCTGAACGTAAGATGATGACCACCATTAATAAAATACCAGCCGGTGACAAAAATAATCATCATAAGTACATCCTATTCTCAAAGGGAGCTCCCGAAGTAATCTCCGGAAAATGCAGCAGAATAATTAAGGACGGAAGAATAGAGAACCTGACCGATACCGACAGGAAAGAAATCAGCAAAAACAATCATTCACTTGCCGGCAAGGCAATGAGAAATCTTGCTTTTGCTTTTAGGTATCTGGATAGTCTCCCGGATTATGAAAAGGTGAAAGAAGCA
Source organism: uncultured Actinomycetota bacterium (assembly GCA_964558475.1). Taxonomy (GTDB): domain Bacteria; phylum Actinomycetota; class Humimicrobiia; order Humimicrobiales; family Humimicrobiaceae; genus Hydromicrobium. Next base: position 20,750 of record CAZLEB010000008.1, read on the forward strand.
GAAAAAGATCTTGTATATCTGGGCATAGTGGGAATGATTGATCCGCCGAGGCCGGAGGTATATGATGCCATTGAAAAATGCAGGAGAGCCAATATTAAAATCATTATGGTGACCGGCGATCATAAAATAACTGCCCGGGCCGTAGGAGAAGAACTGGGGATATTTGGTCCTGCAGATAAGATCATTGATGGTGCAGAACTTGATTTAATGACTAAAGAGGAACTTGAGCAGCAAATAGAAGATATAAGGATCTTTGCCAGGGTTTCACCTTCTAATAAGGTTGACATAGTGGAAGCCTTAAAGAAAAATCAACATATTGTAGCTATGACCGGTGATGGAATAAACGATGCCCCATCATTAAAAAAAGCAGATATCGGTGTGGCTATGGGTATTGTGGGAACCGACGTTAGCAAAGAATCAAGTGATATGATTTTAACCGATGATAATTTTGCAACCATAGTAAAGGCTGTAAAACAGGGAAGAGTAATATATGATAACCTTAAAAAATTTATATTATTCCTGCTGTCATGTAATATTTCAGAAGTGCTCCTGATGTTTATTTCCATAGTAATCGGGGATTATATATTCTACATTATTACCGGAGAAAGAGGGCTCCTTTACATACCGCTGCTGCCGGTACAAATCCTGTGGATGAACCTTATAACTGACGGTCTGCCGGCAATGGCACTGGGAATAGATCCGCCTGAAAAAAACATTATGGACAGGAAGGCTTCTAAAAGAAAGGAACAGATTTTAAGCAGAAGAGGGCTTATAACGATTTTATGGCAGGGACTGGTTTTAACTTCCGGGGCATTTTTTATTTACTTTGCCGGCCCTCTACTCTTTAATACACATAATTTCCTCCAGGACAGGGAAATATTTCAGACTTCCGTTTTTACCACTCTGGTGATAACCCAGCTGCTTCATACATTCAATTTCAGGTTTGAAAACAAGGGTATATTCAGAAAGCATATTTTTGAAAATAAATATCTTAATCTCGCAATAATTGTATCCGTTCTGCTTCAGATCGGAATAATTTATATTCCATGGCTTCAGAGTGTGTTTAAAACAGCCGGCCTTAGCCTATACCACTGGCTGCTTATTATAGCAAGCTCGGTTATACCGGTTCTAATCATTAATTTTGTAAACGAATTAATCTATAAAAAAAGAAGAGTTTATACCAGTAACCAGTCCTGACAATTATAATCAGGGCAATAATTTAAAATTCTGCTCTTCAAAATGTTTGTCAAAAGTAAAAACTTTTTTTAGTCCAAGAAGCCTTATTAACTCAAAACTGGTATAATCAATAAAACTAATATTTTTTCTGTGGGCAATCAACAAACTGCTAACAGCTATATTATGAATTCCTTCATCTACCCAATGGATATTTATAATTGGAACTACATCATCCTGAAATGCTCTAAGTGCATCCAAACCTAACCTAGTCTGGATCAATACAATAGTTTCAATTATTACATAATTAGAACTATGAAATATTTCTTTGTCTCCTATCAGCATTAAAAAGGTATTTTTAGATTCTTTATGAAATTTATCCCCGGAATCTAAAATAGCAAAAAATGCACTTGTATCTATGAATATACTCATTTTTTAAAGTCTTCAGCTAAATATTTGTCATGTTTAATTGAAATGTCTTTTTCCCCGGATTTAAACTTCCCTATTAAATTTATCGCTTTTTTATATTTTTCTTCGTCACTTACCAGACATTTACTGGCAGAGTAATAATTTACACATTCCCTTATAACTCCAGCGACAGAAATATTTTTCCTTGCAGAAATATCTTTTAGCATTTTATATTGTCTTTCAGTTAATTGTATTTGAGTTCTTTTCATTCTACCTATTTTAATTATTATTAATGATTATACATTATGATTACACTATTATTATATTGTAATCACTTTTTATTTTCAATAGTACAGATTGTAATTTTCCCTAAATAATCTCCATATTTTTAATAATTATTGTATTGAGGATAATTCTTAAAGAATCTTTTAATACCAATATGCTTGGCTGCTGATAACGTTAAAGCTTTAGAAATTAGCTAGATGGAATTTTAAAAAAACATTTACTTGATTGAAGTTAAAAATATCTTTATAATTTAAAAAATTATATACCAAATAATATAAATATAAATTTATGAGCGAAACCATAGTTCAGGTAGAAAATCTATATAAGTATTATAGGAAAATAAAAGCAGTAGATGATATTTCCTTTAAAATCTATAAAGGAGAAATATTTGGTCTGGTCGGCCCTAATGGTGCCGGAAAGACTACCGCAATAGAATGCATAGAGGGCTTGAGAAAACCGGATTCGGGCAGTTTAAAAGTAATGGATTTAAATCCGACTACTAACGGACGTACCTTAAGGAATTCTATCGGCATTCAGCTTCAGGAATCACAGCTCCCCGGGAGATTAAAAGTATGGGAGGCAATATCTCTTTTTTCTTCTTTTTACAAGAAAAATATTGAAAGTACACCTCTTTTAAAAGACCTTGGCCTGGAAGAAAAAAAAGGCTCTTACTTTGATAAGCTATCTGGGGGCCAAAAGCAAAGACTTTTTATTGCCCTTGCACTTTTAAATGATCCTGACCTTATCTTCCTTGACGAACTGACTACCGGCCTTGACCCCCAGGCAAGAAGAGCAACCTGGAACCTTATAACCGGTATCCGGGAAAGGGGGAAAACTATATTCCTTACGACTCATTTTATGGAAGAGGCTGAAATACTATGCGATAGAGTTGCAATCATGGATAATGGAAAAATAATTGCTCTGGACACTCCTAAGAATTTAATCAGAAACATAAGTATAGAAACACGGCTTATGTTTTGTTCAGACGATAGCCTTGGATTAAATGCTTTAAATAATATTAATAGTATAAGTAGATATGAAAAATCAGGGAATAACATAATCATATATGGTCATGATAAAAGAATGGTAAAAGACGTAGTTAATTTTCTGGTCAATCGTAATATTGATTTTTATGATCTTCAAACCGAACAGGTCACACTTGAAGATGTATTCCTTGCTCTAACCGGAAAAGAAATAAGAAACTAAGGAGGTTTTTTGAAGTCACTTTTAAGACTAACCGTAGTCGAAATGAAATTATACTTGAGGGAGCCAATGGCA
>CAZLEB010000008.1:23993-26751 GCA_964558475.1 uncultured Actinomycetota bacterium
ACTTTTAAGACTAACCGTAGTCGAAATGAAATTATACTTGAGGGAGCCAATGGCAACTTTCTTTACATTGCTTTATGCTCCTGCATTACTATTTTTATTCGGATTTATCTACGGCAATGAGCCCACTCCCTTTTTTGGCGGCCGTGGTTTTATTGATTCTCAACTTCCTGCATATATGGCACTGGTTATAGTTACTGTCGGCCTGATGAGCGTACCGATTTCTACCGCTAATGACAGGGAGAATGGTATCTTAAAGAGGTTTCATTCAACACCGGCATCTCCGGCAATTTACCTTTTTGCCAATATTTTTACCTATTATATTATGTCTCTTATGGGTGTAACTCTGCTCTTTTTAGTAGGAAGATTTATATTTCATGCCCAATTTGAAGGAAACATTTTCAGTATTTTGGCTGGATTTACTATATGTGCTTTATCTTTTTTCTCCTTTGGATACATGATAGCAAGCCTGGCGCCAACTGCACGAACAGCACTAGCAGCCGGGATGATTCTGGCTTTCCCTATGATGTTTCTCTCCGGAGCCGCAATTCCTCTTGAGGTTTTGGGTGATAAAGTGACCAATATAAGTAAGTACCTTCCTCTAACTTATGTGGTTCGTCTTATGAAAGGCTTATGGGTCGGCAATAGCTGGGCAGCACACTGGTTGAATTTAATTATCATTCTTGGCCTTTTAGTAACAGGAGCAATTATATCCACTCTAACCTTCAAATGGGAATAATTAAACCTATAAAGAAAAATGCCTATGACTACTAAATACAAAATTGGAAATTCAATTCTGGAACTGTTCAACGGAGATATAACCGTTCAGAGTACAGAAGCAATAGCAAATGCAGCAAATAGAAGGCTTTCTCCCGGAGGAGGCGTATCAGGTGCAATCCATAGAGCAGCTGGACCACAGTTGTGGGAGGAGTGTAAAAAACTTGGGGGCTGCAATACCGGTGAAGCTAAATTAACCAGGGGATATAATCTTAAAGCAAAATATGTCATTCATACCGTTGGTCCTGTTTATAGCAATAGTATAAACGATGCTGAAGATCTTAAAGACTGTTATAGAAATAGTCTGCTTCTGGCTTCCCGGAAAAACATCAAAAGTATTTCCTTTCCCTCAATAAGTACCGGAATTTTTGGCTACCCTGTAAAAGATGCCTCAATGATTGCTCTTAAAACCATCATTAATTTTTTAAAAGAACATACTGAGATTGAACTTGTAAGAATGGTCTTATTTTCTAAAGGTGATTATAATACATACAAGTCCTCTCTTGAAAATATTCTGAAAGACTAGAAGCACAAATTAAGAGCACTTAGAGAAACCGCAGTTTCTGCAAACATAGCAGCCTCCCTCAGGTTCCATTATGCCTCCGCAACCATCCTCAGGACATATCATAATAGACCTGGGGCCATTGGTTACTCCCAAATCAAATTTATTGGATCCATTCAAGTAAAAGTCTATGGCCTTACCCATCGCATCGGGACAGGAAAGGACATGGGTTTCATCATCAGCAATGCAGGTAATACATCTTATTCCTTCTACCTGTTTCTTTACTGACTCAATATCAATACCAGACCTGATGGCAATACTTATAAGTCTGCCCACGGCCTCGGTTAAGGCAGTACAACCCTCTTCACCGGTATTTATAAATATTTCACAGATACCGTTTTCATCTGAATTCACGGTCACATAAAGTTTCCCGCAATTCCCTATTTTATATTTTTTGGTCATACCATAGGTAACTTCAGGTCTCGGCCGGGGCCTTAATTTAGCTTTCTCTATTTCTTCTTCACTTTTTTCTTCTTCCGGAGGACTATCTATTTTTTCCTTTATTTCTTCCTCGCCAGTATCCTCTTTTATTACTTCTTCCTCCCCCTTTTTCTCTCCTTCTACCTGAAGTACCTGGGCATTCCTGCTCTTATCCCTGAATATAGTTATACCTTTACAGTCTAACCTGTAAGCCAGCATATATACATCCTCTACATCCTGAACCGTAGCACTGTTAGGAAAATTAACCGTCTTTGAGACCGCATTATCTACAAATTTTTGAAAAGCAGCTTGAGTTCTTACATGCCATTTTGGAGATATCTCATGCGCTGTAACAAATATTCTCTTAAATTCTGAAGGAACTTCGCCAATATCTTTTAAATTGCCCTTTTCAGCTATTTTTCCCATTACTTCTTCACTATAAAATCCTTCATTAATTGCTGCTCCTTTAAAATATTTATTAACTTCCACCAGCCTGTCGTTATCCATAACATTCTTAACAAATGATATTGCGAACAGTGGTTCCACCCCGCTTGAACAGTCAGCAATAATACTTAAAGTCCCGGTAGGAGCAATTGTAGTAGTAGTTGCATTTCTAATTTCATAACCATCAGGGCTATCATATATACTACCTTTAAAGTTTGGAAATACTCCTTTTTCTTTTGCCAGTTCCTTTGATGTATTCTTTGATTCATCCTGAATAAAACTCATAACTTTCTGTGAAAGTTCCAGAGCTTCTTCACTATTATAGGGAATGCCAAGGATTATAAGAAGATCAGCATATCCCATAACCCCCAGACCTATTTTTCTGTTCCCATGTGCCATTTCCCTTATTTTTTCCAAGGGGTACTTGCTCATATCAATAACATCGTCTAAAAACCTCACTGCTGTGTGAATAACTCCTCTTAATTTATCATAATCCACCTTTTTTATACCCTCTTCCTCTTTTACCATGTGTGCCAGATTTATGGATCCCAGATTGCA
>CAZLEB010000009.1:0-24147 GCA_964558475.1 uncultured Actinomycetota bacterium
CTGCATAAGGTTCTTTTAAGGTCACTTCGAGTGTATAGTCGTCAAGAGCTTTTACTCCTTCCAGGGTAGTAGCTGTTCCAGCCTGGCATTCATCATAACCCTTGATTGGAAGCAAATGATAGGCAAGATAAGAAGCTGTATCTTTATTAGCCACCCTCGACCATGAATAAACAAAATCTTCGGCCTTTAACTCTCTGCCGCTGTGAAAATTAACGCCTTTCCTTAAATGGAAGGTGTAAACAAGGCCATCATCGCTTATTTCCCAACTTTCTGCTAATTCAGGTATTGGTTCATAGGTATCCGGATCCCAATCTATAAGACCATCCCAGCATTGCCTTATTACCTGAATTCCTTCACTTTCATAAGCATTTGGAGGATCCAGGGATACCGGCTCAACGATATGTAGCCTCATAACCTGAGTAGCAGCTGCCTTTCCCTTACATCCTGCGAACATAGCTCCTATAAATACAACAACTATGAATACCGCAATCACTACCGTTAACTTTTTATAATTCTTCACCAAAGCCTCCTTTTTATCCTATATTTACATTACAAAGCTTCTTATATAAAGCCCTCCTTTCGTTTTGAATAATCCTTCAATTTCTACAAGTTTATAAAAAAACAAACAATATTATAGTAGTAACCGTAAAAACCAAACCCAGTATAATTGTAATTCTGTCAAGATTCTTTTCTACGATTCCCCCGCCATCGAAAGTTTCCACCATTCCGGAGAACAAACCAGAAATACCTCCTCCTCTCCCTGCATGTAACAAAATTAACAGTATTATTCCCAGGCAGGCAACTACATGAATCGCAAACAGAATATTCATTAAAATAGAACCCATCTTTTTATTTCCTCCTACATTTTAATAAACTTCAAATAGGCTTCTGGCCTATATTTTATCAAAAAACTTATAATCAATACATAAAAAATACATTTTATTACAAAAGCCATTATAAAACCTCTTCTGCGATATAAAAACTTAATTCCGTAAAAGAGATTTACCTGTCATTTCTTTTGGTTTATTTATTTTTAAGAAATCTAATATCGTAGGCGCAATATCGCTTAATTTAAAGTCGTTATTTTCATCTCTCAACTTTACTTCCGTTCTACAGGTTACAAAAGGTACCGGTGATGTTGAGTGAGCAGTTATGACTTTTCCACTAACACGACTTATCATTTCTTCAGCATTTCCGTGATCCGCTGTTATTAATGCCACCCCTCCATTCTTATTTAATTCTTCCACTACTCTTCCCACACATCTGTCTACTGTTTCAACAGCTTTTATTGCAGCATCAATATGGCCGGTATGGCCCACCATATCAGGGTTTGCGTAGTTCAATATTATTACATCATATTTACTTAATCTAATTTTACCTATCACAGTATCAGTAACTTCGAAGGCGCTCATTTCCGGCTTCAATTCATAGGTTGCAACTTTTGGCGAAGGAATTAATATCCTATCCTCACCTTCAAATGGTTTTTCAACACCACCATTAAAGAAAAAAGTGACATGAGCATACTTTTCGGTTTCAGCAATTCTTAATTGTTTTAAACTGTTATTTGATATAACCTCTCCCAGAGTATTTTTAATTTCTACAGATGGAAATGTTACCGGGGTGTTGAATTCCTTATCGTATTGAGTCATACATACAAAGTGGACTTTTGGCGGTCTTTCGCCTCTATCAAATTTATCAAAGCTCTTGCTTATAAATGCTCCTGTAATCTGCCTTGCCCTATCAGCTCTGAAATTAAAGAATATTATAGAATCACCTGACTTGATTTTTGCTTTTTCTTCATCCTTACTTTCAACTATAGACGGAATAACAAATTCATCATCCACATTATTACTGTAGGATGATTCAACAATACTGGCAGCTGTTTTAAACTTTTTCCCATTCCTATATACCAGATTATCATAGCTTTTCTTAATCCTTTCCCATCTATTATCCCTGTCCATGCTGTAATACCTTCCGCTGACTGTAGCAATCTGCCCACTGATACCTTTATTTTTTAAATAATCATCTACCTCATTTAGATAAGGCACTGCACTCCTGGGAGGAACATCTCTTCCGTCAAGAAATGCATGTATAAATAAATTTTTTATTTTTTTTCTGCCTGCAAGATCAATCAATGCTTCCAGATGCTTGATATGGCTGTGTACGCCTCCATCTGATACCAGTCCCATAAGATGAAGGCTGCTATCATTTTTATTCACATTTTCAATAGCTCCAGTTAATACTTTATTTTTAAAAAAATTACCATTATTTATTTCTTTATTTATTCTTGTAAATTCCTGGTATACAACTCTTCCAGCTCCAATATTCAGATGACCTACCTCTGAATTGCCCATCTGACCTTCCGGAAGACCTACTGCTTCTCCTGATGCATTCAATCTGGTATTCGGGTAAATATTAAAATAATTATCCATATGGGGGGTTTTAGCGAGACGGATAGCATTGCCCTCAATCTGGCTGGAAAGGCCCCAGCCATCTAATATTATCAAGCAAATTGATTCTATTCTTCCAGTTCTACGTGTCACTTCTATCCTAATAATTAATTATTGCTAAAAAATCATCAACTTCAAGACTTGCGCCGCCGACCAATGCTCCATCAATATCTGACATGTTCATAAGTTCTGAAATATTAGAGGGTTTGACACTTCCACCGTATTGTATTCTTATAATCCCGGAAATCTTTTTACTAAAGAGTTCTTCTAATTTTCTTCTTATAGACAGGCACATATCGTTTGCATCTTTCGATGTCGCATTTTTACCGGTACCAATTGCCCAGATTGGCTCATAGGCTATTGTGAGATAAGAAATATTTTCTTCATCAATACCACCAAGACATTCTTTAAGTTGATTTAGAACAAATTCTTCAGCTCTGCCGCTTTCTCTTATTTCTAATGACTCACCAATACACATAATGGGTTTTAAGCCGGAGTTAAAAGCGGCACTCACTTTTTTATTAACGCTTTTATTGGTCTCACCAAAATACTGTCTTCTCTCACTATGTCCTATTATCACATATTCGACACCCAGTGCTTTAAGCATTTCCGGTGAAATTTCTCCCGTAAATGCACCGCTGGACTGGTAATACATATTCTGGGCACCAAGCTTAATATCAAGATTATCACTGTCAATTATTGTTTTTACACTCTTTAAGGCTGTTGCAGGTGGGCATACCGCTACTTCACAATTATTTTTATTATTATATTTATATTTAAGGTCCTGGATAAAGTTTATTGCTTGCAAATGGGTCATATTCATTTTCCAGTTACCTGCTATAAAAGGCTTTCTCATTCTTATAATTCCTTTCAAGACTATTTGATTATTTCCAGTTATTTATTTAAAAGAGATACGATACCAGGTAACTGCTTACCTTCCAGGAGTTCCATGGCGGCTCCCCCGCCACTTGAAACATGTGAAAATTTTGAGGATAGATTATATTTTTTCAATGCTGCCAGTGTATCCCCGCCGCCTGCTACAGTTACTGCCTGGCTTTCGGCAATGGTATTAGCAATACTTCTTGTTCCATTTGCAAAATTATCCCATTCAAAAACACCTACGGGACCATTCCAGAAAATGGTTCTGGCATTTGAAATTTCTTTTTTAAACAATTCTATACTTTTATCCCCAATATCAAGCCCCATCCAGTCTACCGGTATTGATTGTATGGATACTAGTTTTTTCTCCGCATCGCTATCAAATTCTTTCGCAATCATAATGTCTATAGGCAGTATTAGGTTAACATTATTCTTTTTAGCAAGAGCAAGCATTTCTTTTGCAAAGTCGATCTGATCGTCTTCACAAATTGATTTGCCTATTTCATATCCCTTTGATTTTAAGAAAGTATAAGTCATTCCTCCACCTAATATCAGACTATCCACTTTACCCAGTAGATTTCTTATGACCTTTATTTTATCCGAAACCTTACTCCCTCCGAGAATAGTTATAAAAGGTCTTTGTGGTGACTCCAGAAGAGACGTTAAAACTTCAAATTCCCTCTTCATTAGAAATCCAGCTACTGCCGGAAGGTATTTAGTTACTCCGACAACAGATGCATGCGCCCTGTGCGCAGCACCGAAAGCATCGTCAACATAGATATCCGCAAGGGATGAAAGTGATTTTGAGAATTCATCATCATTTGCTTTTTCGCCTGGGTCAAATCTCAGATTTTCAAGCATTACGATTTCGCCATAATCCATTTCATTATCTATGTATTCTTTAATCTCCCCGGAGTAAATCTGGTCAAATTTTTTGACTTTCTTACCTATTAATTGTTCCAGCCTTTTTGCTGCAGGATCCAGTCTGAATTTATCTTCAACCGCTCCCTTTGGTCTTCCTAAATGAGACATTAGAATAATCTTTGAGTTATTTCCAATAAGATAGTTTATGGTCGGCAGCGATAGCTTTATTCTGGTATCATCGGTAATATTCAATTCGCTATCCAGAGGAACATTATAATCTACCCTTACCAGTATTTTTTTATTATGCACATCAATATCTTCTATTGTTTTTTTATTAAACATTTTTACCACCAAAGCCTTATTTCATAAATAACCGAGGTCACTAGACCCCGGTTATTTTTTATTTAAGTTTATATTATTATTTATTTCATAATATAATTTACTAAATCATACAGTCTACTTGAATATCCCCACTCATTATCATACCAGGATAAAACTTTTACCAGATTTCCCTGTTTGAAAGTACTTAGGGCATCAAAAACTGTAGAATAAGCATCACCAATAATATCTGCGGATACAATCGGATCCTCACAATACCTTAGAATTCCTTTAAACTCCGGCTTTTGTGAAGCATTTTTAAAAGCGTTATTTACATCTTCAACTGAACATTCCTTTTCTACTTCTACAGTTAAATCAACCAATGAACCAACAGGTATCGGTATCCTGACTGCCAGGCCATCCAGCTTACCATTTAATTCTGGAATTACCAGACCTATTGCGCTGGCGGCACCGGTTGATGTAGGTATAGCTGATAAAGCGGCTGCTCTGGCTCTTCTTAAATCTTTATGAGGCAGATCCAGAATTTTTTGATCATTAGTATATGCATGTATGGTAGTCATAATACCATTTTTTATAACAAAATTATCGTGAATCACCTTGCATAACGGCGCAAGCGCATTTGTGGTGCAGGATGCGTTTGAAATTATATTATGTTCCTGCTTGTTATAACTATTATGATTTACCCCCAGTACTATAGTGATATCTGCCCCACCTTTTTTGCTTGGCGCAGTTACTATTACTTTTTTTGCGCCTGCAATTAAGTGCTTGTTAGCGCCTTCCCTTGTTGTGAATATCCCTGTAGATTCCAGAGCAACATCAACTCCCAGAGCTTTCCATGGAAGGAGTTCCGGATCCTTTTCGGCGGTAATTTTTATCTTTACTCCATTGACTTCTATGTAGTCACTTCCAGCTCTGACTTCAGCATCCAGAGTTCTATATATTGAATCATATTTCAGAAGATGGGCAAGAGTTTTTGGGTCATAAAGATCATTGATACCTACAATATCCATATTATTATCTTTATCATACTTTAATTTTGCCCTTAAGAACTGCCTGCCTATTCTTCCAAACCCATTAATTCCTACTTTTATTGTCATTGTATTCTCCCTTTGATAAAACTTGATTTTTAATACTAAATATATTTTATGTAAATATAAAATATATTTTATATTTTCTAATTAAATATAAACCGTGTAATTTTAACAAATTTAAGCAAATCAATAAAGTGTATTTTCATAAAAAATATCTCCTGCAAGTTATGAAAATGCAAGTTATTTTAAATAAAATTAGTCTTTTTTATCAATATCTTTATGGAAAACTTTAACAGAATAACCATTTAATTTTAAATATTCATATAGCTTTTCAGATAAAACCACCGAACGGTGTTTTCCACCTGTGCAGCCTATACCTATCCCTAAATAACTCTTACCCTCTGCAATATAATTTGGTATTAAAAAGTCCAGCATCTTTTCAAACATACTTAAAAATTTCTTTGTTTCCTCCCGGCATAAGACAAAATTAATCACTTTATCATTTTTTCCATCCAGGTCTTTTAATTCCTCGTTATAAAATGGATTTGGCAGAAATCTAACATCCATTACAATGTCCATACTTACAGGTATACCGTATTTATACCCAAATGAAGTAATAGATATCTGTAAAAGTTTAATTTTTTCTACATCACTAATCATACTATCTGCTATAGTCATCCGCAGCTCTTTTGAGTCCATTAAAGTAGTGTCTATTACCACATCGGCTATTTCTCTTAGCCTGCTCATTTTCTCAATTTCTCTTTCAATTCCATTCCCAAGATCACCGTTATCAACTAACGGGTGCTTTCTTCTGGTTAAGGAATATCTTTTTATAATCGCGCTCTTTGATGCTTCCAAAAATAAAATCTTATATTTTATTTTCCTCTTTTTAAGCTCATCCAGTGTTTTATATATTTCATCAAAAAAAAATCCGCTTCTTAAATCTATGGCAAAGGCTATATTATTAATATTCCTTTCTCCAATAGAGAAATGATCGATAAGATTTAATAAAAGGCGAGCAGGCAAATTATCTATGCAATAATAGCCTGCATCCTCAAAATACTTAAGGGCTTCCGTTTTTCCTGCTCCGGATAGGCCGGTAATTATCACTATTTTTATTTTACTATCTGGTTTTTCTTTTTTACTGTTCATAATTTCCATTTTTCAGGATATCAGAACTTATATTTAAAACATATACTATTTTAATCTTTTTTATCTTTTTTTTCTCTAAAGAAAATAATTTTGGAAACCACTATACTGATAATACTGATAACTATAGAACTCCAGACGTACCCCCAGAATCCTTTTATTTCCAGTCCCTTAATAATTAAATCCACAATCCACAACATGCTTGCATTTATAATAATATTAAAAAGCCCCAGTGTTAAAATATTAATGGGCAGAGACAAAATCCTTACGATAGGCCTGACCAGTAGATTAAATAAACCCAGAAGAAGACCAGCCAGAAAAGCAATCTTGAATCTATCCCATGTAGTATCTCCTGATATGTATATAAATGGTAAAAAATAAGAAGCAACTGCTATCGAAAAAGTTAGTATCACCCAGTCTAAGGCCCATTTTAACAAATTTACCACCTTATACCTTATCTGTGGATACTATTATATATAATAGTTGCATCTTTGTAATTTAAACCTTTTAAATTCCTTAAATCCTTTATCGTCTTACTCCTCAATTCTTCGATTGAACTTATATTTTCAAAAATATATTTTTTCTTTTTTTCTCCTATACCTTTTATCCCATCCAGTATAGAACTGGTCATATTCTTATCCCTTAAACGTCTGTGATATTTCACGGCAAACCGGTGGGCTTCATCTCTAACCTTTATAAGAATTCGCATATATTTATCACTTAGATTAAGTTTAATTCCATCAGGATATTTACTGCAAAATACTATCTCTTCTTTTTTTGCTATACTTATGATATCTATACCGGTTATTTGTTTTTCATTTAATAATTTCTTTATAGTATTGAATTGTGCTTTTCCTCCATCTATTACTATTAAATCGGGCTTTATATAGAAACTGTTTCCTTTTTTCATTTCCCCGCCTTCCAGATACCTTAACCTTCTTAAGACTACTTCGTTTATCATTCTGCAATCATCCTGGCCGGTGACTTCTTTTATCTTAAAACACCTGTAATCATCAGTCAGTAGCCTGTCATTTAAAGCAACAGACATTGATCCAACAGGAAATGAATCTTTTAGATTTGAAATATCAAAACATTCTATTCTTCCTGGAATGTTCATCAGTCCAAGAACTTCTTTTAATCTAATAAAATCTTTATAAATTTTACTATACCCGGTATCTTTCTCAAACTTTTTTTTCTCCAGATATAATTTTGAATTTCTAACCACCATCTCCATTATTTTTTTCTTTTCACCAATCTTTGGAACCATTATCTCAACTTTTTTATTTTTCCTTTCAGTCAGCCACTTTGATATCAATTCTGTATTCTCAATCTCTCGAGGACAAAAAATCTTAGATGGAATATTGTCAATACCTGCATAATACTTTTCAATAAAACCTGATAAAATTCCCCCATCCCTAAGATATCCAGCATTATTTATAGTAAAATTATTGATAACAGCCAGTATTCCTTCTCTATAAGTAAATAAACTTATAACTGCATCCTCTTCGCTTCTGGCAGTAGATATGAAATCCCATTTACTTTCACCCGGGAAAAATATTTTCTGGTCTTTATAAAGTTTATTTATGTTCTCTATTTTATTTTTCACTTCTGCCGCTTTTTCAAATTCTCTATTCTTTGAATATTGCTCCATTTTTTCCTTTAGTCTGTCAATAATAGTTTTGTCTTTTCCCTTTAAAAACAATATTATAAAGTCAATATTTTTACGGTATTCTTCCTCAGAAACATTACCTGTACATGGAGCAGAGCACAATTTAATATGATAGTTAAGACAGGGTATGTTTGCACCTTTCCCCGGTCTTGCTTTCTTGCAATCTCTTACCTGGAATATTTTTCTTAAATATTCAAGAGTTTTCCTTACGGCTCCGGTATCAGTATATGGCCCAAAATACTTTGCACCCTTAATACTCCTATCTCTGGTTATAAAAACTCTCGGGAATCTTTCTCTGTCTGTAACAGCAATAAACGGATATGATTTATCGTCTTTTAAATCTATGTTGTATTTTGGTTTATTTTTCTTAATTAAATTACCTTCAAGGATTAATGCTTCTGTTTCATTATCCGTAACTACATAGTCTATGGATTTAATCTTTTTAGAAAAATCCAGAGGTTTCGCATATAAAAAGTTACTGCTTCTATCCTGAAAATAGCTTTTTACCCTGCTGTAAATATTTTTTGCCTTACCAATATAGATAATTTTGCCACTGGAATTTTTAAAGATATATACTCCTGATTTCTTTGGCAGTATCTTTAATAGTTCTTTCATTTTATACTCTTCGCAAATATCTTCATTTATTCTTTTATCTACTGTTTTCGTATCCATACAGCTTTTCCTTAACCAAATTTTTATTCATATACATCTTTAGAAATTTTCCGGTATAGGAATTTCTATTTTCCGCTACTTCTTCGGGAGTACCCCGGGCAATAATTCTTCCCCCTTTATTTCCTCCTTCAGGACCAAGATCTATGATATAATCAGCAGTTTTTATTACTTCGATATTGTGTTCTATTACCAATACGGTATTTCCCGCATCTACCAATCTCTTCAGTATTGCCAGCAGCTTACTTATATCATCAAAGTGAAGACCGGTGGTGGGCTCATCCAGCAGATATAAAGTATTTCCAGTACTTTTTTTTGAAAGTTCAGTAGAAAGTTTAACCCTCTGTGCTTCTCCTCCTGATAATGTCGTAGAAGACTGGCCTAACTTAATATATCCCAGTCCAACATCATTAATTAATTCCAGTTTCTTGCTAATCCTTGGAATATTCCCATAAAAATTCATGGCCTCTTCAACAGTCATATTTAAAACATCATCGATATTTTTCCCTTTATACCTTATCTCTAAAGTTTCACGGTTAAATCTCTTTCCCTTGCAAACTTCACATGGTACATAGATATCGGGAAGAAAATGCATCTCTATTTTTATAAGTCCATCCCCATTACAGGATTCGCATCTTCCGCCTTTCACATTAAAACTAAATCTACCCGGCTTATAGCCTTTAATTCTTGAATCATGAGTCTTTGAAAACAGCTCTCTGATATAGGTGAAAACACCGGTATAAGTTGCCGGATTTGAGCGCGGAGTTCTTCCTATGGGTGATTGATCAATAACTATTACCTTATCCAGATTCTTATAATTGATTATACCGTCATGTTCACCTGCGCTGTATTTTGTTCTTATAAGCAAATTAGAAAGAGATGGGTATAATATTTCATTTACAAGCGTACTTTTACCTGATCCTGAAACTCCGGTAACCGCAATCAGCTTTCCCAAATCTATATGAACATCAATATTTTTTAAATTATGTTCCCTGGCACCTTTAATGATTATATATTTACCGCTTCCTTCTCTTCTTTCTGCTGGAATCGGTATAGATTTTTCTCCGCTTAGATACTTTCCGGTTATAGATTCATCACAGGTATATATGCTTCCCAGGTTTCCACTGAATACAATCTCTCCGCCATGGATACCCGCACCAGGTCCTATATCAACTATAAAATCTGAATTTCTTATGGTTTCCTCATCATGTTCTATCACTATTATGGTATTTCCAAGATCTCTCAGGCGTTTTAAGGCATTTATTAACTTTTTATTATCTCTCTGATGAAGGCCTATACTTGGCTCATCAAGTATATATAAAACTCCTACCAGGCCTGATCCTATCTGAGTGGCCAATCTTATCCTCTGGGATTCGCCCCCGGACAGAGTGCTGGACTTCCTGTCAAGAGTCAGATATCCCAGCCCTACATCTTTTAAAAAATTAAGCCGTTCAATAATTTCTTTAATCAGTCTCTCACCAATCATTTTTTCTCTCTCGGTCAGTTTAAGTGACTTTAACCATTCTATACCTTCTTCTATTGTCTTCTCGCAAAAATCCGATATGGATAATGAGCTAATTTTCACTGCCAGACTCTCCTGACGCAGCCTTTTGCCGTTACATCCTCTGCATGGCCTGCTGCTTATCATTTTCTCTATTCTAATTCTCTGGCTTTCGGACTCTGTTTCAAGATATCTTCTGCTTAAATTATTGGCAAGACCCTCGAATTTTAAGTAATAATGCCTTAGTTTACCCTTATGATTTATATAGCTTACTCTTATCCTTCTTCCATCAGTTCCATATAAGATTGTTTTTTTGATATACTCATTAAGATTTTTAAAAGGAGTGTTTAGATCAAATTCATATTCTTCAGCCAGACTTTTTATCAACTGGGAGTAATAGTTTGAATAACCCATGTTAAAGAAAGGAATTGCACCATCCATTATACTTAACTCTGGATGTTCTACGATTAAATCAGTATCTATATCCCTGCTTATACCCAGACCGCTGCACTCCCTACAGGCCCCATAAGGACTGTTGAAAGAAAACATTCTGGGAGTAAGTTCCTCAAAATCTATTCCGCAATCCACGCAGGAAAAATTTTCCGAGAAACTATATATCTTTCCTGAATCCATTAATTGAATATAGACAATACCACCACTTTCCTTAAGTGATAGCTCAATATCTTCAGAAAGCCTTTTTTTTATATCGGGTTTTATTTTTAACCTGTCAATTATGATTTCAATATCATGTTTTATATTTTTATCTAACTTTAAATCAAAGTCTTTCCCAAGCTCGTAAATATCACCATCTACTCTTACTCTTGCATAACCATTATTTTTTATATTTTCAAAAGTTTTTATGTATTCACCTTTTCTCCCCCTTATAATTGGAGAAAGAACCTGAAATTTCGTCTCTTGAGGCAATTCCACTACTCTATCAACTATTTGGTCTACTGTTTGTCTGGTTATAAGTTTTCCGCACCGGTAGCAATAAGGTATTCCGATTTGGGCATAGAGAACCCTGAGATAATCATATATCTCGGTAATAGTTCCTACCGTAGATCTGGGATTCTTTGAAACTCCTTTCTGATTTATTGATACTGCCGGTGATAAGCCCTCTATTAAATCAACATCCGGTTTTTCCATCTGTCCCAGAAATTGTCTTGCGTAAGAAGAAAGTGATTCAACATATCTTCTCTGTCCTTCAGCATAAATGGTATCAAATGCAAGGGACGATTTTCCTGAACCGCTTACGCCTGTAAAAACTATAAATTTGTTTCTTGGGAGTCTTAAATTAATATTTTTAAGATTATGCTCCCTGGCACCTTTTATTATTATTTCTTCTTTCATAATTATTATTTATTAACTTCTATATTAGTTATTTTTTTTATTCTCTTTATTTCATCCCTGATAATAGCGGCTTTTTCAAAATTTAGTTCTCTTGCTTCCAGGTACATTTCTTCTTCCAGACCACTTATTATAGTAGCAACTTTAGAAGGATCCATATCCAGTAATTTGACCTCACCAAATCTCCTCTCCTTTTCGCTAACTTTAAAATCTGGTTTTACTTCCTTCCTGGTTTTTATCCCTTTACTATATAATATGTCAGATATGGTTTTATTTATAGTTCTTGGTGTAATATTATGATTTTTATTATATTCAATCTGTAAATCCCTTCTTCTGTTGGTTTCACTTAGTGCTCTTTTTATAGAACCGGTAATACTATCGGCATACATTATAACTTTACCATTTATGTTCCTTGCCGCCCTTCCGATAGTCTGTATAAGTGATATCTCTGATCTAAGGAATCCCTCTTTATCTGCATCCAGTATAGCAACTAGTGATACTTCCGGGAGGTCTAACCCTTCCCTGAGTAAATTTATTCCTACCAGCACATCAAATACTCCGGTTCTTAAGTCCCGGAGTATTTCCACTCTTTCTAATGTATCTATAGTAGAATGTAAATATCTTACCTTAATCTTTCTGCTTGAAAGATAATCGGCCAGATCTTCTGCCATTCTTTTAGTAAGAGTAGTTACCAAAACTCTCTCACCCCTATTTATAACTTTTTTTATCTCATATATCAGATCATCAATCTGGCCTTTGGTTTTTCTTATAATAACTTCCGGATCCACCAGGCCGGTAGGTCTGATTATCTGTTCCACTATCTGTCCGCTTACTTCTTTCTCGTAAAGACCAGGTGTAGCTGAAGTAAATATTGCCCTTTTAACCTTCGTTTCAAATTCTTTAAATTTTAACGGCCTGTTATCCAGGGCCGAAGGGAGTCTGAATCCATAGTCTACCAGAGTTTGCTTTCTTGAGTGATCACCTTCATACATTCCCCTGATTTGAGGAATTGAGATATGGGATTCATCAATAATAACCAGAAAATCATCTGGAAAAAAATCCAGCAAGGTATTGGGGGCTTCTCCAGGTTCTTTTCCCAGTATATGTCTTGAGTAATTCTCGATACCGCCGCAAAACCCTAATTCTGCTATCATTTCCATATCATATCTGGTTCTGGATTCTATTCTCTGGGCTTCAAGCAGCTTATTTTGGTCTTTAAAATATTTGATTCTTTCCTCAAGTTCTTCTCCGATAGTCTTCAGAGCTCTGTCAACCCATTCTACAGTTGCTAAAAAATGTGTTGCAGGTGATATGATAAATACTTCTTTCTCATTATAAATTTCGCCTGATACAGGATCAAATTCGGAAATTCTTTCCAATTCATCTCCTAAAAGCTGCACTCTTACAGCTTTGTCCTGATAGGCTGGAAATATTTCAATGGTATCCCCTTTAACCCTGAACTTACCATTGGTAAAATCATAATCATTTCTTTCATATCTTATATTGACCAGTCTATCTATTATTTCCTCTCTTGGGAATTCTTCCCCTGCCCTTAAAATGATTCTCTGTTTTCCATATTCAGAAGGTGAACCCAGACCATATATACAGGAAACACTGGCAACCACTATTACGTCATTTCTTGTATAAAGAGAGTTGGTTGTGGACAATCTTAATTTCTCTATTTCTTCGTTTATGGAAGTGTCTTTCTCAATATACATATCCTTGCCCGGTAAATATGCCTCCGGCTGGTAATAATCGTAATAACTTACAAAGTATTCTACCGCACTATCCGGGAAAAATTCCCTAAACTCATTACAGAGTTGAGCGGCAAGTGTCTTATTGGGGGCCAGAACCAATGTTGGAAGCTGAACATTCCGTATCACATTTGCTATTGAATAAGTCTTTCCGGAACCCGTAACCCCCAGTAAACTTTGAAATTTAAGACTATCCTCAATGCCTTTTGTCAGCTGACCAATGGCTTTACTCTGGTCTCCCTGGGGGGAATAATTGGATATTATTTTAAATTTCGAATCAGGCATGCTGAACACTGCTTTTTTGATTTATAATTAAATATTTTTTAAGATTTTTTTAACTTTATCCAGTAAATTTCTTTTAGAATTATTATTTCTTATAATAAAATTTACTTTCCTTTTATTTACTTTTAAATGCTGTCCTTCCATCCTTAATTTTACATCATTATCTGAAAAACCTTCATTCTTTAAAAAGGTCTTTCTTCTTTGGCTGGAAGTATCAACCAGAATAACGCAGTCGCAAAATAAGTCCAATTTGCAATCAAACAATATTGCTGCATCTATTATTATATAACTTCTGCCCTGGCTCTTATTTAAAATATTTTTAACTTCATCTCTGATTAAGGGAAACATTAATCTATTTAATTTTTTTAAGTCTATTTTATTGGAAAATACTCTCTCCGCTAAAGATTTAAAAATTAAATCTCCACCAGGGCTGAATATTTCATCTCCAAATAAAGCTTTAAGTTTTTTTAAGATTCCGGGAGTTTTTAAATAGATATTTTTTGCTACTTTATCCACGTCCAGCACCAGGACATCTTTCTTTATCTTTTTTATATATCCGCTTACAGTACTTTTACCCGAGGCAATTCTGCCTGTAATCCCTAATACTATTATAGTGTTCCTCCTGCAAGTTTATTAATTATTTCCTGCCAGAATAAAGAAGTTTAAAATTAAATATGAAAAATATAATGATATCCAACGGTCTTTCTAAAATATTATGTGGCTCTAAGCAGCTTTAAGGAATAAACTTGAATGGCTTAAAATATGCTACTCTATATTGGCTTCGTCTTTCAATTCCTTAAGTATTTCTTTTATTTGCTTTTTTTTCTTGGATTCTTTATCTTCCGCTTCCGTACCCTGGCTTTCCTTTTTTTCTTTACCGGAAGCTTTTACTTCTTTACCAGTTTTTTCTGATTCTTTTTCTGTGGTTTCTTTTTTTACAGTCTTTTCTTTTAATTTTAATTCCCCGGTCTCTTTTTCTTCTTCCTTTTCTTCAACTGGATTTTCGACTTGTTTAACACTAAAAGCCATTCTTCTTTTGTCAAAATCTATATCAATAATTCTTACCATAAGCTCATCCCCTATTTTTGCAACATCACTCGGTCTCTTTACCGGTTCCACATCTAATTCAGTTATGTGTACAAGACCTTCAAGATCTCCCTCAATCTGTACAAATAACCCGAACTTTACTATTCTGGTTACTTTACCCTTTACTACATCTTTAACCGAATAATCCTTTATTTTTTCCAGCCAGGGATCTTTCTGCGTCTGTTTTAATCCCAGGGACAACCTTTGTTTTTCATAATCAATATCCAGTATTTCTACATCTACTTCTTTATTGACACTAACCACCTCAGAGGGGTGTTTTACATGGTTCCATGAAAGTTCTGATATATGCACCAGGCCGTCAACACCGTCCACATCCACAAAAGCTCCGAATTCTGCGATACTTGTGATTATACCCTTCCTTACCTGACCGATTTCCATGCTATTTAGTATTTCTTTTCTCTGCACTTTTCTTTCATCCTCTATAATAACTTTACGGGATAGAACAACATTATTCCTATTTCTATCAACCTCGATAATTTTACATACACATTTCTCTCCAATATAAGATTCGAGGTCCTTAGTTTTTCTAACATCTATTAATGATGCCGGTAAAAACCCCCTCAAACCTATATCTACGATCAGGCCTCCTTTTACACATTCTATAATCTCGCCTTCTACTGTGTCCCCATTTTCATATATTTTTTCTATCCTATCAAAATTTTGCTCTACTTCAGCTCTTTTTTTTGATAGTATCAACCGTCCGTCCTGATCTTCCTTCTGGATTACCATTATCTCTATTTC
This sequence comes from uncultured Actinomycetota bacterium, assembly GCA_964558475.1. GTDB lineage: Bacteria > Actinomycetota > Humimicrobiia > Humimicrobiales > Humimicrobiaceae > Hydromicrobium. The sequence goes on from CAZLEB010000009.1 coordinate 15,783, forward strand.
GTCATCAATTTTTAATACATCTTCAGGTTTCACATCGTTTCTTATTGATAGTTCACTCAGTGGTATAACTCCTTCTGATTTAAAGCCCACATCAACCAAAACTTCGTCTTTATCAATCTTTACTACCCTACCCTTAATCACATCACCATCATTCATACTTATCATTGTAAGGTCATAGTTAGGAACCAGCTTGCCATTCTCGTTTTCTATCATACAATTATCATTTGTTAGTTTTTTATTTAAATTATTTTCTGTCATTTTTTAATAAATCAATCTCCTTTTTTAATATTCGAAAAGGATAGCAGGAAAGAAAAGAATAATCAATATTATAAAATATTTTTTTAGATATACCAATTCTTGCCTGTTTTTATGTCCACCCTTAAGTTTACTTTTAGATTTATACAATTTTCCATTGATTCTGTCACTATTTTTTTAACTTTCTCCTGGTCTTCTTTCTTTAATTCCAATACAAGCTCATCATGAACATGAAGAATAATATTACTATCTATACCATCTGACTTTAGTCTATTAAATAGTACTACCGTTGAAAGTTTCATAATATCGGCAGCACTTCCCTGTATGGGAGTATTTACCGCAAATCTCTCACCCAGACTTCTTATTCTGGCATTACTGCTTCCAAGTTCTTTTAAGTATCTTTTCCTGCCAAAAATTGTGGTTGTGTAACCTTTTTTATAAGCATCATCTATTAAAAATTTTAAATACTCTTTTACACCCGTGTACCTGTCAAAATACTTTTTAATATATTCCTTGGCCTCGTCTTCGGAAATAGAAAGCCTTTTCATAAGTCCGTATTCAGTCATCCCATATATTATCCCAAAATTTATAGTTTTTGCTTTTCTTCTTAAAGCATCATCAATACTATCATAGCCTACTCCAAATATCTCTGAAGCTGTTCGGGTGTGTATATCCTCTTCCCTGTTAAATGAATCTATCAGATTCTCATCTCCTGATAGGTGGGCCAGGACTCTCAGCTCAATTTGGGAATAATCTGAAGCCATAATCAAATCATAGCCATTTCCGGGTATAAAAGCTTTTCTTATCTGTTTCCCATAATCAGTTCTTACCGGAATATTCTGCAGATTGGGATCGCTGCTGCTTATCCTTCCGGTGGATGTCCCTAACTGATTGTATGTGGTATGAACTCTAAGGTCTTTAGGATCGATCAAACCTGGCAGAACATCAATATAAGTATTCTTAAGCTTAGTTTTTTCCCTGTAGTCCAGTAATTTCTCTATTACAGGGGAACTGTCATAAATAGCTTTAAGAGTTCCCGCATCCGTAGATAATCCGGTTTTAGTCCTTCTTGTAGCAGGGAGTTCCATCTTTTTATAAAGAATTCCTGACAACTGTTGTGAAGAATTTATATTAAACTCCTCACCGCAGAGCTTGTAAATTTCTTTCTGGAGTCTTTTTATTTCCCGGTCATATTCTTTAATTAAACTATTTAGATACTTTTTATCTATATTAACACCGGTATATTCCATCTCGGCCAATACCCTTATAAGCGGCTCCTCTATCTGCCAGTATAGTTTTTCCATCTCCTCTTTCTTTATTTTTTTAAGCAATTCAGCCTCAATCTTTTTATATAGACTTAGCTTTTCTAATATTGCATCCAATTTCTTCTTATCTGCTTTAATCTCCTGTTTTTCATCCTTATATAAGTCAAGCTTTAATTGTTTCTTTTCTTCAATGCTCTTGGATTCAATTAAGTCATTTCCTTTTTTATTTTCATTGAATTCTATATCTTCCACTTCCATATTAAGAAGATCCTTAATCATCTCATCCAGGTTTGTCGTAGATTTAACAGGATTTAAAATTAAATATAATATTTTATAATCTACAAACTTGCCGTTCAAAATAATGCCGTAATTTTTTAAAATTTTATATATCCTTTTAAAATCAAAACCGGAATTTCTTATTTCTTTATTTTCCAGTACTTTTTTTAAAGCCTCTTTTATAGCGTCTTCATTAAGGTCATCTTTATTAACCAAAAATGCACCATTATCTCCGTAATATAAAATAATGCCGTAAAATACATCTTCATAGGCTGATTCTGTAATATATATGCTTTTATCAAGATTTTTATTCAAAATCTCCAAGTTTGAACCTGAGGTTAAATGTTTCAAATTAATTTTATTTATTACCTTTTTGGCCATTGGTATTTCTTCCTTAATAAAATTAATCTTATCTTTCAGGCTAACGAGCTTCTTTTCCAGAGATTTAAACTCAAGACTTTCAAATAGTTGTCTAACTTTATCAAAGCTAATATTCTTAAAACTACTGCTTATAATTTCCTCTATATTTATATCATTTATCATTTTTAATTCAGTTAATTCTTTACTTAATTCTGCAAGATTCTTATTTTCTAACAGTAGTTCTCTTAATCTTGGATTGCCTATCTTATCAATATTTTCATAAATTTTTTCAATAGAACTATATTCTTTTAACAGCAGTTTGGCCGTCTTGGGTCCTATCCCAGGAACACCCGGTATATTATCCGAACTGTCTCCCATTAAGGCTAACAGATCCTTTATATTTTCCGGCTTGACTCCAAATTTTTCTTCTACTTTAAAACTGTCAAATAATATTGTGTCAGTAATACCTTTTTTAATTGCCATAACCTTTACGTTATCAGAAACTAATTGTAATATATCTTTATCACCGGTAACTATTATTACTTGATCGAATTTATCTTTAATGCTATTTGTTATATCCGCAAGTATATCGTCAGCCTCAAAACCATCTTTTTCCAGGCAAACAATATTAAAGGCATTCAAGACTTCCTTAATTAAAGGAAACTGATCTGCTAGTTCTGCAGGCATTTTTTTTCTTTTTATTTTATACTGGTCAAATATCTTATGCCTGAAAGTCAGAGTCTTGCTGTCAAATGCACATACTATTGTATCCGGATGCTGTTCTTCTACGAGTTTTAACAGCATATTTGTAAATCCTAAAACTGCATTGGTAGTAGTACCCGATGAAGTGGAAATATTATCCGGAATCGCATAGAATGCCCTATAGGCAATATTATTTCCGTCAATTAATATAATTTTATTATTTCTTTTTTCTTCCAATTAAAACTCCCGGCATAAATTGGGCCAGTAAATAAAAAATTTCTTATCTCAAGTTTTTACTTTTGAAAAATATTATTAATTTAAAATAACGATAAAATACATAATTTTATTTGACATTATTTAACAATTTTATATTATAACACTTAACAAAAACAATTTTACATAACATAAACTCATAAAAAGGCAAGGAAGCCTTTAGTGCACTGAAGCACAATTTTTGTTGGCATTGCAGCCAAAAAGAATTAGTGCTTTTTATTTTGTATTAAAAATAATAATAAAGGAAGGGTTAAATTATGAGCTATTCAAAAATCAATGCATCTTCTGCAACACTTACAAAAAATCTTTATGGTGATAATATAAGCCCGTTTAGCGGGATGTGTGTAACCTGCATTGAAGGCTGCCTTGGATTATGTGAAATCGGAAAATCATCCTATAGGAGTGCAGAGACTATTTATCCCCAGCCATTTGGCAATATTACTGCCGCATCACAAAAAGATTATCCTCTTGATTATTCACATTTTAATATAATGGGAACTGCATTCGGTACTTATGGTATAGAAGAGGATAGTGATAAAGCAATTTTTACCAATGTCAATCTGGAAACCGTAATTGGCAAGAATAAAGATCTGAAGTTGAGGCTGCCTTTTATCATCCCAGGACTTGGATCCACCGACATTGCACGTAAGAACTGGGATGGTCTTGCAATTGGAGCTGCTATAACCGGCGTTATTTTAACCATTGGTGAAAATGTTTGCGGGATTGATATGGAGTCTGAATTTGACATCAATGGTAAAGTAATAAATTCCCCTGAACTAAAAAGAAGAGTTTCCATTTATAATGACTGGCAGCAGAAAGGTTATGGCGGGATTGTAGTACAGGCAAATGTTGAAGACAGCAGATTTGGAGTCCTGGAATATGCCATAAGAGAGCTCGGAGTGGAAATTGTTGAGCTTAAATGGGGCCAGGGAGCTAAAGATATTGGCGGTGAAATAAAAATCAATGATCTTGATAGAGCAATGGAACTTAAAAAAAGAGGATATATCGTACTGCCGGATCCCCTTGACCCTAACGTTCAAAAGGCATTCAAACATGGTGATTTCAAAGAATTTGAAAGGCACTCCCGCGTAGGTATGGTTAGTAAAGAAGATTTTATGAAAAGTGTTGAGCATCTAAAAAAAGTAGGAGCAAAATATATATTCTTAAAAACAGGCGCCTATAGACCTGTAGATCTAGCTAAAGCAATTAAATATTCCTCTGAGGCAGGTATTGACCTTATTACCATAGACGGAGCCGGCGGAGGTACAGGAATGAGTCCCTGGCGTATGATGAATGAATGGGGAATTCCTACAGTTTACATACAATGCCTTGCCTATAATTACGCAAAAATTATTAGTAATAAAGGAAAATACGTTCCCGACCTTGCCATAGCCGGTGGATTTGCTCTTGAAGATCAAATTTTCAAAGGTCTTTCTCTTGGCGCACCATTTTTTAAACTTGTTGGAATGGCCCGATCTCCCATCACAGCATGTATGGTAGGTAAAACTATTTCTGAGAAAATTAAATCGGGGAACATACCCGAATCAATAAAGAAGTATGGAAATGACCTGGAGTCAATATTTGTAGAAGTAACGGAACTTCGAAAAGAATTCAATGATAAAATAAATGATATTCCGGGATCTGCAATAGGGTTATTTTCCTATTTCAATAGGCTTGAACAGGGATTAAAACAATTTATGGGCGGCGCCAGAAAATTTGCGTTAAAATATATCGAAAGGGCTGATATCACAGCACTTACCGGGGAAGCTTCTTCTATTTCCGGAATCCCTTATGTTATGGATATTGACAAAGAGGAAGTAGATAAAATTCTTAATTCATAAATTTAATAAAATTTTAGTTTTTATTTCTTCCAATTAAGAGAGGTTAGACACCTCTCTTAATTTTTTAGTCTGAGAAATATTACAATCCCGGTTCTATAGTTCTAATTACATTTTATCTTTTTTCACAATAAAGCGTCATCAAATTTCATAGAAATTTAATGACGCTTAGTTAATAAACTATAATATTGTTATATAATTGTCAATGTTCAGTGATTATATCACATAAAAGTGTCAGTTTTGTTCAGCGAAAATGCCACCTTCGATATTTTTAAATCTTAATAATTTTCATTCCAGGCAAGAGTAGAAATAAACATGGTATAAACAAAGGAAACCAGACTGTTAAGTTTCTTTAGAAGGTGATCTTCTGGTACCATTCTATCTAAATTTATATTGTAGTAGTTCTTAGAATCAAAATTTTTCTTACCCTGCATTTCTGTTTCCCCTTTCTTTTAAGAAGGATAGTATTTTTGTCTACTATTTCCCATTCAACTGGGCCACCCCATGGAAAAATTCATAGCCTCGGCAACAGACCCAACTTAAGATAATTTCTATTAAATTAACTAATATTATAACAATTCAGTTACATTTAGTTTATAACCGCAAGAAAAGTGGAAAAATTTATCCAATAATCCTTAAATATTTCCAGTAAACTTATAAATCTTTCATAATATCAGTAAAAATAATTCCTCTGGTAAAAATAGCTGAAAATAATTTATAATATTAATATTGAATAAATAATATATTAAACTTTTATAGAATAATTAAAAACCTAAAAACATTATACAATATGAAGTACGAAGGTATAAAAAAGAATAAAAAAAATGAAAATAAACTTCTTAACCAGAATAACCATTCTTACGTTTTAAAATTAATTATAGATAGTATCCCTGATCATCTTTACATAAAAGATATAAAAAACAAATTTATTATGGTAAATAAGACAATGGCTGATTTCATGGGGAAAGAAACTAAGGATTTCATTGGGAAAACAGATTTTGATTTTTTCCCAAAAGAAAAATCAAAAGAATACTCTCAAGATGAGAATTTGGTTATGAAAAAGGGTAAGCCAATTACTGATAAGGTAGAGAAGGTACTACATTCTGGTAAAGAATTCTGGATGTCCAGCAGTAAAATACCCTGGTATGATAGAAATGGCGATATAATGGGAACAATAGGTATATCCAGGGATATAACCAAAAGAAAGAATTTTGAAGATAGCCTTTTAGCAAGAGAGAAAAATTTTTTTACCGCTTTAATGGATAATTTACCTAATTCAATTTATTTTAAAGATAGAAAGAGCAAATTTGTTCTAATTAATAAAGCATTGGCTAAGAAATTTAGATTAAAAACACCAGAAGAAGCAATTGGAAAGACAGATTTTGATTTCTTTGAAGAGGAATATGCAAAACCAAGATATAAAGGTGAACAATATATAATAAAAACAGGTAAGCCTTTAGTGGAACAAGAAAAAAAAGAAGTTTTCGAAGGCAAACCAGAGAGATGGGTTTCTGCAACAAAAATACCTTGGTATGATGAAAATAATAATATAATAGGAATATTAGGCATAACCAGGGATATAACAGAAAAAAAGAAGGCAGAAGAAAAAATAGAGTACCTCTCCTTCCATGATTCACTTACAGGACTTTACAACAGAGCATATTTTGAAGAAGAATTAAATAGACTTGATACTAAAAGGCAGCTTCCTCTAACCATAATAATGGGAGATGTTAATGGACTTAAAGTAATAAACGATGCATATGGGCATACTAAAGGAGATACATTTTTAAAAAATATAGCAGATATACTAAAAGAAAGCTTTAGAAAAGAAGATATAGTCTCAAGATTGGGTGGAGATGAGTTTATAGCCATACTTCCAAAAACCTATAAAAAGGATGCAAAAAATATTTTAAAGAGAATTAAGAATATGTGTAAAGAAAGAAGCACAACTAAAATGCCTTTAAGCATTTCAGTTGGAATCTCAACAAAGAAATCTCTAAAAGAAAAAATAGACGATATATTAAAAGAAGCTGAAGATAAAATGTATAAGAATAAATTATCAGATAGCGGGCCTGTTCAGGAAAGCCTTGTAGAATCACTTAAGGAGAACTTAAAAAAAGGAAATTACAGAAGTGAGACGTATATTATAAAAATGGAAAATTATGCACTCCTTATAGGAAAAAAATTAAATCTTTCTCCTGTAAAACTTGAAGAGCTAAAACTTCTTTTAAATCTTCACAATATAGGGAAACTGGCACTGGTTGATGAATTAATGTCTAAAGGAGGAAGGCTAACCAAGGAAGAATGGAAGATAATAAAAGAGCTACCCGTGATAGGATACCGCATCGCAGATTCATCCACAAAACTTAAGCCCATAGCAGAGTCCATACTCTCCCATCATGAATGGTACAACGGACAGGGATATCCGAGAGGTATAAAGGGCAATGAGATCCCGATACTCTCAAGAATCTCTTTTCTTGTCAATTCTTATGAGGCCATGACAAGAGATAAACCGTACCGTAAGAGGATGACAAAAAAGGAAGCAATAAAAGAGATAAAAAGATGCAGTGGTACTCAGTTTGATCCTAAAATAGCAAAGACCTTTATAGAGATACTAGAAGGTGAAGAAGAAGAATAGTCGATACTCTCCCTACTTAATAGTACTGATATTATTACTGATATACATATAAAATGATCTTCAATCATTAGTGATTCTTATAAAAGATCTAGAGGTATTAAAGCCAAAAGGATGATAAACAATATATTTCTGAAAAGATAAAATAAAAAAACCTTAAAAAGATTTTAAAAAACTAAAATAATAATTCTATTCTAATAAGATCCGGTTAAACTAAAAAATATTAGCCCCCAAAAGTTATGTTTTCCACACTTTTGCTGCAACAACTACTCTTCAACCTATGGGGGCTATTCTACCTTTCAATACCTAAAGTATATCTGTGATATTACTACTCTACTAATCCACTACAGTATGTAATTAAAATAGTGAGTCAGGGTTGTAATATCGAGCAGCGTTTTCAATAGTTATCTTCGGTGAATCTAAAACAGTATCTTTTTCCGGAATTGCTCCTGCTAGTATTGCCATTAGCCTGTAGAACCCAGCCCTGCCGATTTCATCGGAGTCATTCTTGCCTGTGCATTCAAAATTGGTACCATCCATAATTGCCTTCAGTGCCTCTTTCTGACCATCAACGGCACATAGGAACATCTCATCAGTACGCCCTGCATCCTCTATGGCTTTCTGAGCTCCAAGAGCCATGGAGTCGTTCTCACAGAATACAGCATCAATTTCGTCATATAAGGCCAGCATGTCTTCCATAATAGTGAATCCACCGTCTTCACTCCAGCCTCCAAAATCTGGTGCCATTTCGTATACGATAT
>CAZLEB010000010.1:0-23243 GCA_964558475.1 uncultured Actinomycetota bacterium
AATCTCCAGGGCAGATTACCTACGCGTTACTCACCCGTTCGCCACTGGCTTTGCAGGAGTGTTGCCACTCTCGCATTGCCCGTTCGACTTGCATGCATTAAGCACACCGTTAGCGTTAGTCCTGAGCCAGGATCAAACTCTCAAAAAATATAATTATTTCTAATAATTTTGCTCAAAGAAACTTACACTATTTAGTTTTCAAAGAACATGAAAATAACCTGCAGAAAAATATCACACTGAATTCTAATTGTCAATAAAAATTTAGAAAGAAGTTTTCAATTGAATGAAACTACCAGTGTAACACTTAATTAGCGTAGTAGATTATAACATTAAGACGGTATAAGTCAATAGCAAGAATTGCTTTTTGTTGCTCACCGGTGATATTGTCACTCTTATCCTGTTCAGGTAAAATGTCACCTTCTAACTCTTTTCTTTTGCAATATCTTTCTTATCTTTTTTACCGGTACTTATATTGAGCATACTTTTAACCTTTTCTTCAATCTCGTCCATTACCTTGATATTTTGAACCAAAAACATTTTCGCATTTTCTCTACCCTGCCCAATTCGTTCATCTTTATATGAGTACCATGATCCGCTTTTCTCTAAAATTCCCAGTTCAGCACCTACATCCAGTATACTTCCTTCCTTGGATATCCCTCTTCCGTACATTATATCAAATTCAGCACTTTTAAACGGAGGCGCTACCTTATTTTTTACCACTTTTGCCCGAACTCTGTTGCCAATAGCCTCTGTTCCATTCTTAATACTGTCAATTCTTCTAATATCTATTCTTACTGATGAATAAAACTTCAGAGCCCTACCTCCCGGTGTTACTTCCGGGTTGCCGAACATAACTCCTATTTTTTCTCTAAGCTGGTTAATAAAAACTACTGAAGTTTTAGTTCTGCTTACAACCCCGGTTATTTTCCTCAAAGCCTGTGACATTAATCTCGCCTGAAGCCCTATATGAGTATCTCCTATCTCACCCTCTAATTCTGCTTTTGGCACCAGGGCAGCAACCGAGTCAATCACTATTACATCCAGAGCCCCGCTTTTTAATAGAATTTCACATATTTCAAGAGCCTGCTCCCCATTATCCGGTTGTGATAATAGAAGCTCTTCAATATTAACACCCACGTTCCCTGCATAACCGGGATCTAATGCATGCTCCGCATCTATAAAAGCTGCTATTCCTCCCTCTTTTTGAGCATTTGCAATAATATGCAGGGCAAGGGTTGTTTTTCCGGAAGCTTCCGGTCCAAAGATTTCAGTAACTCTCCCTCTGGGGATCCCTCCTATCCCTAATGCAATATCCAGTTCTAAAGAATTGGTAGATATGTAGCCTATATCTGCCAGCGAGCTTTTTTCTCCCAATCTCATTATGGCGCCGCCACCATACTGCCTCTCAATCTGAGATACTGTATTTTCAATAATTTTCTCTCTATCCATATTAACCATATTAAAACCTCCAATAAACAACACTCATTTAAAAATGATATAAAATAAACAAATAGTATTTTATGTGCAATCGCATATAAGCCTATTTTAACATATCGAAAATATTTTTAAACAATAAAATTATATTTAATAAAATATTCCCTTATTTTAGACCATAGCTACCAAGAATAATATATTCAGCTCCGTGTGGTTTTAACCGGCTTTCAAATAATGTAATACCCGGGCAATCCAGTAAGCCCGTTGGGCTCATTTTATGGTTATTTATTAACTTTTCTATGTTCTTTTTATTCTTTATTCTGGCAATTGTAATATGGGGGGAAAAATCCCTTTTTTCTTTTCTTATCTTAATCCTGTTGAGATTATCTTCCAACCGGTTATAAATTTCAGATATCTCTTTTCCTCCGCTGCCTATCTCTAAAAAAACAACTCTGGCATTACATGGATTAGGAAATGCATTTATCCTTCCATTAATTTCATATTTAAAATTTTCAAATGTATCAGCTGTTTCCTTTAAAGCCTTTTTTATTTTTTCTATTTCACTTATATTTATATTACCCAAAAATTTTAAAGTTATATGAATATTCTGGGTATGCACTACTTTTATATGCCTGTCTTCTGCCAGTAAAGCTCCTGCAAAATTATATATATTATCCTTTATTAATTCCGGAATATCTATAGCTATGAATAATCTTTTTTCATTTTTATTTTTGTTATTGTCGAGCATGCCCGTCTTCCTGTAAATGTTTTTTCGTTTATTGCCGCCCTCAGTTCATTTAATATAAACTGTGCAGTCCTGAATTTGACCTCACATCTATTACCCGGAAAATTTTTTTTAAATATTTTCTCATATCCGTCAGGACCCAGTATGCAGCAGTATACAAGACCCACTTTTTCATTTTCCGTTTCCGGTCCTGCATAACCGGTTACGCTTAACGAATAATCAGAGTCAAATACCTCTCTTACCTTTCTTGCCATATTCAAACATACTTCCCTGCTTACAGTCCCGTATTTTTTTAGAATATTTTCATCTATATCAAGTAATTTAATTTTTGAGTAATCAGAATAGGACACTATACCTCCCAGGAAAAACTTTGAACTTCCCGGTGTGTCAGTAATAATACTGCTTATAAGACCGCCGGTTATTGATTCGGCTGTACTTATGGTTAGACCTCCTCCAATTTTTGCTATAACTTCTTTTAGATTATCAGAAATTAAATTATCATCCTTTCCATAGAAATAATTTCCCAGTTTACTTGAAATCTTATCTTCAATTATTTTCAAATTCTTTTCAGCTTTCATACTGTCCGATGATTTTGTCACCAGTATTATTTTTATCAAACCTGGATCGGCAGTAATTCCTATCTGGACATTAATCTCTTTTGCTTCACTTACAATCTCTTTAATTTTTTCTTCTATCTCTGATTCACTGATATCGGTAGTAAGCAGTATAGATTTCTTTATTTTAAACCTATTACTTCTTAAATCTTTTCTTAACATCCCATCTTTTAGGAAAGGTACAACGTCTTTTTCAAACATACTAATCATCTCTTTTGGAACTCCCGGAATACAAAATATGATTTTCTTACTGTCTAATTCTACTCTGAATCCTGAAGCGCTTCCCAATTTTGGTTTAATTGGAAAAGAATTTTCGGGGATATAAGACTGGCGCAGTAATCTTTCAGTAATTTTCTTACTCTTTAACTTTCTAATAAATCTCAAACTGGAACTATCAAGATTCCTGTCTCTCACGAGCTTTAAATTCAAAGCCGAAGCAACTGCATATCTGGTAACATCGTCATCGGTAGGGCCCAATCCCCCGCTTATTATTATTAAATCACTGTATCTTAAACTTTGTTTTAAAACACTGCATATATCATTTGAATTATCACTGACAGTAAACATATATCTGCATTCTATACCGAGTTCTGTAATTCTTTCCGCTATATACCTGGAATTTTTATTCAGTATTAATCCTAGATTTAGTTCAGTTCCTATACTTATTATTGAGCAGTCCATATCTTAAAGTTTTTAAAGATTTCTAATTTTCTTTTTCTTCCAGCATCTTGACTAAATCTTCCCTTGAGATTAACACTTCCCTGGGCTTGCTGCCGTCATAGCCGCTGACCAGCTCTCTATCTTCCATTTGATCAATAATTCTTGCAGCTCTTGAGTAACCTATCTTTAATCTTCTCTGTAGCAAAGAAGCCGATGCATGTCCGAAATCAACAACTACCCTTAAAGCTTCATAGAACAGGTCATCTTCATCTTGCGTATTCCTTTCTTCATCACTTATTCTTTTCGAAATTTCCAGGCTATACTCAGGACTACCGATATTCCTTATATATCCTGTGACCATCTCTATTTCGTTTGAAGTTACAAAAGCTCCCTGAATTCTTTCCGGTCTATTGGAATAGTACGGTAAATATAGCATATCTCCTTTTCCGACTAATTTATCTGCTCCGGCGCAGTCCAGGATAACCCTGGAATCAACATTCGATGTAACCATAAATGCTATCCTTGAAGGTATATTTGCTTTGATTAGTCCGGTTATTATGTTAACCGAAGGTCTCTGAGTGGATATTATTAGATGGATACCAACCGCTCTACCCATTTGTGCGATCCTGCAGATACTATCCTCTACTTCTGAAGCAGATAACATCATTAGATCAGCCAGTTCATCGATAAAGACAAGTATGTATGGTAAGGGTTTGAAATTCTCATCTTCATTCTCATTTCTCTTCGCCTCAAAATTATACATTTCCAGGGATTTAAAATTTCTTCCAACCAGTATTTTGAACCTCGTCTCCATCTCTTCTACTATCCATGAAAGAGCTGAAGCAGCTTTCTTTGGATTGATTACCACCGGTGATAAAAGATGGGGTATTCCGTTATAAATGCTGAGCTCTACCATCTTTGGGTCAATCATAATAAATCTAACCTCACTTGGTTTTACCTTCATCAGAAAAGAAATGATAATACTGTTAAGACATGAGCTTTTACCCGAATTAGTAGCACCTGCAATAAGGATATGCGGCATTCTGATTATATCCATATAGACAATATTACCCGAGAGGTTTTTACCAAGCGGGACATTTAATAATTTATCAGTTAGATTTTTATCATCATCTGAATAAATATCACCTAAAGTAACTATGCTTCTAACACTATTTGGTACTTCAATGCCAATAGCAGATCTCCCGGGTACAGGAGTAAGAATCCGCAAATCCGGTGAACCCAGAGCAACACAAAAATCATCTTCCAGGCTAAGCAGCCTTTGTACTTTCACTCCCGGTGAAAGCTTCAACTCATAAAGGGTTACTGTAGGGCCGCCAACTACCCTGTCTATTCTGGCATCTAAATTAAAGTCACTGAACAACCTGTTTAAGATATATACTCTTTCCTTTACACCCTGCTTATATAATTTGGACGGCAGATTTTTCGATTTCTTTAGCAAATTAATAGGAGGTACTCTATAATTGTTCTCCGGCTCACTGCTTTTTACTATTGGTATTTTTAATTGATTACTGTTAGCCTCGTTTGTGCTGATTTTTCTCATAAATTCGTCCGGTATCTCCATTTTTTCCTTAAACACCCTATTGGTGTTATCAATAACTTCAATCTTCTTAAAGCCGGCTTTCTCCTCATTATTGTATATTTTATTTCCATTCGCTGCAGGTTTTTTCAATGCCGCATATTCACCTTCTGCACTTCTTCTTTTAAATAAATCAACCACAGACTTTAAATTTATCTTTCTAAATAAATGTATTATTTTTTTACCAATATCTATAAGGGATATTTTTGTAATAATTAATATCGATATAACCAGTAAGACTCCAAGCACTACCACAGCTCCGGCACTGCTAAAAAGCTTATATAACCCATAAAAAATCCCTGCTCCTATAATCCCGCCTCTGGTTTTTATAAGGACTTCGTCAAAAATATTGGTGTATTTAAAGTCATTGCTTAAAATTCCCAGTATAGAGAAAAATAATAGAAAAAATCCCCATCCAAAACTTGAAGGCAAAAGACGAATTCTTCTCAGGAAAAAACTAAAACCCCATATTAGAAGCATAAAAGGAATCAGGAACTTACCGACTCCAAAAGTAAAAGATAAAAAATCATTTACCGATGTATTTATAAAACCGGTAGCTGAAAAATTATATACGCTAATAAACAGCAGCACCGAAACCATTAATATTAAAACACCATAGACTTCGGTTCTTCTTTTAACATATTTTTTTCTATTTGCAGGACCTGCAGAACCCGAACTGCTGCTGGATTTTATTATTTTTTTTCTATTATAATTTCTTCTAGCCATTTTTAGGGGAATTAAATTTTAATTAATGTTCATCAGGGCTGATACTCTTAGTTATTATTATAGGTCTTATTCCCGCTTTTTTAAAAATAAATTTTTCTATTCTGTCACTTACAAAATTTTCAATCATTTTTTTGTCTATCATGTTACTGCCAAAGCAAGTTTTTATTGAATTTCTTATAATTTTCTTTGATTCATCTAAAACTTCATTTAAATTTTTAATATATATTATGCCCTTCAAAGTAAAATCAGGTTCACACAAAATTTTTTTCTTAATATAGTCTATCCCTATTACTATAAATATAATTCCGTTTCTTGATAATATTTTCCTGTCTTTAAGTACCATATCTTCTACGTTTCCCATTCCGACACCATCCACATAAATAGTCTGCGGATGTAAGTTATTTGAAACTCTGCAAAAATTGAAATTCATCTTAATAATATCCCCGTCTTCAGCTATAATAATATTTTTTTCATTCATTCCCATCGATTCTGCTATTTGCGCATTCTGGACCTTATGTTTATCCTCTCCATGAATAGGAATAAAATACCTGGGATTTACCAAATTTATCATAATTTTTATTTCTTCCCGCGCGGCGTGACCGGACACATGAACGCCTGCAATAGATTCATAAAAAACATCTGCTCCCTGCTTTATGAGCCTGTTAATAGTATTGGATATAGCCCTTTCGTTTCCTGGGATTGGAGAAGCTGAGATTATTACCATGTCTCCCTTCATAATGCTTACTCTCTTATGTTCTCCCAGAGCCATTCGGTTCAGGGCTGAGAGTGGCTCACCCTGACTGCCCGTTGAAAGTATCACTATTTTTTTTATAGGAAACTCATCAATTCTGGTTATTGGAACTATGGTATCTTCAGGAATTTTTAGGTAACCAAGTTCGGTAGAAATTCTAATAGTTTTTAATATTGACTTACCTGAAATGGCAACTTTTTTTTCAAGTTTATTGGCTACATCCAGTACCTGCTGTATCCTGTGTATATGAGAGGAAAAAGTAGCAACAATAATTCTTTTCGAGGCTTTTTCGAATTTCTCAAGAAGTGTTTTACCCACATCTTTTTCCGGAAGAGTAAATCCTGCCTCTTCGGCATTGGTACTATCGCATAAAAGAGCCAGCACGCCTTCCTGGCCAGCTTTGGCAATTTTTGAAAATTGTGTAACTCTGTTATCAATCGGGGCATGGTCAAATTTAAAATCTCCTGTGTGGACTACTACCCCGATATCTGTTTTTATAATTAATCCCACACCATCCGGGACACTGTGATTAACCCTATAAAAATCTATATGAAACGGCCCGATATCTAACGGTTCATCAGGATTAATCTCATTGTATTCAACGGGAATTAAATTATGTGAATTATCGAACTTTAATTTAGCCAAACCTATTGTAAGTCGGGTAGCAAATACAGGTACATTAATTTCCTTAAATAAAAACGGGAGACCGCCTATATGATCTTCATGTCCATGGGTAAGTATTATTGCTTTTATCTTACTTTTATTTTTCTTAACATACGAAAAATCCGGTATTATAAAATCAATCCCTGGCATATCATCATCAGGAAACATTATTCCACAGTCAACAATTATAATCTGATTATCTTTTTCAAAGACCGTCATATTCTTGCCAATGCCACTCAGGCCACCCAGAGGTATCAATTTTAAACTAGTTTTTTTTGCCATATTATTTACAAAATTTCACCTCTAACCGATCAATCAATTATCTTATGCCTTTTTAAAATCTCCTTGAAAGCGATTAGTTCTTTATCTTCCATAGGACATAATGGGAGCCTGCATGAGCCCACATTAATACCTTTTAAATTTAATGCCTCTTTTATAGGAACCGGATTTGTGGTTATAAAAATCCCATAGAATATGTCTACCAAATCCCGGTGAAGTTTAGCTGCTTTCCTGAAATCTCCTCTTTTAAAACTGGTTATCATTTCCTTTATTTCATTACCGATAATATGGGAGGCAACGCTAATAACTCCATATCCTCCCAGCGATAATATGGGCAGCGTATCGCCATCATTACCGCTATACACAAGGAAATCTTTACCGGTATCCCTGATTATTTCCGAGATCTGCCTTATATCACTGCTTGCTTCTTTAATTCCGCAAATATTGTCAATTTTCGAAAGTTCCACACAGGTCTTTGAACTAATATTGGATGACGTTCTTGAGGGAACATTATACAGTATTATAGGAGTCTTAACCTCACTGGCAATTGCTTCAAAATGTTTAAAAAGACCCCGTTGGGAAGGTCTGTTATAATAAGGCGCAACCAGGAGCAGGCAGTCCACTCCTATCTTCTCCGCTTCTTTTGATAATTCTATAGAATGTCTGGTATCATTAGAACCGGTACCGGCAATAATTTTAACTTTATCCCCGAAATTATCCTTTACAAATTTAAATAATTTTATCTTCTCGTCATCATCCAGTGTTGAAGATTCTCCTGTGGAACCTGACAGCAAAATCCCATCACTTGACTGCTCATCAATCAAATAATTCAATAATTTACCGCAAGAGTCGAGATCAAGATTATATTTTTTATCAAATGGCGTTACCATTGCCGTAATTATCTCACCTATATCTATCATATAATCCTCCTCAAATAATAATGCAGTTAAATGTCTATCAGCTTATCCAATCCAAAAGTATAATTAGAAAGTTTATCCAGGTTTTTTATGGCAAGAATGACTCCGGGATAAAATGATGACCTGTCCAGACTGTCATGTTTTATAGATAAAGTCTGACCTTTTGCCCCGAAAATAACATTCTGATGCGCCAGCAGTCCCGGCAGCCTTATGCTGTGAATATGAATACCGCCGGCAAGCCCTCCCCTGCAGCCTTCTATGTTTTCAGTCTCGCCCTCTTTTAGCCTTGACTTGTTAAAAATACTGCCAAGGCTTATCTCATCCGCAGTCAGTATGGAGGTTCCGGAAGGAGCATCTCTTTTTTTATCATGATGCATCTCAATTATTTCACAATTATCAAAATATTTTGATATCATCCTCGAAATCTTAATCATAATCACAGCCCCGATTGAAAAATTAGGAGCGATAAGCGTCTTGCTGCCGGACTTTAAAGCCTTATTTTCAATACTGGTCAAATCCTCACTGCTCAGGCCGGTAGTTCCTACTATTATATTTATATTATTGTCAATAGCCCAGTTAATGTTTTTATAGGCTGCATCAGCGTCAGTAAAATCAATAATAATATCCGGACCTAATTCTTTGATCTCATTATAGGAATTAAAAATTTTATGTCCTGTTTTTTTACCAGTTAAAAATTCGCCTATATCTGCACCTGCATTTTTAATATCAAGACCTCCAACCAGTTCTACTGCCTCTTCTTTTATAAGTTCTCTGGAAATAGACGCTCCCATATTTCCACAAATACCGAACATTACTATTTTTTTCATAATAATCCGCCTTTATTTATTTTCCCCAGTGCTACTAAACTCATCTTATCCAGATTGAAATATTTATCAACTATATCATTTATATCATTTCGTTTTACCTTATCTATTTTCTTTAATATCTGGTTAATAGTCAAAACCTTTTTATCAAATAAAAGGCCTTTGCCTAACCTGAACATTCTTGAACTTATATCTTCTACGCTCAGTACAATATTTCCTTTTAAATTTTCCTTGGCTCTTTCTAATTCTACTTCCTTTACTCTATGTCTTTTTATATCAACTACTTCATCTTTAATCAGCTTCAAAATTCTACCAACATTTTTAGGTGAAGAAGCTGAATATATAATTATAATCCCTGTATCCAGATATTGAACATTGCTGCTAAAAATTGAATAAGCCAGGCCTTCTTCTTCCCTTATTTGCTGGAATAATCTACTGCTCATACTTCCGCCAAGTAGATTTGTAAAAAGTGAAATTGGATACTTATCCTTACTATCCCGTCTGCAGCCTAAGCCCCCAAAACACATATAAACCGAACTGGTTTTACCGCTATATACCTCCCTTGCACTTCCATTATCCGGAGGTTCCCGCCCGGTAAAATACTGCATATGCTCTCTACTTTTCGTTTCACTGGTATTTTTCTTAATTATATCTATTAAGTCTTTATGCATTATGTTACCCGCAGCTGAAACGACAATGCTTCCGATATTAAACTTATCCCTGAAATATTTAAGTATAGTGGATTTTTTAATTCCCTTAAGCGAATTTTTAGTGCCCAGAATCGGCAGGCTCAATGGATGCCCGTCCAGAACCGTTTCATAGAAATAATTCATAATGTTGTCGGAAGGATTATCCTCTACCATCTTTATTTCCTCAATTATTACTTTTTTTTCAGTTTTTATATGTTCTGTTAAAAAAGATGGATTCATAAGAATATCAAGCAGCAGTTCTGTACAACTGTCAAGATGGGTATCAATAAAATCGGCATAGATGCAGCAGTTTTCTTTATCGGTGAATGCATTAAATTCGGCACCCATCAAATCAAACTCGATGGCTATTTCTTTACAGCTTCTTTTATTGGTGCCCTTGAAAACAAGGTGTTCTATAAGGTGGGAAACTCCACTTATATCGCTATTCTCATTTCTTGATCCAGCCGGTATCCAGAAACCAAGTGATATCGATCTAAAATGGGGTATATACTCACTAATAACCCTTATTCCATTATTTAGTTCAGTTATCTCATACCGATCGAATGTCACACTACTTGAAGAAACTATTTTTTTGTTTACCTCACTAATAAAATATTCAGATATCAGTTCCAGTTCTTTCCAGACCTATTTTTTTTGTCCTGAAATCAATATTACCGACTTTAACCAGTATTTTATCACCTATTTTTAGATAATCTTTAACGTCTGTAATTCTTTTATTTGTAACTTTAGATATATGGAGAAGCCCGTCTACTCCCGGGATTAAATTTATAAAAGCTCCGTAGCTGGTTATTCCCACTACAGTTCCCAAGAACTCTTCTCCCACTTTTATGTCTTCAGCATTCCTTAACATTCCCTCTATCCTCTTTTTTGCCATTTCGATATTGGTATCATTCGAGGATATAATAGAAACCATACCTTCTCCGTTATAGTCACTTATATCAATTTCATCCAGACAAAATTCCTCTTTTATACTCTTAATATTTTTACCGCCGGGTCCAATAACCTCGCCAATCTTATCCTTTGGAATTTTAAAAGTGGTTATTTTGGGCGCACACTTGGAAAGACTTTTACGGGTCTCCGGAATGACCTCAAGCATCCTGTCTAATATAAATAACCTTCCTTCCCGTGCCTTCTCCAGCGTCTGTTTTATGATATCAAGGTTAATACCCTTTATTTTCATATCCATCTGTAGCGCAGTGACTCCATTTTTGGTTCCTGCAACTTTAAAGTCCATGTCACCATAAAAATCTTCTATACCCTGTATATCCTTCAGTATCACATACTTACCATCCTCATCTTTAATCAGTCCCATTGCTATGCCGGAAACCGGATTTAATATTGGAACACCTGCATCCATTAAAGCCAGGGTACTTCCGCATACACTTGCCATTGAGGTAGAACCATTGGATTCTAAAATCTCTGATACCAATCTTAAAACATATGGGAATCTATCCTCATCAGGAATCATAGGTCTTAAAGCTTTTTCTGCCAGTGCGCCATGTCCGATTTCTCTTCTTTTTGGTCCTCTCAGCGGCCAGGTTTCTCCGGTACTGAAAGGAGGGAAGTTATAGTGATGTATGTATCTTTTGAATTCTTCTTTTCCAAGACTATCTATCTTCTGCGATTCTCTTATTGAACCCAAAGCCAGTATAGTCAGAGCCTGTGTTTTCCCCCTGGTAAAAAGACCGACTCCGTGAGTCGTTTCCGGGAATAAACCAACCTCGCAACTTATATCTCTTATTTCATCAGGTTTTCTTCCATCAGGCCTTATTTCTTTTTCTAAAATCACCTTTCTTACCAATTCTCTCTCAAGCTCATTAAAGCTTACATCGATGCTCTCTTTATCTTCCGGAAAATCTGATTCCAACTCTTTTTCAATTTCTTCTCTTATAACCACAATCCTATCCTGAAAATAACCTTTGTCGGTATTATCCAGTAAGATTTCCTTTTTACCCTCTTTTGAATATTTCACAATACTATCTAATAATTCTTGAATCTTTCCCTTTGCTAATTCTCTTACCTTTTTTTCAACATCCTTGTTTAGCTCAAAATTAATTGTTTCTTTTTTCTCCTTACCTGCTGCTTTTTTAATTTCTTTTTGAAATTTAACA
Organism: uncultured Actinomycetota bacterium; assembly: GCA_964558475.1. Taxonomy (GTDB): domain Bacteria; phylum Actinomycetota; class Humimicrobiia; order Humimicrobiales; family Humimicrobiaceae; genus Hydromicrobium. The sequence goes on from CAZLEB010000010.1 coordinate 12,032, forward strand.
ATTCTTTTTATTTCATTATGTGCTCTTTCCATTGCTTCCAGTAGTATTTCTTCAGGCACTTCCCTTCCTCCTGCTTCTACCATTAATATTGCTTCTTCCGTGCCTGCTGTTACTATATCTACAATACTTTCCTCAATCTCACTGTAAACCGGATTTATTATCCACCTTTCACCTACTTTACCCATTCTGACCGCACCTATTGGCTCGTCAAATGGTATATCCGATAAATATAAAGCCATTGAAGATCCATTTATCACTGAAATATCATAAGGATTAATCTGATCGAAAGAAAGAACTGTAGCAATTAATTGAACTTCATTTCTTATATTTTTATTAAATAACGGCCGCAGGGGCCTGTCAGTTAATCTTGAGTTAAGAACTGCTTTATCACTTGCTCTACCTTCTCTTTTAAAAAACCCTCCAGGTATCTTACCTGCCGCATACATCCTCTCTTCGACATCAACTACAAGGGGGAAAAAGTCTAAATTCTCAACTGGTTTCTGATTCATAACTGCTGTGACCAAGACTCCATTTCCTCCGAACTTGACTAAAACTGAATTGGCCTGCCTTGCTACTTTACCAGTTGAAAATAGCATTTTCCTCTCGCCAATATCTATCTCATAATTTTTTTCCATTTATATATTGCATTCTCCTTTTAACTATAAAACTAAAAAATATAGATTTATTTTCTTAAACCTAATTCTTCAATTATTTTTTTATATCTATTCACATCATTATTTTTTAAATATCCCAAAAGTCTTTTTCTTTTACCAACCATAATAACCAGGCCTCTCCTGGAATGGTGATCCTTTTTATTCGCCTTCAAATGTTCATTCAGCCTGTTAATCTTTTTAGTTAGAATAGCTATCTGAACTTCGGAGGAACCGGTATCATTCTCATGAGTTTTAAATTTTTCAATAACCTTTTTTTTCTCTTCTTTTACCAAAGTCAACTTTTTTCACCTCCTCAAAATGTCCGTACTATAATTTATCACAAGCTTATATTAATTACAATTTAATCACATTTTAAGTATTTCCTATCCCGTAATGGAAGTCACTATCGGAACCTTTTAAGTCCTTAAAAATCAGCTCCGGATTATAAGCTCTTATTTTTAAAGTATTTATTAGCATATTCCAAATCCAGTTTCATCTGGCCAATTAATTTATCTTTGCTCTCAAAAGTAATTTCATCCCTCAATCTTTCTAAAAAAATAATCCTTATTTTCCTTCCATATATATTTTCTTTGAAATTTATTATAAAAGCTTCAATCCATTTTTTTGATTCTTTGAAAGTTGGATTGTCTCCCATATTTATAATAGACGGAAATGATTTATTATCATCAGTATCAATTTCAACAGTACCCAGATAAACTCCATCTTTTGGAGCCATAAAAACCTCACAAACATCTATATTGGCAGTAGGAAATCCCAGCTGTTTCCCCCTGCCTGCTCCTCTTACAACAATTCCTTCAACTTGAGGATTTCTTCCCAATAAATTTTTTATCTCCTTTATATTACCCTTGGAATAATATTTTCTAATATTGGTGCTCGAAACTACTTTGCCCTTTATCTTAAGGAGAGGGATTACATTTACCTTTATATTGTAAGGTTCGAAAAACCTTTTTAATAAAGATACATCTCCTTCTGCTTTAAAGCCAAAACGAAATCCATCTCCCACAAAAATTTCTCTTATATAAAACTTATCAATAAGTATACACTTACAAAACTGCTCCGCTTCCAGCATTAAAAAATCAGAATCGAAATTAGCGGTTACAATAAAATCAACTCCTAAGCCATCAAGGATCCTTATCTTTTCCTCATAGGAAATTATAAGTTTTTTATACATCTCACTTTTTACTACATTCAGCGGAGGCTTATTAAATGTCAGAACTATACTGACACCATTTATTTTTTTTGATTCTTTTATACAGGCTTCGATTATCTTCTTATGTCCTAAATGTACCCCATCAAAAAAACCAATTACCATAACAGGGTTTTTAAACCTAAAATAACTTTTATCTAATTTTTCTAATTCCAATAATTCTGACAACTTAATACCCCACGCGTACTTATAAACCTTAAACTATTAGATTTTAATGAACTACCTGAAAATTACAATATTTTTAGTTAAATTTAATTTCTTACTCTTAATATCAGAAATTATTTTTCTGCTTAAAATTTCATGTATTGCCACTGTATTTTTGTTGCTGTCTTTTATCTTTACAAAAATTCCCTTTTTTAATAAATCATTACCTACGGTTCTGCTGAACTCGACCATCTCACCATCAACCGGATGTCCACCGGTTATATGATATATATATCCGTCTTTTATAAAAAGACTCGGATTTTTATCCATCAATTTCTCAATAGGTATTATGTATGAGCTGGATTCTAAGTCGCTTTTTTTCAATTTTCCTTTCATAAGTTCTTCAACACCAATACTGTTCTCCAGTTTAAAATCGTTAATTTTTACCCTTTTCAGTCCTTTTATTGAGGCGCCGCAACCCAATAAACCTCCTATTTCATGAGCCAGAGACCTGACGTATGTACCCGAGCTGCAATTTACTTTTACCGTAAGCAAATCACTACCCAGGGAAATAAGTTCCAGATTGTAAATATTTACCATTTTTGATTTTAAATCTATACTCTGCCCTCTCCTGGCGTAACTATATGATGGCCTTCCTTTATACTTTACCGATGAGTATACCGGCGGTGTCTGCTTGATCCTTCCTGTAAATTTACTTAAGATTCTGGATATTTTCCTTAAACTTACGTCCTTAACCTCTCTTGTAGTTAAAACCTTTCCATCAAGATCCCATGTGTCAGTAATTACTCCCAGTTTTATATCTGCAACATATTCTTTGCTTAAAGATAAAAAATAATTGAATAGTTTAGTAGCCTTATTTATTAAAATAATAAGCAGACCTTCCGCTATAGGATCCAGCGTACCGGTATGGCCAATTTTTTTTAAAAAAAAACTTCTTTTATCCGCCTTATAACATCATAAGAAGTTGTACCGGTGAGTTTATTTATCAATATTATGCCATTAAAATCTTCCAGTAGATTAGATTTACCACCAGCACTATTCATAATTTAATATTATCCTTTATTGAATTTTTTAAATTATTAATCACAGCTCTCAAATTTCCATTATCGGAATAAGCAGATGCCATCCTGTGACCGCCGCCGTTAAATTTACTGGCGACTTTAAATAAGTTAATATTATTATCCGAGGTACGAAGACTGATTTTAAAACTTTTTTTACCGGTTTGCTTTATCAGGGCAGCGACCCTTACCCCTTCTGCACTCCTGAGCAAGTTGATTACGCCATCTTGAGAGGAAAACGGCAAATTTAGCTTTTTAAAATCCTCTTCCAGAATATATGAATATATTAATCCATAAGAATCCACGTATTCAATTCTTTTAAGGATAAGCTCAATTAATTTAAACCTTGCCAGAGGTTCATTCTCATATATATATTTATAGATTTCGGAAGGATAAAGATTAAATTTCAATAGATCGCTTACCACTTTATGAACAGTATAATTGGTATTGCTGTACTGGAATTTACCGGTATCTGTAAGTATCCCCACATAAATGCCCATGGCTATTCCATCATTTAAAAGCTTCCGGTAATGTTTACAAATCAGGTCATATAAAATCTCGGCAGTTGCAGATTTCTGTGTATCTACAATATTTAAATTGCCAAAATTAGTGTTATTATTATGATGATCTATATTTATTATATACTTTACGCTGTCCTTCAGTACCTTAAAATCCAAATTCATTCTGCTTTCGTCCGCACAATCAAGACAAAAGCAAATACATCCTTTACCGCAGGTTTCTATCTCCCCTAAATCTTTTTTAATCTCATTAAAATAAGGCAGAAATTTATATTGATAAGGTAATTCACTATTGCAAAAAGCTACTACATTCTTTTTTAATTGAGATATTAACTGATACAGGGATACCTGTGAACCTAACGAATCTCCGTCCGGATAGATATGAGTTATAATCAAAAAATTATCATTACTGTTTATAATTTCCGATATCCGGTCATATAACTTATTTATATCCAATTATGTTACCTCGTTACTATCACTTATCTTTATCCAGAGTCTGCAATATTTCCGATATTTTCATACCGCTGTAAATAGATTTATCATACAAGAACCTTATACTGGGTAAATTTCTTAATTTTAACCTTTGCCGCATGTTTTTCTTTATGAAACCGCAGCAATTTTTTAAACCCTCCAGGCTTCTATTTATCTCGTCCTCTTCGCCCATAATGCTGACAAAAACATTTAGACATTTAAAATCAATTGATAGCTTTGTGTCAGTAACTGTTATAAATCCTATTCTGGGATCTTTTACTTTGGTATTTATAATAAAACTTATTTCTCTTTTCAGATCTATCTCCGCTTTTTTTCTTCTGTCCACTTAAATCACAACCATTTAAGAATTACTTCTCTTCGTAAAACTCCAGAATATCACCCTTATTTAAATCCTGAAAATCTTCCAGTCTTATGCCGCATTCATATCCGGATGAAATCTTTTTAACATCTTCTTTGAATCTGTGGAGAGTTACGACTCTTCCCTCATGGATTATTTTTCCATCTCTTACTACATTTACCAAATTGCCTCTCTCAACTTCACCTTCAAGTACATAAGAGCCGGCAATTATCCCTGATTTCGGTAGCTTAAATACTTCTCTGACTTCAGCTTTACCCTTATCAATCCTTTTTACTTCAGGTTCCAGTAATCCTTTAAATGCAAGGGTAATATCATCAATTAATTTATAGATAACATCATAAGTCCTGACTTCCACATTTTCCTTCTTATGTAATGCATCTGCTTTTTGAGTAGGAACTACACCAAAACCAACTACAATTGCATTTGAAGCTGCAGCTAATAGAATGTCGCTATCTGTTATTGCTCCAATTGCTTTGTGTATTATATCAATTTTTATTGTTTCTTCTTTTATGTTATTCAGCGATTTTTCTACCGCATCAAGCGAGCCGTCAGAATCTGCCTTAAGGATTATTTTTAATTTTTTTATTTTACTTTCTTTTGATAATTCAGATAATCTCTCCAGAGTTAAGCTTTTTCTTGAATCAGCAATTTTCATCATCTTTTTCTCATAATCTCTTCTATTAAAAAGCTCTTTTGCCACTTTTTCATTTTTAACCACAAATAATTTATCTCCTGCTTTCGGCACCTGAGAAAAACCGGTGATTTCAACCGGTTGTGACAGGACTGCTTCCCTTAAGTTTTTACCATTTTCATCCCTGATTAACCTTATTTTTCCAAGCGAACCACTGGTAACAAAAGAACTCCCTACTTTTAATTTTCCTCTCTTTACAATTACCGTACCTACAGGACCTAAACCCTTATCCAATCTTGACTCAATTATTACTCCGATACCTTCAGAATTTGGGTTGCCTTTTACTTCATTCAAATCAGCTACCAGCAGAATCATTTCAAGAAATTCATCCAGATTAATCTTTTTTTTAGCAGAAATTTCTATACAAACAGTGTCCCCTCCCCACTCCTCCGGAACCAAATTATATTCGGTAAGACCCTTTTTTATCTTCTCCTGATTTGCATTTGGGAGGTCAATTTTGTTAATGGCAATAATAATAGGAACACCGGCATCTTTTGCGTGATTTATTGCCTCTACCGTCTGAGGCATAATACCATCATCAGCGGCAATGACAATTACAGCAATATCGGTAACCTTTGCCCCCCTTGCTCTTATGGATGTAAATGCCTCGTGCCCGGGTGTATCTATAAAGGTAATTTTTTTACCTTTATAGTCAACCTGATAAGCACCTATATGCTGGGTTATTCCACCCTGCTCACTGGTTGCAACACTGGTCTCTCTAATAACGTCGAGCAATGTTGTTTTTCCATGATCTACATGCCCCATTACAGTTACAATCGGAGGTCTGGGCTCCAAATCTTTTTCAAAATCTTTATAAACTTCTTCTAATCTCTCTTCAAAACCTACAATCTGATATTTAAAGTTATATTCATGTGATAGATACTCTATTAAATCCTTGCTTAAGGACTGGTTTATATTAATAACCTCACCCATATTAAATAACAGTTTTATCATTTCATTCGAAGGAACATTTATTTTCTCTGAAAACTTTTTTATTGTTATTCCTTCAGAAATTTCAATTACTTTTTTTATTTCCGGTCTTTTTTTTAATTTCTTTTCTAATTCTTTGTGTTTTTCTTTTAAGGCTTCCTCTTCTTCTACTTTCTCCTGGGGAACAATTTTTTTCTTCTGGATTAATCTTACCCTCAGCCTTCCTTCTTTCTCCTCTTTATCAAGCTCCCTATCAATCACACTCCTGATACTTAATTTTTTTTCTTCTTCCCAATCTGGTTTTGCCTTTGTTCTCTCTACAGTTTTTATTTCCCCGGAAGCTATAGTATTTTTTTTGATTTTAACTTCTTTAGCCTTTTCCCTGACTGCTTTTTTGGGAGCTGCTTTAAGGGTGGTTTTAACTTCGCTTTTAGTCTTAATTCCGCTTTTAATTTTAGCCGGAGCTTTACCTTTTTTTATTTTTGTTTCTCCCTTAACTTTTTCTTTTATTTTAACTCCTGTTTTCTTTTTAATTCTTACTGTTTTCCCGGTCTTCTTCTTTACTTTGGGTTCCACTCTTTTCTTTCCTTTAGTTTCAGCTTCTGTTTTCTTTGTTTTTTCGACCAAAACTGCATCTTTAGGCTGAGATTCATCCTTAGACCTGGACTCGATCTTTTCTTTTAACTCGCCCTTCTTTAATTTTTTTTGTCCGGCCGCATTTTTCTTCATAATTTTATTTTTGCTTTCTTCTTTTTTTGCATTCATAATCCGTTTAAACTGCCCCTAATCCATTATTAATACCTCTGGTAACCGCAAAATCCTCCAGTTATTTACTATTTTCTGCCCATAATTTACTTGCTGGTTTCAGTATCTTCTCCTTTGCCTTTTAATCTTTCTTCTCTGGCTTCATCCAATTCCTCTTCGAACTGCTTTTCACTTTTTATATCAATTTTCCACCCGGTTAATTTAGCCGCCAGTCTTGCATTCTGACCTTCTCTGCCTATAGCCAGGGAAAGCTGGTCACTTGAAACTACAACCAATGCAAACTTGTTATCTTCATCAACCAGCACCTTTAAAACTCTTGCCGGGCTTAAAGCATTTTTAATAAAGGTTACAATATCATCACTGTATTCTACTATATCTATTTTTTCCCCTCCTAATTCATCAACAACCATTTTAACCCGTGAACCTTTGGGGCCCACACATGCTCCTACGGGATCTACATTTTTCTCATTTGAGCTAACGGCAATTTTAGTTCTATAACCTGCTTCTCTGGCAATACTCTTTATCTCTACGATTCCCTCGTAAATCTCAGGTACTTCCAGTTCAAACAACTTCCTGATTAAACCGGTATGCGTCCTTGATACTATCACCTGAGGTCCTTTCGTTGTTTTTCTTACATCAGAAATATAGCATTTTATTCTTTCTCCGTGTTTGTATCTTTCTCTTGGAACCTGTTCATATTGTGGAAGCAATGCCTCTACTTTACCCAAATCTACCAGGGTAAATCTTGTGTCACTCTGCTGGATTATGCCCGTTACCATGTCTCCTACCCTATCTTTAAATTCTTCATACATAATCTCCCGTTCTGCTTCCTTAATCCTCTGTCTTATTACCTGCTTGGCAGTCTGGGCCGCAATCCTTCCGAAATTATCCGGGGTAACTTCTACCTCATTTTTTTCATCGCTGTCCTTTATCGTCTTATCTGCACTTTCACCTTCACCTAAGATTTTAAATACTTTTATCTCTCCGGTTTTTTCGTTTATATCTGCCCGGCAATCATAATCCACCTGATAATTTGTTTTATAGGCTGAAACAAAGGCAATTTTAAGGGCCTCTATTAAGGTATCCATTTTTATGCCTTTTTCTCTCTCCAGTTCTACTAATGCTGCTAATAATTTTTTATTCAACCCTATCACCTGTTTGTAATAAAATTTAAACTAAAAAAAAGTGGGACTAGCCCACTATTTTAAATAACTATTCATTTAAAAATTTCTTTAAAAGTATATCATAAAATAAAAAAAATTCAATCGGTATCTATGTTTATTGAAGTTATTTTACAGCCGTATCGGCGTTATAAAAAACTTTAACGGTACTTATGGCATTCATTATTATTAATCCGGAAGAGAAGCCTGCTAAAAGCTCCTGAGCAATTCCTTCAAACTGGTATATCGCTTTTCAACAATATTTCTATTTACTGCCATCCCTATTGCTTTTTTGCTTCCAACTATTATTGCAAGCTCTCTGGCTCTGGTAATTGCAGTATAAAGCAAATTTCTTTGCAGCAACATATAATGAGAAGTTAAGATTGGTATTATAACACATTTGAATTCAGACCCCTGAGATTTATGAATAGATATAGCATAAGACAGGCTTATTTCATCCAGCTCAAAGAAATTATAAATAACATTCCTGCCATCAAAATTTACTTTTATTTCTTCCGCTTCCAAATCTATACCACTTATAAATCCTATATCTCCGTTATAAATATCTTTCTCATAATTATTTTTTAACTGTATTACTTTATCGTTCAATCTGTACTGTACAGAACCTCTTATAACTTTTTGACTGTTAAAATTTAAAATATCCTGTATCCTGGAATTTAAATTATTAACCCCAACAGTTCCTTTATTAGTTGGAACCAGAACCTGGACATCATAAAGAGGATCATAATTAAATCTTTCAGGGATTCTTTTGACAAGCAGGTTTAATATAAGACTTACAACTTCTTCAGGCTCGTCTTTTTCAATAAAGAAGAAATCATTATTTTTTGGTTTGCCGATATATGGAAATTGGCCATCCCGCACCTTGTGTGCATTATATATAATAAGACTTTCGCCCTCCTGTCTGTAAATCGTTTCTAGCTCAACTACAGTTACTACACCGGAACCGATTATGTCACTCAAAACATTTCCGGGACCTACCGCCGGCAATTGATCTATATCACCCACAAAAATAACAACGGTCTGGGGCTTTATGGCCGAAAGTAAATTTTTCATCAACCTTACATCAAGCATTGAAGCCTCATCAATTATTACAACATCTGCTTCAATAGGGTCTTTTTCATTTTTTAAAAATTTATTTAATTTCGGATTGTAATTTAAAAGCCGGTGTATAGTCTTTGCTTCCCTGCCGGTAGTCTCACATAATCTTTTAGAAGCTCTTCCGGTTGGAGCGCCTAAAAGTACACTTTTATTATCCTTTTCAAAAATCTTTATTACGAAATTAAGTATTGTACTTTTTCCTGTACCGGGGCTTCCGGTTATGACCAGTACTTTTTCAGTTACCGCTTTTTCAATGGCTTTTATCTGAATATTATCCAGTATTATTTTTTCTTTAGCCGTCAGACTATTTATTAAGTGATATATGCTTTCCTTCTTGCCTTCCTTTAACCTGTTTTTTTTACCATTATTTAAGAGCGATAGAATTTTCTCACTCACATATTTTTCAGCATTATAGATACTTGTAAGATATACCTTATTTTCGTCATCTCTTACGATAATTATTTTTCCTTCCCTTTCCAGTTCACCCATGGCATCAGTAATTTTTCCCAGCTCCGTGCAAAGGAAACCCTCGGCTATTTCTATAAATCCTTCATAAGGGAAGTAACAGTGCCCTTCATCCTCTGCAGCTCTTAATAAATGAATTACTCCCGCTTTTATTCTGAACAGAGAATCTTTTTCGACACCTGTTTTCAATGCAATTTTATCGGCAGTCTTAAAACCTATTCCGAATATATCTTCAGACAGTCTATAAGGGTTTACCTTTATTACACTTATTGAATTATTACCATAATTATTGTAAATTTTTATAGCACAAGTGTTGCTTATTCCGTAAGACTGCAGAAAGATCATAACCTCTCTTATATTTTTATGTTTTTCCCAGGATTTTAAGATAAGATTTATTCTTTTCTTACCGATGCCCTCTATTTCATTTAATCTTTTTGGATCTTCATCCAGTATTTTTAGAGTCTCAAGCTTAAAATGAGAGACTATTTTATTTGCAATTACCGGTCCAATACCTTTTATCAGACCCGAGCCCAAATAATTCTCTATGCCAATAACAGTAGTTGGTTCAGACGTCTCAATGCTTTCAATTTCAAACTGCTGTCCATAACTTTTACTTAAGATCCATCTCCCGGTTACTTCCAGCTTTTCACCGCATTGAAGCTCGAAAGTATTTCCTACGATGGTCACGAGATTATTATCCTCCAACCTTACTCTTCCAACGGTAAATCCAGTCTCAGAATTTTTAAAAACAATCTTTTCTAAAATTCCTTTGATTTTACTTTTTTGGTTGTCCATTTGAGGTTATATGAGGTTATTTGCAGTCTTAAATTCTTTTATGAATCCTGGAATTAAATCTACAGGCAGCTCTATCCTCTTACCATCTTTCCTGTACTCGACATCGATTAACTTACCTTCTATGAATTTCCTGCCCAGTATAAACTTAATAGGTATCCCGATCAAATCTGAATCTTTAAATTTTATTCCTGCATTTATATCTCTATCATCATAAAGAACTTCAACATCCAGTTTTGTCAAAGTCTTATATATCGCATCCCCTGCTTCAGATAACTTCTTGTTTTTTGCAGTTGTAACAATAATATTGACTGTAAAAGGAGCTATGGAAGTGGGCCATATTATTCCTTTACTGTCGTGCAGTTGTTCTATCGCTGCTGCCATCATCCTTGTAATCCCTATTCCATAACAGCCCATAACGAGAGATTTTAATTTTCCATTTATATCCAGAAACCTGGCATCCAGCTTATCACTGTATTTACTACCTAACTTGAAAATATGCCCGACCTCAATTCCTTTTTCGAATTTAAGTCCTTTTCCACAATTAATACAGCTGTCACTACCGGTTTCGGATACAGACTCCGACATTTCATATTTTGCCGAATAACCGCACCCCGGACAAAAAACTAATTTTTCTTCACCGTTTTCAGCAAGTACCATAAATTCATGAGATGAGCTTCCGCCAATCAGTCCCGTATCAGCCTCTACCACCTTATACTTTAGACCAATCCTTTCCAGTATCCTGCAATAAGCGTCATGCATCTTTCTGTAAATGTCCCCTAAATCATCATCATTTTTACAGAAACTATAGGCACCCT